>NZ_CP022315.1:313170-626340 GCF_002216775.1 Virgibacillus phasianinus
GCTATATGTTAATGGTAGTTCCGGTGAGAACTTCATGCTGACTACTGAACAAAAAAAAGCTGTTTTTAAAATTGCAAGCGAGGAGAACAATGGCGATGTTAAGCTTATCGCACAAGTAGGATCTATTAATCTCGACGAAGCTATCGAACTTGGGAAATACGCAACGGAGCTAGGATATGATAGTTTATCTGCTGTCACACCTTTTTACTATAAATTTACCTTCGATGAGATCAAAAATTATTATAATGCGATTACTGAAGCAACTGGCAATAATATGATTATCTATGCCATTCCGGCCCTGACAGGTGTATCCGTGTCAATGGATCAATTTGATGAGCTCTTTCAAAATGAAAAAATTATTGGCGTGAAATACACAGACGCAAACTTCTTTATGCTAGAACGCTTAAGAAAAAAATATCCTAACAAACTCATCTATTCCGGATTTGATGAAATGCTGATTTATGGTGTAGTATCCGGGGTTGACGGTGCAATCGGCAGTACATTTAATATCAATGGAAAACGGGCTAAACAGATTATGGAACTATGCCACGCTGGTAAAGTTGCTGAAGCCTATGAAGTACAGCATGTAACAAATGATTTAATAGAAAAGGTTTTGGACTTAGGCTTGTACCAAACATTGAAAGAAGTTCTAAATGTCAAAGGTATTGACGCTGGAATCTGTAAAAAACCCATGCATTCCTTTGATTCAGGTAAAAAAGGAGAAGTCAAACAACTGGTAACTGATTTCGATTTATAATAGGTAAGGCAAAGGTCTTGATAGACTTTTGCCGAAAAATAAGAAAGCGCTTCATTATATTTAAAGGGGGAACTTATAATGGATAAAGTAGGTCTTGGTGCAATTAACTGGATCGTGTTAGTTGTCTATTTAGTTGCAATGTTAGGGGTAGGCGTTTACTTCACAAAAAGATCAGGAAAAAACACAGATGCATTCTTTACCGCAAGTGGTAAAATTCCTGCCTGGGCAGCAGGGTTCAGTATCTATGCAACAACATTAAGTGCGATTACTTTTATGTCAACACCTGAACAGGCATTTTTGACAGATTGGTCATATGCGGCAGGTAACCTTGCGATATTCGCAATTATACCTGTATTAATCTACTTTTACATTCCGTTCTTTAGAAAATTGAATGTAACAACAGCCTATGAATATTTAGAAGAACGATTTGGTGTCTCGTTGCGCGTAATCGGAAGTTTATTATTTATTCTTTTCCATATTGGTCGTGTCGCCATTGTTATTTATCTGCCGACATTAGCCATTACTTCTGTATCAAACATTAATCCAATTTTAATCGCTTCCGCTGTTGGCGGTTTATGTATCATCTATACGTTCTTAGGTGGTATGGAAGGTGTTATTTGGAGCGATGTTATTCAAGGAATTTTATTACTTGGGGGCGCACTACTAGTTGTTATATTAGGTATTTTCACCATTAACGGCGGCTTCTCGACTGTAATAAGCGATGCATTAGCTAATGATAAATTGATCACCGTGGATAATTTCCAATTTGGGGCAGCAGCTGCTGCAATTCCAATTATCTTTATCGGTTCGATTTTTAATAACCTGCATCAATACACCGCAAGTCAGGATGTTGTGCAGCGTTACCAAACAACCAGTTCTATAAAAGAAACAAATAAATCACTTTGGACAAACGGTATTTTAGCTCTCGTTACGATTCCAATCTTCTATGGAATGGGTACTGTTCTTTACAGTTACTATTCAAATGTGGAAGCACTTCCTGATGGATTTAATACCTCAGCGGTCGTTCCTTATTTTATCGTAACAACCTTGCCTGTTGGTGTTGCAGGTTTACTGATTGCTGCGATATTCGCGGCTTGTCAATCAACGATTTCATCTAGTTTAAACAGTCTTTCAGCATGTGTGACGGTTGATTTTAAACAACGATTCTTTGGTAAAACCGGTCAGGATGTATGGATTGCAAGAATAGCTATTATTATTGCCGGTATTCTTGGAATGGCTGCTGCGCTCTATTTGGTTTCCACCAATCGTGCGGAAACATGGAACTTGTTCTTAGCGCTTACTGGATTGTTCGGTGTGCCAATAGCGGGTATCTTTGCCCTCGGAATCTTTACCAAACGGGCAAATGCACCTGGGGTATTAATCGGATTATTCTTAAGTGCGATTACTTCCTACTTTATTCAGCAAACAGACTTGACACCATTTGCCGTTAGTGTCGTCTCATTCTTTACATCATTTATATTTGGATATGTAGCAAGTTTCTTCTTCCCGAAATATAACAAAAATACAACTGGGCTTACTATTTTCAGTAGAAATGAAGCATATGTTAAGCCTGATTCAAAGACTAAAGTTTCATAATTAGAAAAGTGTAAGAGGCTGAGACAAAAGTGATTCAGTCATGGGGAAATCCGAACTATGATTCCAAATTCTTTAATTAGAATTTGGATTAGTTCGGATATTTTTCTTGGCTGTTTTTTAAACCTTATTGCGAATTGTCCATAAACTGCAACGTAACTAAAAATTATCACCCCGGCGGTCGCTGCGGAAAGCAACGGTCCGCAGCGGAAAACAACCCAGCGCATCTGTCGCTATTTATATCAACTGCGAATTAGATCCGACTATTTAAAAATTAACGTTTTAAACTGGCTACCCTGTGATTGTTCGTCTTTGACTCAAATATTTTAATTATGTCCCAGCCTTTTACGCTAAACATATTTTCGTTTATACTTCCTTAAAGTATAGAACAAATCCACTTGACTACTATTTCCAACTGGTATAAAGTATGAAAAAAGAAGTTAACAGAATACAAACTAATTTTATAGCTTCAGCTTATCAAGAGAGGTATAGGGACTGGCCCGATGACACCTCAGCAACCAGCCAATTATGGCACGGTGCTAATTCCACCAGGTACTAGTTACCGGCAGATAAGAAGAATGATTATCCACTAAGGGCCTTCTTCTTTATAGAGGGCCCTTATTATATTTTTCTTCTGTCAAAAAATCACACAAAGAAAGTGGGAATGATGAATGGTACAATCACAGCAATCCGAGCCAAAAACAAACCATGTAGTAGCGCCATTTCGTGGTGATCATGTAGGGAGCTTGTTACGATCCGACCGAATTAAATGGGCACGAATCCAAAAAATAACTGGAGAATTAACTTCTGATGAATTGCGTCTGATTGAAGATGCTGAAATCACAAGAATTGTAGAAAAACAAAAGGAAGTTGGATTACAGGCTGTAACAGATGGGGAGTTCCGCAGGGCCTGGTGGCATTTTGACTTTCTGGAAAACCTGGAAGGTGTAGAAGGCTATGAATCAGATAGCGGCATTCAGTTCCATGGAACAAAAACAAAAGCGCATGCAATAAAAGTAACAGGCAAAATCAACTTTCACAACCATCCAATGCTGGAACATTATAAATTCCTTCATAATATTGCAGGTTCCCATACAGCTAAGATGACTATCCCAAGCCCAAATATGCTTTATTTTCGAGGGGATTTTGAAAATGACTTGTATGACGACCAAGACCTGCTGTTACGGGATTTAACCCAAGCGTACCAAAAGGCGATTCAAGCCTTCTATGATGCAGGCTGCCGCTACTTACAATTGGATGATACCTCATGGTCTCTGTTCTTCTCGGAGCATGGTCATGAACAAATTCGGGCAAAAGGACAGGAACCAGAGCAACTGCAGCAGTTCTTTGCCAAATTAATTAATACGTCAATTGCTAAAAAACCAGCTGACATGCGGATAACCATGCATATTTGCCGTGGTAATTTTAAATCAACGTATGCAGCTTCTGGAGGTTATGACGCCGTTTCAGAAACATTGTTTGATGGGCTGGATGTAGATGGGTTATTCCTTGAGTATGACGATGAACGTTCAGGCGGGTTTGAACCGCTCCGCTATGTGAAACGCCCCGACTTGCAACTAGTCCTAGGCCTAGTCACATCTAAATTCGGTGAGCTAGAAGATCCTGAATTAGTTAAACGAAGGATTGATAAAGCAGCAAGTTTTGTGAATATAAATCAACTGTGTTTAAGCCCGCAGTGTGGCTTTGCATCGACTGAGGAAGGAAATATTTTATCCGAAAAAGAACAATGGGAAAAACTTAGACATGTTGTTACCATTGCCAATGAAGTTTGGAAGTAGGTTTAAATAAAAAAGTGAAGAGCCCACCACCCTTCACTTTTTATAAATTTATCTCTCACTTGGATCATATTCATCATACATTAGCCTGGTAACTTTTGTAGATTCACCATTCTCAATTTCAGCCTGTGTTGCTTTTTTATCAAGAGCATCTTCAGGAGCACCTGGAGCAACAACACTGTCGTCTATTTGTGACTTCCTTTTCTTTTGATCCATCTATAATCCCTCCTATAACCTTATTTTGCCTAAAAAAGGAGGAATTATCATTTATTCCTTATCATCTGTATGATTGGGATCGATGACCCTAAGTGGCCGCATCATGTCATAATCCTCATGCTCCAATATATGACAGTGCCATACGTAATCACCAGTATATGGGGTGAATTTCGCAATAACCCGTGTAATCTGGGCTGACGGTGCTGGTACAGTGTCTTTCCAACCGCGTTCATTTGGTTCCGGTGGCCTTGATGGGCCAGTATAAACGATTCTTCCGTCCTTGTTATATAGATCTAAATCAAATGGACGGCGGTCTAATATTTGAAATTGGATCAAATGAATATGAATTGGATGGGTAAATCCAGTAATGTTCATCAATGTCCAGATTTCCGTTGCACCAAGATTAGGTTTCTCCGTGACAGGATCCATCCATTTTTTATTATCCAGTAACAATAATGGACGGTTGTATTTATCGGTTGAACCGACTAGTTTCAAATTTCGAATTGCATCAATCTTGTTCTGCTTTAGTGAAGGAATACGGGATAGATTATGAGGAATGTTGCTATCATCCCTTTCCTCCATCGGCAAACTCACGTCAAATTGCATCACTTCATCTGTTTCATCTTCTGGATCCGCATTTGGTCCCAGATTGTTTTTTAAAATTACCTTCATACCTTCATACTTTGAGAAATCTAGAATGACATCGACCCGTTCCGCTGGCTCAATTGTCAATTTATTAATTTTCACTGTTTTTTTCAATAAACCTCCATCTGAGCCTATTTGATAAAAAGGCTGATTTGAATCAAGATACAGCTGATAGGCCCGGGTATTTGATGCGTTTAAAATGCGAAAGCGATATTTACGTGGTTCAACTTCAAAATATGGCCATACTTTTCCATTCACGATTATTTTATCACCAAGAAAGAATGGTGTAATTGAGGGGTTAGGTAAGTTATCTGCTGGATCTGCTGGTTGTCTTGGATATGACAGGGACCCATCATCATTGAATGAACGATCCTGAATCACGAGGGGGATTTCATATTTTCCTTTTGGTAATTTCAATAATTTTTCCTGTTCGTTGCGGATTATATATGCACCGGCGAGTCCTGCATACATATTTAATCTTGTAATCCCCATGGAGTGATCATGGTACCAAAGCATTGTGGCCCGCTGCCTGTTCGGATATTCATAAACCTCCCTTTTAAAAAATGGTCCCACTTTTTTAAAGTCTTTTGTAAACCAAGCCTCTGGATAACCATCACTTGCTGATTTGGTCTCGCTGCCATGCAAATGAGTAACTGTCCGTACTTCCGGATGTTGTGCTACTTCGTGAATGGACCGATCAACTGGAAGGATATGTCTTGATGGCAAATTATTCATCCATTTCACCTGTATTGGTTCGCCCTGTTTGACATCAAATGTAGGTCCCGGGAACTGGCGATTGTATCCCCATAACCGCGTTGGCCTTAAGTCCCTATGCAACTTTTGCTTAAACTCTTCCATTCGCACCTCGTAATAAGATCCTTTTTTATTTTTCCGTTTCGGCTTAATGATATCCATGATCGGTAACCGATCAACAAACTTTGTAAGTTTCATATTGCCCACTCCTGTATAATATAGGTATTTATACAGTAGATGACAGAAAGACCATTTATGAACGGGCGGAATAACTATAATTTACACTTTATTGTGAAAACCTTAGTAAAAGGGTCATGCTTCCATTAAGTTGATAACCCATGGATGCATGACCCTGTCTACGTTACTTTTCAATCTCGGCTACCTTCACAACGGCTTTGCCTATGTTTGCTCCTTTGAATAAATCAAGAAATGCATCAATCGTATGTTCAAACCCATCTGTAACTGTTTCTTCATATTGTAACTTTCCTTCTTGCAGCCATCCTGCCAATGCTTCTGCTCCTTCTTGAAACCTGGATGAATAATCACCAACCGTGAAGCCTTTCATCAATGAGCTCGTTTTAATTAAATAGCTTTGTACACGAAGGCCAATATCAGCTTCCTTGTTATTGTAGGTGGAAATAGCCCCGCAAACAGGAATGCGCGCAAACTTATTCAAAAGCGGTAATACGGCGTCACCTATTTCTCCGCCAACATTTTCATAATAAACATCTATCCCATTTGGGCATGCTTTTTTCAATGCCTCTTTAACATTTTCTGTTTTATAATTAATCGCTGCATCAAATCCTAATTTGTTTATCAGGTAATTTACTTTCTCATCCGAACCGGCAATTCCTACTACCCGAGTACCTTTAATTTTTGCTAATTGACCGACCATTGAACCAACCGCACCTGCAGCCCCAGACACAACAACCGTTTCGCCTTCTTTGGGCTGACCGATTTCCAGTAATCCAAAGTAAGCGGTTAAGCCTGTCAGTCCTAATACACTTAAGTATGCGGAGGCAGGTGCAATGGTAGCATCAACCTTTCGAATTTCGGATTCCCCTGCAACTGAATACTGCTGCCATCCCAGCATACCCGTGACAATATCATTTTTTTCAAATCGTGTGGATTTTGATTCAACCACCTGCCCAATAACACCGCTTGAAATGACTGTATTGAGTTCAAACGGCGGAACATAAGATTTCACATCGTTCATGCGCCCCCGTAAATATGGGTCTACGGATATATATACTGTTCGGACAAGCACTTCACCTTTAACAGGTTCTCCAATGGGTACCTGGGCAAATTCAAAATCCTTTTCTGTTGGTATTCCTACTGGTCTTTTTACAAGTTTAATTTGTTGCTGCAAACTATCTCATCCTCTCTATTTATATACCAAATATACAGGTATTTGTGGTAATCATCCAACGTTTAAATTATTCGAAACAACGGAAGGCAACGGTCCGCAGCGGAAAACAAACCAGCGCATACTTCGCAGCAGTCTATAGACAATTAGCAGTAAAGTTTACAAAAGCAGCAAAAAAAATATCCGAACTACTACAAAATCTAATTAAAGAATTTTGAATCATAGTTCGGATTTCTCTCCGGCTAAAACTTTTTTAAGCCTCTATTATTGTCTAGCCTTTACCATTTTGGGACGAGAACTTTTTATAAAGAAGGACATCACGAGACCAATAATGGCAAAAATACCTGCAACGATAAAGGATACATTAACACCATGAACCATTCCTTTTACACCTTCGTTAAGGTCAAAGTTATTTGTCATAACGGTTACGAGCAAGGCTGTTCCGACCGCACCAGCTACTTGACGCATTGTATTGTTCATAGCTGTACCATGTGGTATTAAATCCTGTGGAAGCTGATTCAATCCAGCTGTTGTGACTGGCATCATTACCATCGCTATGCCAAACATCCTGACGGCATTAACCACTGCCAAGTACGTAAATGTTGTCTCGGCCGTAAGATTAGTAAACATGAATGTTGTGATGACTACGATACTTAACCCAATGATACACAGCCATCTGGCACCAAACTTATCGAACAGCCTTCCAGTGATAGGATTCATAAATCCCATCAGAAGGGCACCAGGCAAGAGCATTAACCCTGATTCAAATGCAGTAAAACCTAACATATTTTGCATAAGCAATGGTAAAATAACTGATGCACCGATCATAGCAATAAATACAACCATACCAAGGGCTGTTGTTAAAGTGAAAATTGAATTTTTAAACACCCTAAATTCAAGTATTGGTTCATCAAGTTTCATCTGTCTCAAAATAAACCAGGTTAGTGCTACAGCACCAATTACCATGGAAACAATCACTTGCGTGCTTCCCCATCCGCTTCCTCCGGCGGTACTAAATCCGAACAACAGACCTCCAAATCCTAAGGAAGATAAAATAATGGATAAGATATCAAGTTTTGGAAATGTTTGTTTTGTTACATTTTTTAAAATGAAGTAAGCAACAATAATATCGATAATAATGATAGGCAATATTACATAGAATAGGCTTCTCCATGGAAATTGTTCAACCATCCATCCGGATAAAGTCGGCCCTATCGCTGGGGCAAAGGCAATAACTAAACCAAACATCCCCATCGCTGTTCCCCGCTTTTCGATTGGAAAGATAAGGAATAGGATTGTTTGCATTAGCGGCATAATAATACCAGCACCTGATGCCTGAAGAATTCTGCCCACCATCAATAAGGAAAAGGTCGGTGCGACTGAACAAATGATTGTACCTACAGCAAATACGCTCATTGCTGTGATAAACAAACCTCTGGTAGTAAAACGTCCGATTAAAAATGCTGTTATTGGAATCATGATGCCATTGACAAGCATAAATATGGACTGCAGCCACTGAGCAACGTTCGCATCCAAGTTCAAGTCAGCCATAATGTGAGGCAATGCAGTTGCCAAAAGTGTCTGGTTTAAAATAGCAACAAAAGCCCCAGAAATTAATACAATCATGATTGGCCATTTGTTAAAGTTTATGTCTCCTGGTTTTGGCGGAGCTTGATTTTCGACCATATTCTCTTCCCTCTTTCTTACTACAAAATTTATACTTATCGTTACCTGAACAAGTATTTTTTATCAAATTCCGCTGGTTGTAAATTACAACTAATTATTTTGCATACGAAATTCCAACATGTACAAGAAAACATTTTAACATAACAATTGACCGACTAAAAGAGATAGGATTGAAAAACTTTTAGTACTTTGAATATCCCTGCCAAATGGGGGCTTTTAGCAAAGTAATATATAGTGGAACATCATTGAACGAGGTTTTACGGGGTCTGTATAGTTGATGAAAAAGTAATAGTTACCACACCCTTTCATACAGGCATAGTAACTATTAATGTTACAGATTATCCTTGATTAGCAGGACGAACAATTATTTCATTTACATCGACATTTTCCGGCTGATTTACAGCATAGAAAACAGCTTCAGCAATATCATCACTGTTTAGCGGGGTCATTGATCCACCGCGTTTTTTCATATTGAAAAGGATTTCTTCATCCGTAATCGTTTCTGTTAATTCTGTTTGAACCGCTCCGGGTGAAATAGAGGTGGTTCGTACATTGCTTTCCGCTACCTCTTTACCTAAACCTTCCATAATTATCCGAACAGCAAACTTGGTTCCTGAATAAACTGCACTTCCTGGATTTATTTCATGCCCTGCAACAGAAGAAGTTGTTAGAATATGGCCCGAGTTACGTTCCAGCATATGCGGAAGAACTGCCGCTAAACCATTAAGTACACCTTTGATATTCACATCAACCATTTTATCCCATTCATCTACCTTCGTATTTTTCATAAGGGATAGCGGCATTAACCCGGCATTATTAAATAGAACATCTATTTGTCCAAACTCTTTTATGGTAAACTCAGCAAGTTCCTGCACTTGTTCCCGCGATGTAACATCCGTTTTTTTAATGGCGACACTGCCTGCTCCACCATCGATTCTGTTTTTCAATTCCTCAAGCCGATCCATTCTGCGTGCGGCAAGGACAACATTGGCACCTTCATTTGCAAACCTTGCTGCAGTTGCTTCACCAATCCCGCTGCTTGCACCGGTAATTATTATTGTTTTTCCTGTCATATTTTCCATATCTTACATCACTCCATTAAAATAGTAGTACGTATACCATTTCCCTTCATTATTGTTTTCAAACAATAGAAGCTATATATCAATCGGTATTAGCATTTAGATATGCCTGTTCTTCTTCCGTACTAAGTACACCTGTCGCCTTTCCTACAGTTCCATCCTGCAACATCCAAATAGTATTATGATCATCGTCCACATTGGAAAAGTTTCCTTTTTGCCACTTCCCCAAAATATCACGGTATATATCCTCATGGTCCAGGTCCACTTCAGCCAATCCGGCTAACAACCATTCTATTCGGCTCGAGTGGATTTCATAGAACCCCCATTTTTTACTGGCCTGCACCTTTTGATGAGACATCCCATGAATATACTCCTGGTATATATAATCATTCAGTTCGGTCATTTTAGTCGATTCGCCAAACGGATTCAGACCCTTTTCCCGAAAAGCTGTTAGATCTTTTTCGGTAATTGTTCCATCTATCTTTTCTCTATTATCTTTGAGCCCCTTAATTGCTTCCTCTTTTTCTTTAGCTGCTGAGGCATTTTCCACATTCATTCCATTTGATAGAAAACTATAGGTTCCCCATGCCACCAATCCAAGTACTACAGTAGCACATGCAATAATAATTATCGTTCTTTTCATAACATCCCCCTCAGTTACTTATCCTGTTCTATACAACTATAGTTCTAGGAAATGGTTACAATATCCTTTAATTTGCCGAATAAAAAAACCGCCCTTTAAGAACTTAATCTTAAGGACGAGTTTTTTTTCGTCATGGTGCCACACCAGTTTAAATAATATGTCACCATATTATCCTTATCAGGTACGCTAATACATATATTATTCCATACTCCTTTTTACCAACCGGAACTCTCTTCTGACGGATTGTCCATTGTACGCTTCTCTTCTTTGCATTTGAAATTGGAATTGACCTTTTTGTATTAGAAGAAAGAATACCAGATCATTGCTAGGAAGTAAAAAACTTTTTATAATGAAATCGGAAGTTCTCTGACCCCTCTGACAATCATACCTGATCGCCAATCAAGCTCATTTTTATCGGCGTTCATTTTAATAGAAGGAAACCGTTTGATTAAACTGTTGATGGCAATCTCACCCTCCAAACGAGCGAGTGGTGCACCTAAACAAGCATGAATACCTTTTCCGAACGCTAAGTGCCTGCTTTTTTGCCTGGTAATGTCAAACACTTCAGGGTCTGCAAATTGGTTTGGATCATGGTTCGCTGAGTTTAAAACGATGATAACCAGATCACCTTTTTTCATCGGGCTCCCTTTAAATTCAAGATTCTCTCCGGCCCAACGGGAAGTACTGAACTCGACTGGGTCATTAAAGCGAAGTGTTTCCTCAATAGCAGTATTGATTAACTCCGGCTGACTTTTTAGCAACTCAAACTGTTCAGGGTGCTCAAGCAAAGCCATCACACTATTTCCGATTAAGTTAACTGTTGTTTCATGGCCAGCAATAATTAAGAGTGACACAACGCCATATAATTCCTGTTCTGTCAGCTGATCCCCTTGTTCTTCGGAAATGATTAATTTACTGATTAAATCTTCTCCAGGATTTTCCCGAACTGTCGCAAATCTCTTCCCAAGATACTGAACGAAATCATTCATGTGTTGTTGAATGTCCTTTGCATATTCACCATTCGATCCCTCAATCATTGAATTCGACCAAACGCGAAATTTATTCCGGTCTTCAGTCGGTATTCCCAGCATTTCACAGATAACAATGATTGGCAGCGGAAAGGCAAACTCATCAATCAGATTGATGTTATCCTTACCCTCAACTTCATCAAGAAGGTCGTCAGTAATTTCCTGGATCCTTCCTCTTAATCCCGCAATCATTTGCGGCGTGAATGCCTTTGAAACTAGACCTCTTAAACGTTTATGGTCTGGCATATCAGCAAACAGCATGTTTTGACTAAAAACACTGCTGTGATCCATATCACCGTTATCACTGAGCTTGGTAAAATCCTTAATGAACCGCTGATCTTTTAAGGCCTCAACCGCATCCTTATATCTCGTTATCATCCATGCATATTCACCATCTGGTAACAATACATAAGGGATGGGTTCTTCTTCTCTTAATTTTTCATAAGCAGGATATGGGTTTTGCGTAAACGCTTTCGTAAACATAGTATTTTTTACTGATTCAATTGAATTCATATATACTTTTCTCCTTTTAATTTGAATAGTAGGCTTTCTAATAATGGTACCACAACCAAATTAATTGCCAACCGATTAATTTGACCCGTATAGTATTTACTTATCTCAAGTGATTGGAAACCTGTATTATATTTATCGGAACATTTACTATAAAATTTATGAAAGGGGATGATCAGGTGACGATTAATTTTCATGATCAAGGTAATAAGCATAGCTACACCAATAGAAGAGCCGATGGAAGCTGGTTAGCTTTGATGAGGAATACTGTGAATACAGCACATATTAACCATGCAGCGGACATTGGATGTGGTGGCGGGATTTATTCCAAGGCATTGGCAGACCTTAGAATCAAATCGGTAACAGGAGTAGATTTTTCTAAAGCAATGATTGATGGTGCCAGATTGAATTGCAGAAATTACGAACAACTGAATTTTCAGCTCGGAAATGCGAATAAAACGGGGTTGCCTAGTGGAAAATTTGATTTAATTTTAGAAAGAGCTTTAATCCATCATTTGCATGACTTGAAATCCTGTTTTAACGAAGCATACCGATTGTTAAACGATGGCGGTACTTTTGTTGTTCAGGACCGGACGCCAAAGGACTGCTTACTCCAGGGATCCAGTACCCATATTAGAGGGTATATTTTTTCTAAGTTTCCGCATCTAGCGGAACTCGAAATAAAAAGACGGCACGAAGGTGAAGTGGTTAAAAATAATTTACAATCGGCCGGATTTAGTAATATGGAGGAAATGAAGCTGTGGGAGACACGACGAATTTATTCATCCAAAAGGGAATTATTGGCTGATATTCGCTCAAGAAACGGCCGCTCTATATTACATGAATTAACTAACTATGAATTAGAGGAGCTAATTACATTTATAGATGATAAACTTGATGAAAAGGAAATTGTCGAAAAAGATCGCTGGACCGTTTGGAAAGCGACTAAAGAACATAGCGGGGAATGATTGGGATGGAGAAACTTGAGATACAGGAGATAACGCAGGAATTTCATGGCGAAGCAAAACACCTAATATTAGAAGGCATGAAAGAACGCTTTGGTTTTATTGATTATTCACTTAACCCTGATTTAAACAACATTTACGAGCACTATACAATGAATGGCCATCTCTTTCTTATCGGATTCTTAGAAGAAACAATGGTCGGTACGGGAGCATTAACAAAGGAATGTTCTACGATTGGCAGGATCGAGCGCATGTCAGTTGGAAGACCATACCGCAGAAAGGGAATTGCCCAAAGAATGCTTGATCAGCTTGAAGGCCAAGCAATAAAATTGGGATATTCAAAAATTGTTTTGGAAACGAATCAGGAATGGCACAGTGCTATTGCATTTTATAAGAAAAATGGATTTGTGTTTGATTACCATGAAGGTGAACGGATTCACTTTTTTAAACTAACTTAGGATTTTTCATCCGTTTTATTTGATTCCCATTTTTCCAAATAGGATTGCCATTCTTTTTTGTAGTGAAATATCAACACAGTAATTCCAGCAACCATTAGAATGATACTAAGTATATAAGGAAACCATCCCATTATTTCTGTCATCACAGTACTAAATTTACCTGGAGGGTTGGTCCAACCTTCCAATGAAGGGATGTACAGTGCGATTGCCAGATGCATAATCCCGACCAATAATGTTCCAGACATAAATAGAGCGATACCTAACACAAACTTTTCCTTCATCGTCAACCACTCCATTTTTATATTAATCGTACATCAGCCCACTTAAGCCTTAGTCGATATTATACCTTTTTATATAATCGGGACTCAATTCACTCCACACATCGAATTTGTTGCCATCCAGGTCATAAAATATAAAGTTTCGCCCTGGGTGTCCCCGATCTTCTATATCGCCAATTTTAACCCCTCCTTCTTTGAACGTATTATGTAAGTCTTCTAATTCCTTTTCTCCATTAACCTCAAATGTGACTGTAAAATGTTCGTAACCATTTGCATCAGTGAAATTTAATTTTTCGTCGGCTTTTGCTTTCACCAGAAATACACTTTGGTTTGCAAAATCTAATATTGTTTTTTGTTCATCTTGAAAATTTACTACGGCTCCAAGTACTTTCTGATACCAACTGGCTGATTTATATGGATCCCTAACCGGAATGTAAATGGTACCTACCCGATATATTTTCCCGTTCATTTTATTACTCCTTCCTCTGCAAAAAAAGGAAAGGAAAAAATTCCTTCCCTGTTTTTCACTTATGAACTTTATGGTCTTCATCCTGTTTCTGATTTAACATAAACTTTTTTGGTGACTGATCGGATCCCGTAATTAGATTGGCGATATATGAAGATGTATGGTGATATCCGTTCTCTATTTTTTCCGCCAAAAAGTTTGTGCGTTCAAATAAAATAGTACGGAAGTATTCAATTTGTCTCGTCACTTTTTCCATCAGAGCTTCCTGGTTTTCAAGTCTATCTAATACTTTGCCATGCGCATCTTCATGCTGTGAAATTCGATCTGCCATTTGATGTTGCAGCTCATATTGATCATTTACTTTGGATTTAAACACTTCATTTTCCAAACAATACGTTTCCAATTGTTCCACAATCGCTTGGTGGGAGTTGCCTAATTTGTTAAGCTGATCCATCAGCTCTTTTCCCGACAATTGTTCATTTGCAAGCGTTACCTCAAGTTTCTTATTTTGACTTTCCAAATTCCTAAGCCGCTCCAGAACATAATGCTGGTCTTTCTCGTGTTGAACATTGATTCGTTTCAACTCATTTAACCTGTTGCTTATTTCTTTCCACTTACCCGTTTGGGCATTTTCCTGTTTTTCATATAAAACTTTTAGTCCATGGATGGAATGGTTCAAGGATTCGTTTACTTTAAGTTGGCCGTTTACAAGTTCTTCAAAATGATCCCTTTTGAAATAACTTTGATTGGGTTCATCAATAGCGCCCTTGTTTTTATAAATATCACCGTGGCTGCCATTATTAATAAATAATGCCATTAGCTTTTTTCAACCCCTTTTGTCACATATTCAGTATTATTCTATGCATCTGAATAATAAAGGGGACAAATGACCCGATTTTACATTAAAGGGCAATGTACCTTCGAAAAATTATTTAATTACCAAAGCCATATACTCTTCATCATAATACGAACCATTAATCTTTAGCGCTTTTTCTTCCAAGCCAAATGTTTGAAATCCCAATGTCGAATAGAGCTGCTTTGCCTTCTTATTTGTTTTTACCACGGTTAAATTTAATTTTTCAATTTCATCGGTTAATTTAGCGGTTTCTATAACCTCTTGAAGTAAGGATTTGCCGATGCCCTTCCCCTGTTTTTTGGGTGTCACATACATGGCAAAAATGTTTGCTCGATGTTGCAGCTTTTGATGCCTTTCCTTCATTAATGTAACCATCCCCATCAAGGTATTATTTTCAAATGCACCAAATGTGTAATTACCTTTCACATCCAAATTTTGAGCTACTTGTTCAATCGGATTTTTTCTACTAATTGCCTCTTCATAACTTGTTGCAAATGCTTCCGGGCATTGCTTCAGTGCCTCTAACCTTAAATTCCAATAATTTTCTGCATCGGTTGCTGTTAACAGTTTAATCTCCAAATTTTTTTCCCCTTAACTATAGCAATCTATCTATAATTTATTCGACATAGGTAACTAAATTCCTGCAAAAAAACGCCGCTATCTGCAATGCAGACAACAGCGCTTCCTAATGATATATGTTACTCTTTCATTTTCTGTTCCATTTGTTCAAATTGTTCTTGAACTTGCTTTTCTGGGTTCTTTGTCATGTTGCTGACAACGATAACGGCTAGTAGACTTAAGATAAATCCAGGGATTATTTCATAAAGCCAGTCAGATAATCCCGGAATTGATAGCCAAACAATTACTGTGATTCCACCAGCAATCATTCCGGCGAGTGCTCCCCACTTGGTCATGCGTTTCCAATAAAGACTTAACAAGACAACTGGTCCAAATACCGCACCAAATCCAGCCCAAGCATTACCTACAAGTCCAAGGATTGTATCATTAGGTGTATATGCAAGAATTAGAGCGACAATTGCTACACCAAGTACTGCTAATCGACCAACTAAAACAAGTTCTTTGTCTGATGCATTTCTTCTAAAGAACGTTCTGTAGAAATCCTCTGTAACCGCACTTGATGTTACAAGAAGTTGTGAAGAAACTGTACTCATAATCGCAGCCAGAATCGCGGCCAGAATGAAGCCAGTTATATATGGATTGAATAATACTTCTGCGAAAACGATAAGAACGGTTTCCGGATCGCCAAGCATATCCGGTTTATCTGAGAAGTATGAAACCCCAATTAGACCAACTAGCATCGCGCCAATAATGGATATGATCATCCAACCAATTCCAATACGGCGGGCAGTTTTCAATTCTTTCACAGAGCTGATTGCCATAAAACGGACGATAATATGAGGCTGTCCAAAATATCCGAGGCCCCATGCCAAGAATGAGATAATACCAAGGACAGATGTACCTTTGAAGAAATCCAGTAATGATGGATCAATTTGACGAATATCATCGAGCATTGTTTCTGTTCCACCAACGTTTGTTAAGGCAACGATTGGAACCAATATCAATGCGACAAACATGATAACACCTTGTACAAAGTCAGTCATACTTACGGCAAGAAAACCGCCGAAAAGTGTATATGCAACGATAACCGCTACAGTAAGGAATAGACCGATATGATAATCCAGGCCAAATGCACTTTCAAATAATTTACCGCCTGATACCATACCCGCACATGCATACAAGGCAAAAAAGATAAGAATAAAAATTCCGGAAACAAGTCTTAACACATTAGATGAATCAAAAAAACGATTTTCTAAATAATCCGGGATCGTTATGGAATCCTGGGCAACCTCCGTGTACGTTCTCAGTCTAGGTGCCAATATTAGATAGTTTACATAAGCTCCAATAGTAAGACCAATTGCAAGCCATGCACTGGCAAGTCCAGTCATATACATTGCACCTGGCAAGCCCATTACCATCCAGCCACTCATGTCAGATGCACCAGCTGATAAAGCTGTTACCGCTGGTCCTAAGCCGCGTCCACCCAACATATAATCTGATAAATTTTTTGTTTTTCTATAAGAATAGTAACCTATTAATAACATGCCGACCATATAAATGCCGAGCGATATAAATACTCCTACTTCCACCCAATCTCTCCTTTAAGTTTTTTGTTCGCTTTTATCGAGAAAGTTATGTTTCTTTTGATCCTTTGCCCGATCATTTGCAAGAAACATAAAGCAAAAAGCAAATAAATAACACCAACGGTTATATAAGTTACCATTCAACTGCGGTACATTCAAGTAAATATAAAAAGTGAGAAATAGCGAAAAACCGCGCTAACCCACTCATATGATAGGGATGAAACCGTTTGCAAATAATGTAAAAGAACTAAAATTCAGAATAGTAAATCACAGTTATTTGACGAATTTTACGAAAAGTTATCCAGTGAAAAATCAAATAATCCTTCACTCAGTGCGTTACTGAATGAAGGATTATTTCTATTCATAGATAATGGTTTTTGGCTTACGGGCAAGAGCCATAATTCCGGCGATCAAGTAAAAGATTCCCGCTATTATTCCGGCACCATAACTAATAAATGCCACAACAACTGCGGTTACAATAAGTATAATTCCCGCTGCTTTAGGTTTTTTATTTCCTTTTAGGAAAATCATCGAAATAATTCCCAATATAATGGCTACAACAGAGATAATCGTAAGTATTAATCCACTATTACCCACTGCATCCAGCGCATCGTTTAAATCTGTCATGGAAATGGATGCACTAGGGTCCTGAGCAGCTGCTTCCCTAAAGAAACTTTCAACTTGTTCTCTGTTATTTTCCACCCAAACCATTACGGCACCAATAATCGCAAAGAAAGCATAGAAAAATGCTCCAATTATTCCTAAAGTAACTTCTCCAGTTCGTTTCAAGTTACGAACCTCCTTTCAATACCTTCAAAAAAATTATGTCTATTAAACTACGTTTTAACAAGGGAATATGTTTCATTTTTTTCGTAATTATGCTCTTAAGTCAACTATTTGGATGGTATAATATGCGTAAAGGACGGTGGTTAAAATGATCGCGTTATCCAAATCGAAATGGATTTGGTATTTCCTGTTAGTCAGCTTAATATTTGCCGCAAATTCCGCACTATATTATTCTCCGGTTTATGATTCCGTACCCTCTTTAGCGGTTTGGGGATCCGTTTTTGATTTAATGTTTATGATTCCTTTATTAACTTATTTATTAATTCTCCGCCGAAGGTACCCGTTTAAATATTTGGGTGGAGTTGTTCTAGCTTGTTATTTACTGGCAAATCTCGTTATTCCTTCCCAGCACATGCAGCAAATCACCATGTTTTCCTATTTAATAATAGCTTTTGAATCAATATTCGTTTGTCTCGAACTCTACATTTTATTTACAATAATTGTGAAGCTGCCAAGAATAATATCCAGTTTCCGGTCTAATAATACTGTCCCATATTTTTATACAAAAGCCATAAATGCATACTCAGATCATTTGTCTGTAAACCGTATGGCAGAAGTACTTCTCTCTGAAATGTCGCTGTTTTATTATGCATTATTTAGTTGGCGAAAAAAAGTTCCTGAAGCGGCTGACAACTATTTTACCTACCACAAAAATTCAAGTGTTATTACTATTTATATCATGTTAATTCATGCAACGGTATTGGAAACAGTTGGGTTACATTACCTATTGCATGAGTGGAATGTGATCATTTCCTGGGGCATACTTGGATTGAATGCTTATGGAGTTCTATTTTTCATTGGTGAAATAAATGCAATTCGGTTATCTCCATTTATCATTCAACATAAAAGGCTTTATATGCAAGTCGGTCTAACAAAAAGTGCTGTTATTCCCTTTGATTCCATAGAACAATTACGAACGTATGAAGGACCGGAAAAGTTGAGTAAATCCGATCAAAAGAGAACAATGGATGCTACTGTAAAAGATATTTTTAATAACAAACCTTCTCTAGAAATCGTTTTGCGCGAGAAGATAGTAGTTCGCTATATGTACGGCTTCAAGAAAAGTGTTGACCGGATTCTGTTAAATGTGGATAATGATGAATCATTTCGAACCGCTTTAACCAGGGAGGATTAAAGATAGGTTGGACGGACTGATTTTCTTTTTTTGAGCCGACCAACCTATGATTTAAGCCCTTTTAGTAAAGAACATTGCCAATAAACCCGTACCCATCCCGATTAATGTACCTACTGCGGCACCACCAAATAATATGCCAAGCCCGATACCAAGCAGCATACAACCGACAAACACGATTATACCCCTGTCGAATCTCATCATCTCCACCTCCTGTTCATGGTGTTTCTAAACTTATTATTTTTTATATTTTATTCGTGGATAAGCTAATCATTACTTGAAAATGCATATTACATATGTGTTACAACTCCATGCACAAAAATAAGGTGCAATCTCTAATTTAAGAAATTGCACCTTATGAAAGGCATTATTATTTTAATTTGGTCTTTTGCTTTGAAAGGAGAGGGCTAAAAACCCAACTCCCATACCAATTAATGTTCCAATAGCAATCTCACCAAATAGCATTCCAACCCCTATTCCAAGGAACATACATCCAATAAACGCCACTCCACCGTCATATTTCATTCACGCACCCCCATCAATTATCATATTCGTGGTTCAGCTAAAAAGTCCATTTTGCCAAGGTCAAACTATCTATTTTGGCAGCAACTTCCGCTGAATTCGTATTTGTCCCCGATGGTTGATTTCATCTTCAAAGGTATGAAACCAGATGAAATAGTTATTTGCTTGAAAACCCTCCCACGTACAACTGGAATACAGCCAATCATCATCCCGTTTTTGAAATTCGCTTAGTGTTCTATTTCGAACGGTTTCTAATTTATTTAGGTAATATTCAAGGGGGTTGCCATTGATTTCATTTCTTCCTTGATCACCAAGTTCATAAGCCGCTCCCCATTCCATGCCTTCCTGTTTATTTGGTTTTCTTTCATCAAATGTTTCAAGTTGAAAGCCAAATTCTACTGCGGCCATATGAAGTAAAAGAGCGCCGATTGAATTACTATTTTCAGTTGGAAGAAAATCTAATTGCTCAGTAGTTAATCCCTTCACAGCTTGTAACGTTGTTAATCTGACATAATTCATCATGCTGACTAAATGCCCTATTTGTGGCGAATAATTTTCTATTTCCTTTACTTTAAATTCCATTTTCATTTCTCCTGCCCTCTTACTGCCGTTCCCTTGGTTATTTGAATTCCCGCTTCTTGAATAGAATGTCGAAAAACCAAAATCTGCGGGCTTCCCTCTATTATTCTCGTTACATACCCATAAGCTTTTTTAATCGGTTTCATACCTTATTCTTCATTCAACCATTTTGACATAATCAGATCTTTTGCTTCGTAATTAAGTTTCTCATATAGGTGGATAGCGCGTTTATTATGGGCGAATACATGCAAGGATATCTTTTCTATACCATTGGCTAGCGCGTAATCATCCAGCGCCTTTAAAGCTGCTTTCCCATATCCCTGACCCTGATATTCGTCAAAAATAAGAAAATCATAGATAAAGGCTTCTTTTTGCGGGTTTTCTGGTTTAAAGTGATACCATAACCATCCAACCTTTTTATCGTTATCTACTTTTGTGATAGCAAATAGATTTTGATATTCACTATCCAATCCCTCGGGCAATAATCTCTCAAATTCCTTTTCCGACTTTTCTGGTGCTTCCTCTTTTGTCCACGTTCCTGCCTCTACTTTTTCACTTGCATAGCTCTGTATGCTTTTCGATGTGTAATGAGCAAAATCATCTTGGGTCATTGGAAGTAGTGTAACTGTCATCTCATTTCCCCCTTGCTTGTTTTCAGTCCTTGAATAAATTATGCGTTATAGTCTCCCCTATTTAGTTCGCTTTCCAGGTAAAACAATCCTGCAAAAAATGAAAATTCGACATATCCAATCCCTCCACTTTAGCGCAGTAGTGTAGTGGGGGACTGTCCCCAACAAAAAAGCTTACCTCCATGGAGATAAGCTTTTCGCTTAAGGCGCTTTAACACATTAGCGTAGTGGGGGACTGTCCCCCTATTTATGCTACTTTATCCATTCCGTCATCGAGAGCGATGGTTTTTTGTTTTTGTTTGTTTGCTGAGCGGTAAAACAGTCCTATAATTACTGTGGTTATGACAGCCGCTACTACATAGGAAATATTAATCGGCAGTCCAAATCCAATTTCCGCATAAAAGATATAGGACATTGTTGCCATGGTAATAAATACTGCTGGTATAAAAGCTATCCAGTAATTTTTCTTCGCCAGCATTAAATACATTGCCCCTACCCAAAGTGCAATCATTGCTGTCGATTGATTTGCCCATGAGAAGTAACGCCATAATAGATTAAAGTCAATTTTGGTTAAGGCAAATGACAAGGCGAAAAATGGTACGATAATCCAAATACGATTTAGTACTTTCTTTTGACCTATTTTAAAATAATCTGCTACAATCATCCGCAAGCCACGGAAAGAGGTGTCTCCGGATGTAATCGGTAAAACAATAACACCTAAAATAGCTAATGTTCCACCTATTGCACCTAACATTCTAATCGACACTTCACTTACAACCGCCGCTGGACCACCAGCCGCTAAGATTTCATTTAATTCATTGCCACTGAATAAGCTCATTGCAGCAGCTGCCCAAATCATAGCAATAATTGCCTCAGCAATCATCATGCCGTAGAATATTTTACGTCCTTGACTTTCATTTTCTGTAGTACGGGAGATGATTGGTGATTGTGTTGCATGGAATCCTGATAAGGCTCCGCATGAAACTGTTAAAAATAACAGTGGGAAAATTGGCAGATTATCTGGGTGCATGTTTGTCAGGTTCATTTCAGGAATTGGTGCACCTGTTACGATTAAGCCTATTCCAACACCCGCTGCACTAATTAATAATAATGCGCCAAACAGTGGATACACTTTACCGATGATTTTATCAACTGGCAATATCGTTGCCATAATATAATAGATGAAAATAGCTGCCACGATAACACCCAGGCCAACCCAATTTGATGCCAAATCGTGAAGCAGTGTCGCTGGAGCAGTGACGAAAACGGTTCCAACTAATAGTAATAATAATACCGAAAAAGCATTTACCACATGTTTCATGCCCTTGCCAAGAAATTTACCTGCCAATTCAGGTAAATGCGCTCCCCGGTTTCTAATCGAAATCATACCTGTTAAATAATCATGAACTGCCCCTGCAAAAATAGCTCCAAGCACAATCCATAAAAACGCAACCGGTCCGTATAACGCACCTAATATTGGACCAAATATCGGACCAACGCCGGCAATGTTTAATAACTGGATTAGTGAATTCTTCTTGGTATTCATTGGCACATAGTCAACATCGTCGGCCATACTGTAGGCTGGCGTTCTGCGATTTGTATTAGAACCAAATACCTTCTCTACATATTTACCGTATGTGAAATACCCCACAATAAGCAGTGCAATTGATACTAAAAAAGTTACCATATATAATTCCCCCATATCATTGAATACGCTTTCATAATATGAATTAATTATAACCAGAGTTGTGAAGTAATTGTGAAAAAATGAATAACCTGTCGAATTTCCTGCCTAACATGTTAAAAATGGGAGATAAAATTATAGTTCCAACTGTTCTCGAAGAGTTTTAACATAGTTTCTACTTACAGGAATTTTCTCTTCCAAATTGTTCAACTTTAGCTCATAGGCCCCATTAAACCATGGAATTAGTTGTTCAACTTCTTTTAAATTCACGAGAAAGCTTTTGTGTGTTCGATAAAATGAATATCCTGCAAGCTTAACCTCCAACTCTTTTAATGTTGATTTTACATGGTAAGTATGTTGCTTTGTATGTATAACCGTTTCCCGTTGCTGATGATTACAGTAAATAACATCCTGGGGAGTCAGATATACAATTTTCCCGTCTTCTTCAACCGCAAGTTTGCCATTTGGTTTTTCTTTATTTACTCGTTTTTCATCAGAAACAAATACTATTTTCTCTAACCTTTGCACAGTTTCTGCTACTTCTTCATCAGAAAATGGTTTTAGTAAATAGTCGACAGCCCCGTACCGAAAGGCTTTTACCGCGTAATCTGAATAAGCGGTGGCGAAAACTACTTTAGGTGGATTTTTCATATTATCAAGGGCAGCAACCATTTCCATCCCAGACATATCAGACATTTCAATATCGACGAATAAAATATCTGGCTTAAGGGTTAATGATTTTTCAAGACCTTTTTCACCTGACTCCGCCTCGGCAACAATCATTATCGAAGGGTGATTTGATAACAAATGCTTTAATTCTTCCCGACTGTATAATTCATCATCTATTATAATAACCTTTAGTTTCTTACTGGACATCATTTCTTCCCCCTTTCGATTCTGAAGACAGGTAAAATCTAACGGCCGTTCCCTTACCTTCACTTGAACGAATATCTAACATTGAACCTTTGCCGAACATCATTTCCAAACGCCGGTTTACATTATACAGACCAATGCCTGTACCAGTTTCCGATGATATTGGTTTATGAAGAAGCTCATTCATGCGCTCTTTTCTAATCCCCTTGCCATTATCCTTAACTGTTACCAGGACACCGGGTCCCTGTTTCTGAACAGAAATAGTAATTGTACCTTTCATTGTCAGCCCCTTCATACCATGCTTTAACGCATTCTCCACCAACGGCTGTAACGTCATGGTAGGGATTTTATGACCCATTACTTTCTCATCTTCTACTTCATAGAAAACCTCCATTTTTTCAATAAATCGTTCCTTTTCAATGGATAGATACGCATTAACATGTTCAAACTCCTGCGAAAGTGTTGTCATTGGATGTGTTGAACTTTCAAGATTTTTTCTAAAATACCGCGATAATGAAATCAATAATTTCCGCGCCTTATCCGGGTCTATTCTGACTAATGAAACAATCGTGTTAAGAGCATTAAATAAAAAATGCGGGCTAACCTGAGCTTGTAAAGCTTTTATTTCCGCTTCCTTCATTAATTGAAAGTATCGATCTGCATCAGCAATCTCTAGTTGTTGACTTAATAAGGACGAGAGACCTTTTATAAACTCAATTGTGACAGTTGAAATATCTTTTTCATTCTGGAAATAAAACTTTAATGTGCCAACTGTCTCGGATTTCCGTTTCAATGGTGCAATAACCGCTTGATCAAGTGGACAATCCTGATAGTGGCAGTTGATAGCGTCTTTATCAGCTATTAATAGTTTTCCCTCGTGCAAAACGTGCTGTGTACCTTCTGTTTGAATTTGTTGATTTGGCTGATGATGGTCTGAGGCCACTCCTACATGTGCGAGAATCACCTGTTGATTTGTTATAGCAACTGCCGATGCCTGTACCTCTTTTAAGAGTATGTTACAGGTTGCCTCAGCTGTCTTTGTCGATAATCCTTGCCGCAAATGTCCAATCGTCATTTCAGCTAATCGCAAAGCTTTCTGGGCCTGAATGGCACCCATCTTTTCTTCTTCATGAAAAACACTGCTTATAACCAATACAAATATAGCTGTTCCAATTCCATTGGCCACAATCATCGGTAACCCAATTTCAGCTACAAGCTGGTATGCTTGGTCAAATGGCCTGGAAATAAGTAAAATCAAACCCATTTGCAGTGCTTCAGCCAAACCGCCAACGATCAATGCCACAACGGGAGGAACGTATCTCCTGCTCTTCTGCAGGCGTTTATGAACCAGCCCAGCTAACAGCCCAGCAAGAATACCTGATATACTACAGGAAAACGCAGTAAAGCCACCCAGCATGTAACGGTGTATACCAGCAATCAATCCCGCGCCAAATCCTATTTTCCAACCACCAATCAATCCTGCGATAACAATCCCAATCACCCGAGAATTCGCAATCGCTTCATTTTCATCGAGACCCATCGCCCAACTTGATAACCCCAACGAATTTGTACTTACTACTAATCCCGTATATGTACCAAGTATGCCAAATAACCCGAACATAATCATAACTGGCAAACGCTGTCTATCCGTTACATCTCGTTGATGGATAACCGTTCTAAAATAGCGAACCCTTGTCATCAAAAAAGCGACTGTGACAATGATTCCGATTCTTTCCAGCATCAATAATAATAAATTCCACAATTGTCTCACCGTCCAGTTAGTTGCAATTCTTTATTCATTATAGATGAAAATGGAGTTATTGAGGAAGAAAACATATCAAATTCTTGTGGGTAAATCCAGCAAGAAGTGTAGAGATATTTATCAGGTAAACTTGTACAGTTAGCCTGAGGTGATTTTATGTATTCAACCATTATCCAAAATAAAAATATACGATATTACTTAATAGGCGGAGGGGTCTCAAGATTAGGTGATGTATTGTCTGGTATGGCGTTTTTGTTCTTAGCATACGATCTAACAGGTTCAGCTATCCACACGACTGGGATGGCAATTGCCGAGACAGTCCCATATCTATTGTTCGGATTAATAGGTGGTGTGATAGCGGACTGGTTACCACGAAAAAGGTTACTCATAATTTTGGATTGTATTCGCATTCCGCTCGTATTTTCAGTAGTACTATTTCATCACTTCAATATTATGAGTTATGCTTATTTGCTTCTTGTAAGTTTTTTAATACAGAGTATCGGATGCTTTTTCAATCCTGCTCACCGGGCTGTCCTGCCATTAATCACCAAACCGAGTGATCGAACTGCAGTAAATAGTTTAAATGATACGGTCGGTCGTGGAGTAACAGTTCTTAGCCCGATTATCTCCGTCTGGCTGCTATCTTACGGAGTAATTTATTTTTTTGTGCTGGATGCACTGACGTACTTTGCCAGTGTGTTCTGTCTTACAAGGTTATATTTTACGGAGCATAACATGCAAACGGAAAAGTCTGTTAGCCATGTTTTCCTGGCTATCAAGGAATTTTTTATATGGTTGAAAGGGCAGCAAACGCTTAAATGCTTATTCATACTTACATTCATCGTTGTCTTTTTTAATACATGGGTTTGGGAAGTTGGCCTATTGCTTGCATTGACTGATATGACATCAAGGAGTGAGGAAGTCTACAGTATTCTGCAAGGTGTTTTTGGGGTGACAGTAATTGTAACCAATATATTTGTTCCTTATTTCGTTAAAAAAATGACCATTAGGATCTACCTGGTCGGCGCTGCGTTTTGGGGAACAGGTATCCTATATTATGGCGTCCTTTACGATGTAGAACACTTTTTTATTGGAGCCATATTAGTTGGTATTGGATTACCAGTTTCAAGTCTTGTTCGAGTTTATCTTATCCAATCACTAGTTTCCGAGAACAAATTAGGGCGTGCATTCAGTTCTAATGCTGTTTTGTTATATCTTGCTAATACGATATCTTTAACCATTTTTGGTTTGCTGGCATCCATCATTTCCATTCAATGGTTAATGATTAGCAGTGGCGCACTTATCCTATTGACCGGATTTTGTGGTTTACTTATTCCCATCATGAAACATTCGAAAAGCGGTTGGCGTTTTCCCATAAACTTTTTTAAATAGCTGGTTGTAGGCGCCAACATTCTTAAACCCAACTTGTAATGCAATCTCAAGAATGGAGGAAGTTGTTCGTGTCAGGAGCTCCTGGCTCCTAATCAATCGATAAATCTGCAGCCACGAATATGGCGACAATCCAGTTGTTTGTTTAAATAAATGTGCAAACTGATATTTACTCAGACCAGATTGCATTGCCATCTCATCCAAAGTCCAATCATCATCATAACTATCTTTTAATGCATTGATAACCTTATGCAGTTCATCATTTGCCTGAAATGTTGGCAATTCTTTAAGGTGAGATCCTGGACCGTATTGGAGCATTAAAATGACGAGCTGTGTGAGGGCATTTTCAATGAAAAGTTGTTGACTCTTTTCCGAAGCATCTTGATTAAACAGCATAAATTCACGCAAGAAACCAACCCACTTTGTAATCTGTGGATGCTTAAAGGAAAACAACGCAAATTCAGGATCTGTTAACGACACATCTATTTCGATAGCAATATTACTGAGCAACGATTGATCAAGTTCCACCAGAAATTTTTCTTTGGAAATTTGCAATTGTTTATGCTCCTCATTCGGATTAACAATGATAAACTCATCTTTGTTAATAGCTAAATCCTGTCGCTTCATTTGGTATGTTCCTTTTCCATATGGAGAATAAATTAGCTTATAACAGTCATCACTTCGCAAGCGTCGTTCACCCAAGTGGTCATTGCGCATGAGAAGCAATCCGTTGTGATGGTCCAGTATCATTGCAAAAACTCCCTTTAAATCCAGCTATCTTATATATCTTTATTCCTAGTTTCATGCCTAATCATCGTAATAAATTCCGTTACATCCGTATTGAATTTTATCTGCCCTACAAACCCGAACTTTTCGTAAAGGCGGATAGCTCGTTTATTAAATGTTGCTACTGTTAAGCGCATAGGAGTGTTCAAATGAGCTTCCTGGATGTCCTTTAAAATAAAAGAAAAAAATGTACTGCCGAATCCTTTTCCTGTGAGATTCGGCTTCATCCCAATTCCAATATCAATATAATTTTCATCGTAAGCTTTAATTTTATTTCCAGCAGGAACTTGTGTGGCACTCCCAGTGCAATAATAACCAATCAAATCATCATCACGGTCAACAATTGCAAAATAAGTATTGTTCAGCATCTCATCTATTGATTCTGTATTTAGCTCGTTGTTATATAAATCATAAGGCTTTTCATATTTCCAATGAAGAATCTCTACAGCATAATCTTTTGTTATCTTTCTTGTTTCCAAATGCATGATTTTCCCTCATTTCCTGCATCCCTAATCATCTTCTATCGTTTTTTTCAGTCTCACCTTTACCTGATTCATCCAATTTCTTTTTTCGGAAAAAGTTGGTAACAATTACAATAACAACGCCGACTATCATGATTGGTGTGGAATAGGAAGTATAGTGTTCCGGATAAAACTTTTTCCACCCAATGTTCTCATTCATACTTAATCCGAAAATAAATACAATCAATCCTATGTAAAATATTATATTTCCAGCTCTTGTGTACTTTTTAATCGCCATGCACCTCTTTAAAAAATATTCATTGAATTCCAATATATTATATCAAAAAATACCGCACAAGCTCTACTAAAACCTGTGCGGTATCTGTTTATTGATTAACTTGTTTATTCTTACGTTTATCCCAGAACTTTTTTATAAACGGATAAATAACTGGTCCGTATTTTATCAGTCGTCTAATTAGCTTTCCCAAGGTATCTCCTCCATATATAGAATGGCTTGTATACCATTTATATATGTATGTTTCCATTTTTAGCGTTTTTTAAACAACCTTAATCAAGCCACTCAGATCTTAACATGGAAAAAACGTACGCGTCATGGGATTTATCCCCTTGATACAGATATCCCCGAAGAATCCCTTCTTTTTTAAAGCCGACTTTTTCCAGTAAATTATTGGAGGAAACATTGTCCGGAAAGGTTATTGCACCCATGCGGAATAAACCCATTTCCCGGAATGAATAACCCAAAACTGAACGGATTGCCTCAGTTGCGATACCTTTCCTCCAATGATCCGGGTGTAACTCGTACCCGATTTCAGCCCTCTTACTCCAGGTACTTAAGTTATTTAGACCAATCGTTCCGATAAATGTCCTTGTCTCTTTCCAAATGATTCCCCAACGTATGCCATGTTTTTTCATATACGTATCCTCGAATGAATCAATGATTTTTGAGGCTTGATTGACCTTCTTTAGACTATCCATGCCGTAGTATTCCGTTACTTTATCTTCTGACATAATGTCAAAATATGCTTGATCATATTGATGATCGATATGTACCAATTTTAGTCTTTGTGTTTCGAAAGTTGGAAAGTCCATCATCCCACCCCATCAAAATTAATTATAGGTTAATCTATAATTAAAGATATATTGAATTAAAAGCTTTTCATCTGCTGTTAAAATAGACTCTTTTTGGTGCTTTTCTTTTTCAGTAATTTTTCAATTTCCAACTTAAATACCATTCGTATTCATAAGAACAACTCTCCACCCATCCGGGTCTTCAATTGTAATTCCTTTTTCCTTCCAGTAATGGTTTTCAGGTTCCACCGCGTCATAACCCATTTGCTTTAATCTATCATAAATTGCATCAATTTCTTGTTTATCGGGAATATACAATACCAGTAAATTATCATGTGTGGGCGCTGAACAAGGACTTCCATCAACATGTTTGGTGAATTCCAAGTGATAGGAAATTCCAGGCAGCCCATAAATAACACCGGTATATCCACGATGCCCCGTAAAATCTGTCATGCGTTCTAAACCAAGACCTTTTTCATAGAAATCAATAACCTCATCAAATTTATCTGTTGGTCTAGCAATTCTAATTTGCGCGGCCGTAAAATCGTTGAATTTCATTATTCAGTTCCCTCCTTTTCCATAGGAATCATTAATTTCTACCATTTCGATGCAATCCATCTTATTCACACCTTTTATGTAGTTATTCCCCCTTTTTAAATATAGGGCCTTCATAAACTGCCGTATGATATTCGCCGGATTCTCCCATTGGGCAAACATCTTTTTGAAGGATATCGTTAATAAAGAATTGGTCAAGCTTTCTTCCTACCCAGGATTCTGGAAGCTTTGTTTGATCAACTTTAATAACCTCCGCTTTAAATCCTGCACCAACAAATTCATGTAATAAATCCAAAACTTTTTCCTGTTCTGTCCAGATAGGATATAGCGGTTCTAGTCCTGCTTTATTGGCTACTTGTTCTCCCCATTCACGATGCCCGTCCAAATAAATATCACCAAAAGCAATACTGTTGATAGGATATTGCCGTTTTAATTGTTTCAGGTTTCGGACGAAGTCTTCCGTATAAGTTGCAAAATCTGTTTCCATGAAATGTATGGGGATACCGATACTTGATGCTTGCGCTTCTAATTTTGCCCGTTTTTCATCATGGGCTACCGTTGCCTGACTTTGCTGCCAAATGGTAGTAATTAAACAGGAAACCTTAATATTTTGTTGCTGTAACTTATACAAAGTAAAACAACTATCTTTACCACCACTGAATGATAATACTACTTCTTTTTTCGTCATTTAAATCACCCTTTACCTAGCTGAAGTTTTCATTCTCTTTATGGATTCAAGTATTCTATATCCATCAGATGTTCTTCCATTATATGGCTTCCACCATGCGGGATACCTTATAGGAATAATGGTACATAAAAACATCCAACTGTTCCATATAGCAATCCCTACAACGAAATGGTTTGAAATACTACTGTGTACAAAAAGTGTGGAGCCTATTGCCGCTACCGCAATAAACAAGGATGCAATTGGACCACCAGCACTGAATAAAAGCTGCCTAGGTGCCGTTAACGTCATATTTTCATTTTTAAATCCACAAAACCCCGAAAACGCCCATTTAATATGAAAGTGCACTCTACCAATACGAAAGTTCTCTTTATTAGAGCTATCCATAGGTCCTAAATAAACAACCGGTCTTTCTTTACTCACGAAAATTAACCCAAACGCATGTCCTACTTCGTGTAATAGAACGGAAATGGGTATAACAACAATATAAAAGATGATAAATAACAGCATTATATTCTCCTTTGTTATAGATAATCCTTCATCCCACTTTCAAACGCATCCTTATCGCCATTTTCAATTCCGTGAAGTGCTTCCTGCAGGGCAAAAGTTCCTTTATAAAAGTAAGTTCGTTTTGCAATTTCAGTTCCATTTGGATAGAGGGAAATACATTTTTTAAAAAATGCTTCCCCATAACTTGCCAGAATACCTGCAAAATCGTATGCCGGGTCACCTAACTCAGACCCCCCAAAATCTATAATACCGGTAATTTCCCGTTTACAAGAATCATACAAAATGTTGGATGCACCAAAATCCCCATGAATTAATAATGGCTTAAAGGTAAAATCATTAACCTGTGAAAAGAAGTCCCCAAACAAAGCGGTAACGTCTTTCCTAGCTTCTTCCCTCATATATGGATAGAGTTTTCCTTGTATTTTTTTATACAAATCCACAAATTTCAATTGCAAATTAAAGGTTTGTTTTGGTAAAATCTTTTTTACCTCTTCTATAGAAATACCATGGAGCTCAATTAAAAATTCAACTAGTTGGGCTGCAATTTTTTCAACTTGTTGATCATCTGTGATTTTCTCAAAGTCATTTCTCCACAATGGTGTGCCTGGAATTAGTTTATACCCAGTAAATACTTTGCTAACTTCGAAGACATCAAATGATTGATAAATTGGAACAGGAATCGGTAGAGTTACATACTTATTTATATGCTCCAATATAACAGTCTCTTCTCGTAGTTGCTCAACACCTTGGGTATATTTTGGGAAATGAAACACAATTGCATGATCCACAATTAACACGTCATTATTTTGACCAATTTCATTTAGCTGAATATCATTAATCATCAGTTCCGGATAAACCTGTTTAATTCGATCGGCGTATGAAATAAACATTCAAATGCTCCTTAAGCTGCTAAATTTGTTCTTCTACTTCTCTCATCAATAGCCACTCGTCATTGATATTTTTCCAGTTTTCAATTGTAAATAGCCTTGCTTTTTCTTGTTCACCTTCAACCAAAATTTGTTCGTAAAAAACAATTGCATAATCAACTTGCTTCATTCTTATCACACGGTTTTCAAAGTTTTTAGTGAACCTGCCAACTGATTTTCCAACAGAATCTCTCAATCCTTCAATCGCGTCTGCGCGATTAAAATAGGCAGGTTTATGGTTTTCTGCAAAAAAGGTGACATAATATTCGGGTGACATCTTTTCAACAAAGGCAGTGTCTCCAGTTTCCATGGTTTTCTTCCATTCCTGTAAAAAGCGATTATGGAAAGTGGTGAATGCTCTAAGTGAATTATTCTTAATACTCATTTTAACCATCCCCTTAGCTATCTAGGTAATAGCACGCAGTATCCCTCTCTAGAGGTATTCAGCGTAATAAATCAAGTTAGCCATCAAACTAATTATTATAAATACGACCATTGCTATCATTACCGGTGAAAAATGACCAGAATTATCAATCCAAGCTTTTTCAATAACGTCTCCCCATTTAAACGCCACTATATTTTTGGATTTTTTTCATTTTGCTCCTTCATTCGTTTACCAACAATTGAAGTATTAATACCGTTTCTAACAGCCGCTTGAACGACCAGATATAATACAAACATCCCTACTGCCAAAAAAATCAGCCACATTAGAAAAGGAAAGAAAATATAAAAGGATTCCATCAACACACCGCCCCCCAACCTTTATCTAGTACAAACTTTTTCCAGGACTATGCTTCTTAAATAAGGATTTGCTATTATTTTGCTGGGTCATATCAATGGTAACCCCCTTATCAAATCGCCTGGAGGATAGTTGAATAAATATTGCTGCCAACCCAACTGAAACAATCAGCATTACGATCACACCGATAATTCCCATGATAACCGGGTAACCAATTTTCCATGACAGTAGTGTAAGGGCTGTTTTAGCAAGCAATCCTAAAAATCCTCCGATGTTTCCCATATCTTCTATTACTTTTACTGCTTCAACAGGTACAATCAGAAATACGTACGGAATCGCTGTTATAGCTAAGTATAAATAGGACGACACCATTAGGATAATTGCTGTTCCTGGTTTAAGCCGGGCCTGTGGATTTTTCGGATTATATTTTGCTCCAACTGTACCAAGCCATAATCCCACAGAACTTATTCCAATCGTAATAATTGCCTTTACCACGATTCCTGCTATGAATTGTATAATGGTCCAACCTAGGAATATTCCAATGGCACATTCGATAACTGATAATAGAATGAAAGGCAGCAGCCAACTGATCCATAGTTTTCCTAGGGCTATGTTCCGACCTGAAAGCGGTAATGTCTGCAGTATCCATATTGATGATCCCTCACGTGCCACTGAAGATGCTGCCATTGGGCCATTAAAAACAGCGTATAAAAACAATAACGCCCCCTGCGTAATCGGCCAAGAAATATTACGATGCCCTTGCAAATCACTAAGCTCTGCCCCGCTATTTAAAAATCCAAGGACAGGGAAAATAATAAAAAATATAATTGGCATAAAAACTAACCATTCACGCATGTCACGCTTAATTGCAAACCATTCTTTAATTCCGACCGCGATGGCAGGATGATGAATGGAAACCCGTTTTGTTTTACCGTTGCTGTGTTTCCTTGCCTTTTTGCCACTGCCCTCACTTAATCTTATCCATCCTGTTCGAAATCCTTTTTCGACAAGCAGTGAGGCTAAGAACCCGCTAATTCCAGCAAGCAGTAATACCAATACAAAAGGTAATAAAAATTGACTGGATCCAGATGCTGATTCCAAAATGGCTGAACTTCCCCAGCTCATTGGTAGCCATTCTGGCATTACTGGCAAACCAGCTAGTAATCTTTCAGTCATCGACTGGTCGCTTGCGATGTTTGGAAAGACAAAGAGTGCATACACAATTAGTCCTGATAAAGCACTCATAATGGTCATGAACTCATTTGCACGGTTGCCCGGTATTAGTTGAATTAAGACTAGATTTAATAAATAAGCAATCGAAAGCCCAATTATGACAAAAGATAATACAACTAAAATCAGGACTGGATAAAAAAGAATATTAGCATTGATTGCTATCCCATAAACGATTAATGGAATAATGAACACTAGAAAAAGTGCTAAAGGAATTCCTATGAAGCTTTGTATGTACTTCACCCAGAAAATATTTCGTGTAGGTATTGGCATGGTGAATAACATTTGCAGGTCTGTTGCAGCATATAAATGCTTAAAAACTTGAGGCAGCCCGATTAATAATATAAAACCAATCACTGCAATAAACGCATAGGAAATGATTCCTTTAATGATAGGTACAGGAATTGATTCACTGATGTGCCAAATACCATTTGAGATGAAGTAAATAACAATTGCTAAAATAAGCGAAGCAATTCCATAACCAATGTAATTTTTAGGGTTTTGTGCCTTGATGGTATTCTTGGTCATCTTTATTTCATTTCTAAGTAATACCCGCATCATTTGAGATCACCTTGTTCAATCTTGGAAATTTCCGAAATTAATGCCTGTTGATCCACATCTCCCGTTAGTTCTAAGAATATGTCTTCTAGACTCCTGTCAGCACTTCCTTCTTGTTCTTTCAATTCTTCCATGGATCCTAGAGCAATAATTGAACCATCAAGAATGATGCCAATTCGATCGCATAATTGCTCCGCAATCTCAAGAATATGTGTTGTAATAAAGACTGTCATTCCCTGATCACATAATTCGCGAAGCAGGTTCTTCAGATTTCGCGCACTTTTGGGATCCAATCCTACTGTCGGCTCATCAAGAAAAAGAACATCCGGATTATGTACAAGCGCCCCGCATATCGCAATCTTCTGCTTCATTCCATGCGAATAGCTTTCAATAAGATCGTTAGCCCGATCGGTCAGGTTGAAAATATGCAGGAGTTCAGTCGCTTTTTGTATGTATTCATCTTTTTCCAGTTTAAAAACGGATGCAATAAAATGCAGATAATCCCATCCCGATAATTTTGGATAAAGGTTCGGCTGATCCGGGACATAGGCAATCATTTTCTTTGCTTTGATTGGATCTTTCCAAATATCACTACCTTTAATTGCAACAGATCCCTTTGTTGGTTCTAATAATCCTGTCATCATTTTAATTGTTGTCGTTTTTCCGGCGCCATTAGGTCCAAGGAAGCCAAATAATTCGCCTTTGTTAACTTGTAGATCTATCTGGTGAACAGCTTCTTGTTTTCCATATGCTTTAGTTAAATTGGTTAAGTTAATTGATGTTTCATTCAACACCATTCCCCCCTCGAAATTTTCTATATATTCTTTATTGTATCGTTTAAAATGTAAGCTGTCACCACTGTTTTTATTGTTTATGGCAGGAATTAAAAAGAGTTCCTCACCATACCAGATAAGGGACTCTCATTTCGTTCTTTATTTCCAATAATCGGGATCGGCCATCCGCTGCTCCTCAACCGCATCATCCAGATCGGACGGAGTAATCAAATAGATAGGATAGTTGTTTGTTCTTTTTGCTTTCTCATAGAAAAAGCGGTTGCTGCCCGGAAACTCCTCGTCTAATAAAATAAGACAAGCATCGCTTTTTTTGGCAAACCATTCATTTTTGGCCTGGAACTGAAACCCACCCTTATATTCTCCTTTATAAAGAGGCTGATGAAAATCGGCCTCCAAAACTAATGATTGGTACAACTGCTGAATCGGTTCTGGCCAACGACTTTCCTGATTTTCAAATGGCGGAATCACACCAAGTTTAATAGCATACATTTCCCGCAATTCCAAAACGACCTCTCCAGCCCACAACTCAACACCCATTTGCCCGGAGATAAGAACCCATTCTAATCCTTCATCAATAAACGAAAGTAAACGCTTTTTAATTGCAGTTTTGATAAACGATATTTTATGATCATCTGCTTTAAAAATTCCTAATTCCATTGATTTGTATCCTGTTATGGTGAGCACTTTCATTATGGAAGACGAACCTCCTTCAACAATCTCACAGCCGAAAAGGTTAATAATTTTTCAACTCTTGGTAAATAACTTTTTTCCACTGCAGAAACTCTTCACTCAATAGTATGCGCTCATCTCTTGGACGTGTAAATGGTATGTTAAATTCTTTTTTTACTGTGGCCGGATTGGTTGATAGAACAATAATCCTGTCTGATAAATAAATTGCTTCTTCCAGATTATGTGTTACAAATAAAATGGATTTCTTATGTTCGTTCCAAATCTTTAGCAGCCACTGTTGCATTTCCAATCGAGTGAATTCATCAAGGGCTGAAAATGGTTCGTCTAAACAAATGATAGACTGTGGACTAAGCAGACTTCTAACGAAAGCTGCACGCTGTTTCATTCCGCCCGAAAGTTGATGTGGATAGGCGTTTTCATATCCTGCTAATCCAGCACGCCTAATCATCTTTACTGCTTCCTTTTCATTTTTTTCACCATGTAATTCCGCTCCAAGCAGGACATTTTGTAGGATAGTCCGCCACGGTAATAAAGAAGGAGATTGCGGTGTATAACTGATTGCCCCGCTTTTACCATTTATTTGCTTGCCATCAAGATAAATTTCCCCTGTATCAGGTGTACTGATTCCACCAATCAAATGAAATAAAGTACTTTTGCCGCTGCCGGATGGTCCTAAAAGAGAAACAAATTCTCCTTCGTCAACGGAAAATGTCACATTCTCCAAAACGGATTTGGCACCAAAGGCCTTGTCCAGATTATTCACCTGAAGTTTTCCCATTTTAATTCTCCTCTGGTTTCCATTTTACAACTTTTTTCTCTAAGAGATGAATACATGCAAAAAACAATAGACTTAAAATCATAATCAAAAAGATTGCAACAAATACACGATCCGTTCGAAATGACGATGATGCCAGCGTCATATAAACTCCAATTCCTTCACTTGCGCCAAGCCATTCTGCAATCACTGCTCCCATTACACTGTATGTTGCCGAAATCTTTAACCCAGAAAAGACAGAAGGCAACGCATGCGGCCATTCCAGTTTTTTAAATAATTGGGCTCTTGATGCCCCGGCCATTTTCATGTAATGCATCAAGTCAGAATCCGTTTGCCGGAATCCATCAAGCGCTGCGATAACAATTGGAAAGAAACAAACCAATGTGATGATGATAATTTTAGGGAGCATTCCAAAACCAAACCAGATTACAAGCAGCGGCGCTAGTACAATAATCGGGATGTTTTGCGATAAGACTATTAATGGGTAACATGCCTCCCTGACAAGTGGCAGTAAATGCAGACAGCTTGCAACCACAATTCCAACTAGTGTACCAATCGAAAAGCCAATGAGGGTTAACCTTATTGTCGCGAATAGATGATGCTGATAACTTGGCCATTCCGCGACACCTACCTTCCAAATTTGTGATGGTGCCGGAAGAAGCCACGCTGGGATTTCGAATATTCTACTAGCCGTCTCCCATAGAAAAAACAGAAGGAGGAGAACCAATACTGGTCTCCACCCTTTCTTCATTAGCGATTTCATTAGCGGTATTTCACCGTCAATTCATTCATTGATGCACCATTAGGTTTATAGAAGACCTTCACCTGTGAAATGATACTCTCACAACCTAGCTGCACCATTTTCTCGTTCATTTTTTCAATAACAGCCATAAGTTCTGGCAAATCTCCCTCCATAGTTGTTTCAAGTGGATGTACTTCATATTTCACAGCTGATTCATTAATTACAGCAATAGCTGCATCAACATATGGAATAACGTCTTCCCCGTTCTTTGTTTTTGGGATTATTTGTATACTTACAAGTGCGTTGCCCATGTTTATTCCCCCTCTTTTTTTGGTAAAAATTCGTTTGTGAACGCTGCTTCGCTGTCAAGCTTGTGATCCAGCAAGTCGTTTTCATACATCCACTTGGCATAGTTCTCCCATACCTCAAGCTTTTGCACACCCCATTTTGTGGCATCTGCTTGATATTTAGGTGACAGCCATTTTTGACTAGCCTTTACCAATTCTGCATCTAAATCTGGAACAGCATCGATTAAAATTTGTGCTGATTTATCCGGTTTATCGATAGCGAACTCATACCCTTTTGATACAGCAGCAATAAATTTCTTAACTGTATCCGGGTGTTCTTTAATCATTTTTTCATTCGTAGCAAGTACTGGCGTATAGTAATCAAGCTTCTTCGAGTAATCGGTCAGATAAAGCATATTCAGATCGACATCTCTAAGCTCGGCCTCAATTCCAGTCCACCCATAATAAATCCAAGAAAAATCGATATCACGTTTGACCGCAGTAAAGAAATCCGTATTTCCCATATTGACGATGTCTACCTGATCAATATCGGCATTCGCATCTTTCATTAACGAAGATAGAACAGCTTTCTCGACAGGAGCACCGAATCCGCCATATGTCTTACCTTCGAATTCCTTCAAAGAATCAATTCCTTTTTCCTTTGGTGAAGCAAACCCTGAGGTATTGTGCTGGATGACCGCCGCAATTGAAACAATAGGAACGCCCTGGACTCGTGCCTGGGTTACACCTTCTTGATAACTCACACCAAAGTCAGCCTTACCTGAAGCAACTAATTGCTCAGCACCTACCTCACCAGGCATAACGATTTCTACATCCAGCCCTTGATCAGTAAAATATCCTTTTTCCTGTGCTACATAGATTCCGGTATGATTGGTGTTTGGTGTCCAATCAAGAACAATTGATACCTCCTGTAACTCCTGCTTGTTTGCAGTTTTGCTGGTTTCGCTTTCCTTGTTGCATGCTGTAAGAATTAGAATTAAAGCACAGCATAGTACGAATACTATTTTTTTCATCTACCATTCCCCCATTTTTTTCAGGAATGACCAGATTGCTGATGCATTTCTGAGAATAGAAAAACACCCTTAGGAACACTTCCTAGGGCGCATACGAAAATAAATTGTAATCATCGTTTAAACATGTTCCCTCCGCTAGTCTCAACCAGATCAGGTTCCAAGGGTCAGTATCTCTCGGATACAATCTCAACCAGCATTACTGGTCCCCCCACAACTTAGTCTATTAAATTGTATAAACATATAGTAACAGAATCAGCGAATATCTGCTACCTTATTTATTGTTCTTATTTTGATTTTTAAGTATATCCCTGATTTCTATTAGCAAATCTTCTTTTGAATCCTTTTTGCATGGTTTTTTATCAACAGGATCTTCCTTTGGTTGTATCTTCATTAATAGTTTGACAGATAAAAAAATGGAGAAAGAAATAATAGCAAAATCTATAACTGTTTGAATAAAGATACCGTATGTAACCTCCGCATTCCCTATCTTGTACATCAGATTGGAAAAGTCGATGCCATCGAGCAAAATTCCAATCAACGGCATAATAATATTGTCAACCAACGATGTGACGATATTCCCGAATGCCCCGCCAACTACAACTGCAATTGCCAAATCAAGTACATTACCTTTAACAGCGAACGCTTTGAATTCTGACCACAAGCTCGTCACCCCCATCTATATATATATAGCGGGATTTCAGAAAATAGTAGTAGAAAGTTTTTATGAAAGGCTCGGGCGTCGGACAAATTATTTTTCTAATGCCAATCGTCCGTGCATCACGGGGGTATCGACGTCTCACACTTTTCGGTAATTTTAATCAAGCACTCTTAGGTAAAGAGATTTGATGAACTTGACTTATCGCCGGCAATGGCGAAAATCAAAGAGGTGAAGATAACTGAAAACCAAGCTGGTGATATCTTTAGTTTGGACGATATATTCGGGGTTTGGCTGATATATCTGGAATTTGGCTGATTTATTCGAAATTTGGCCGATAATCCAAGTTGGAAGACAACAAGCTGAACTCGGACCACAACACCTTAAAATCGTGAGACAGCCATTTCTCTACCGAGTCGGATTGACTCCCCTTAGGTTCCCACTTATTCTCGCCCGACTTCCACATCCACCCGCCCTAGTTAATCTCTGCCCAGGCCGAGTCCTTCCTTTTATTGCTAACGATATTGACTTATTACTGCGTGATGTTTTGGACTGCGCTAAATGCTCGGCCGCCAAAATCTCTGCTAGTTTCTGAGCATAGACTCTCATTAAGTAAGCTCAGATGGTGCCAAGTTTTAGAATTTCCTTACATGCAAAAAACGGACCACCAACGGGTCCGTTTTTTACTTCATCTGCAAACATTAAGTCCTATTTACTGTTTTGGTTTTTTAATAAATCTCTGATCTCAGATAGCAGCTCTTCTTTAGCATCAATTGCGGGTGCCGCTTCTTCTACTGGCTCTTTCTTACGCTGAAATTTCATAAGCAACCGCACTACCATGAAAATAGAAAATGCAATAATAACAAAGTCGATGATTGATTGAATAAAAACACCATATGTAACCACCGCATCGCCAACTTTGTACGATAATCCAGAAAAATCGACACCATTTAGAAGAATACCAATGAGCGGCATGATTATATTATTCACTAGTGATGTGATGATTTTACCGAAAGCTGCCCCAATTACAACAGCCACCGCCAAGTCCATTACGTTTCCTTTTAAAGCAAATGCTTTAAAATCTGCCCACATGTACATCACCCCCTGTTTGTCGATTATATATAAATTGTCGATTTTTGAACAGCTTTACTACTGAAAAAGGGATGATCATGCTACCGGGCCACCCCTTCCCACACAATTATTCACTTAGTTCATTTGTCATTTTCTTAACCAATTCTGGTCTGCCATGAAACTGTGCTGGTGTATTTTGAAAGAGTTCTATGCTCCATTTCCCTTCTTCTTTTACAGCCACTAACGTTTGATGAGCATTAAGACTGGGGTCAAGTTCTGTTTCTCCCGGTGGAACCATGCCAACAATTGCGCGTAATATTGCCGTATCCGTACTTACCTGTCTAATGCCTTTAACCTTATAGACAAATGGTGGTGTTGGATGTTCCTCGAAGATTGGCTTTAGATGTGCGAATATCTCTTCCCTTCCACTTACAAGGCTGCCATCAAATCCAATCATATCTCCTTCATTTGTATAAAGTTGTGCCATTCCATTTGCATTCCGATTGTTCCATGCATGTATTAATCGCTGATATAATTCCTTTACTTCATTTGTTTCCTTTGATGTCATAATTAATTGCCCCCTTCTTGCCAGCTCTCTATACCACCCTGAACAGTTGTAACATACCTAAATCCCCGTCGCTTCAATTTTGCACTGGCCTTTTTCATTCCCCTCGGGTTATCACTAATTAGAACAATCTCATTCCCTCTCTCAAGCTTTTGAATACCTGCTGATAATTCATTTAATGGAATATTCTCAAAACCGGGGATATAATCCTGCCTGAATGCATCGGACGGGCGTACGTCAATAAATTGCATATCTTTATCTTTCAATTTCACCTTTAATTCAGCTGGTGTCTTATGTCTTACACCGACAACCGGCATTATCCTTTTCAGTAATAAATAAAAAACTGCAGCTAAAATAATAACTAAGATGTTCTCCAATTACAACAAACCCCCATTGATCAGATAGTGTTTACTACTAGGAAAACTATCGTATAACACGCTGCTTGTCAATTATTATAAAAGTGAACCAATGTCTGATGCTGTAGTGGGATAAGCGAAATTAATTCCTTTCAATTGCTTAGTTGTTAGATCAAGCTGAATTGCCATTGAAAAGAAGTTAATCAATTCATCTGCCTCATCACTAAGAATATGCGCCCCGAGAATTCGATCACTGTTTTTATCCGTAATAATTTTCACTGCAGCATGCGTTTCGTTTGTTCTGCTGTACGTGAACCAATCAGAAGTGTCAATGTAATTTATATTAATTTCCTTGTCCAAGCCTTTTGCGGATTCTGCCGACATCCCAACAGTTGCAAGTTTTGGAACTGTAAATGTTACAGACGGTATACCTTTATATACCGCTTCTTTCTGGTTTCCTTTTAAAAGATTGCTGATGACTGTACTTGCGTCAATATTTGCGACCGGTGTTAATGGCGGTCCATCTGTATCCGCTACATCACCAATCGCGTAAACACGTTCGTTTGATGTACTTTGCAGGAATTTATTAACTGTCACACCACTTTTCCCGCTGCCAATACTGCCTTTATCCAGTTTCAACTTTTTTATCGCAGGAACACGACCCGCACCGTGTACAACCATATCAGTGTCCCATGATGCGTCATCAGAATTAACAGTATAACCATTTTCTTTTTTCTCAATAGACTTTACTGGAGCATTTAGATGAATATCAATCCCTATTTCCTTGGATTTTTCCATCAGTTTGTTTACCAATTCCTGATCAAACGCTTTTAATGGTTTTGCGCTTCGATGAACAATATGGACTTCTGCACCTGCCCTTGCTGCAATATGGGCAAACTCGAAGGAAATATAGCCGCCACCTACAAAGACGATGTGCTTTGGCAATTGCTTCAAATCTAAAAATTGATCACTCGTTGTCAGATGTTCTGCGCCATCAATTGGAAGCGGCATTGGAGTCGCTCCTGTTGCAATTACAAATTTATCACCTGTAAGCTTTTGCCCATTAATCTGAATCTCTTTATCACTGACAAACTGTGCTGTCCCATGAAAAGTTGTCACACCAGCATCAGCTAAACTTTTCTCCATAGACTCAGGCACTGGTTGGGTAAAAGTCTCTTTAAATTTTATTAGCTCTGTCCAATCTATTTCCGAATTTGCGTGAATCCCGTTTCCTTGCATACGTTTATTGTGATCAATCAGTTCAGCTGCCCCGACAAGAACCTTTTTTGGATCACATCCCCTTAAAGGGCAAGTGCCACCGTAATCTCTTTCATCCACGATAACCACACTCCAGCCTGCACTCGCGCACTTAGACGCAACGCTTGCCCCACCTGGACCTGTCCCAATCACGATTAAATCAAAGTTTTGTTTCATTATATATTGCGCCTCCTTACTATCCATTTATGCAATTCCCTACCATGAAATGAAGTAAACAAGGCGACATCAACATTGACCGGTTATCGACGCATGTTTTCAGGTTGTTTGATCCAATGTCTGATGCCTTTACCAGCAAAAGGCTCATCTTTAAATCTTGGAATAATATGCAAATGAGCATGAGCAATCGACTGCCCACCAACTTCACCAGTATTCCAGCCAACACTATATCCTTCAGGTGCGTGTGTTTCATCCAGATATTGCTTAGCTTTTTGCAGCATTTCTCTCGTATCCGCCCATTCCTGTTCCGATAAATCAAAAACAGTTTGCCTATGACTCTTTGGGATTATTAAACCACTTCCTTCAAGCACCTCTTGCTCAGAATCCTTTTGTATGTAGTAACAAGTGGCTGCCTGCAAGATAATCTTTTGATTATCGGAAAATGGTGCACAAAGCGGACAGTTATTGGCTGTATTCATGTTATATCATCCTCTCTCCCTTATATTATAGCTTTCGGTCTGAAGGATTAAAATGCAAAACAAGTTTATTTTCAAACTTTTTTCTCCAAAATGTTGCTACTTGGAAATGAACGTGCTATACTAAGATTAATTATTGTTGTTCGGTAGTAAATTAAGGATTGCAGAACCAACTTTATAGTGATTCTCGTCTTGAATTATGATGAAGAGCAAGAATAGTAATAACGTGCGATACGCACATGGAGGAATTTTTAATGAATAACGGTACAGTAAAATGGTTTAACGCGGACAAAGGTTTCGGTTTCATCGAAGTTGAAGGCGGAGACGACGTATTCGTACACTTCTCAGCAATCCAAGGCGAAGGATTCAAAACTTTAGAAGAAGGTCAATCTGTAACTTTCGACGTTGAAGAAGGTAACCGTGGACCACAAGCTACTAACGTTGTTAAAGCGTAAGTAACTTTAAATAAAACACTTCTCATTCTATGGGAAGTGTTTTTTTGTTGGGAAAAAATAATGATCGGAGGTGGAAAGGTCGACGTATTATAAATATCTGACTAACATCTTCAGTATAAACGGTCGGAATGCGATTCGCGCACCAGAATACAGGATCGCTGCAGAAATACATGCCGGTCCTAGAACAATACAAGCCAGTTCGGCTATATACGAGCCGGCTTGTACTCGCCTTGGCCAATAGAAATACCGATCCAATAGGAAACTAAAAAGAGGCTGGGACATAACTAGCCAAAAATAACTTAAAAATGGTTCTGATCATCGGTTTTTGATGGTCAGAACCATTTTTCGTTGGATTGTCTTGATTATCTAGTGGTTGTTTTGTCTTCATGGCGGTGTACTTCCTCAGGTTTACCGCCATGAATGCAAATCCTATTTCATTTTCTACTTTCTCTTTACCTCGTACAGACATACGAGTGAAGCACAAATTAGCCTTCAGAAATCCAAAGACTGGCTCCACATCGATTTTACGATTGCCGTAAATTTCACCAGTTTTCTCTTCCGAAAGCAGTTGCTTAATGTATTCTTTTTGTTGTTCCCATTTTTCGTTGTAATAAATTCTTCGATTATTTCCTTCCTTCGCTTTGGTGCATTGGGAACGCAATGGACAACCTGAACAGTCCTCAGACTCATAAACTTTAAACGATCGTGTTAGTCCGTATTTATCTGTTCGATTGGACATGTGGCTGAACATTAATTGTTTTCTATTTGGACAGGTAAACGTATCGTCTTCATTATTATATTCCCAATTGGTTGTATGGAAAGCGTTATTCTTATGCTTCTTTTTCTTCTCTTTTCGATACTGGTTATAGGTAATCAGCGGTGTGCGTTTTCGATTCTCGATGACATCTTCGTAGTTTTGTTCACTACCATATCCTGCGTCAGCCACGATGTGCTTTGGCAGATTAAAGTAATTATTTTCTATGTTATCCAGAAATGGAATGAAGGTGCGAGTATCTGTCGGATTTGGGAATACATCATAAGCGAGCACATATTGTCCTTCGGTTGCAGCCTGCACATTATACCCAGCTTTCAGCTGGCCGTTCTTCATATAATCATCTTTCATTCGCATAAAAGTGGCATCATGATCCGTCTTCGAATAACTATTGCGTTCTCCGAAGATCTCCATGTCTTTTTGGTATTTCTGTTTTCGCGCCAAATAATCCTTGAATTGTTTGCGGTATTGTTTTGGTGCTTTACGGTCAGACCGTAGTTTTTTACGTGCGCTTACGTCTTCACTCGCTTCTATTTTCTTGTCATACGCTTCTACCTTGCCATCCAGCTGCTCCACTACTTTTTCGAGTTCTTTCGTGGACAGTTCCTCCAGGCTTTCCCGTTCGATTTCCGGAAGAATTTCTTTCTCCAATAATTCATCATACATTTGGTTGGATTTTTCCACCAAATTAGCACTGTACCTTTCAACCGATTTCCCCCATACAAACGTAAATTTATTGGCATTCGCTTCAATCTTGGTTCCATCAATAAAAATCGCTTCTTCATCAATTTGTTTTTCTTCCACTAGCTGACAACGGAATTGCACAAAACATTGACGCAGTAGTTCTTTCACCTCTGGATGCACACGAAAACGATTGATGGTACGATAACTTGGTTCATAACCTTGCGCTAACCACATCATACGCACACTATCTTTAAGTAACCCTTCCATTTTTCTTCCAGAAAAAACCGACTGCGTGTAGGCACATAAGATAATTTTCATCATCATTTGTGGGTGATAGGCTGGACATCCAGTTTCACGGGAAAAGGCAGCGAATGCTTCCTCCGGAATCTGTGTTACAACATCATTTACTGCATAGGCAATATCATTTTTGTCCAATTTTATTTCTAAATCTAAAGGCAACACCACTTGATTTATGTTATAATTTTTAAACATAAGAATCCCTCCGATAATTATTGTGTGGTTACTTTAATTCTATCAAAGGGGATTCTTTTTGTTTAGTAAAAATAAACAATTATATAAAAAAAGCGTGGTATGTCACCTGAACGGTGAGTGCCACGCTTTTTTATTTACTGGGTTTTGTCCCAGCCTCTTTTACATTCTACATAAATGTATCTGTCAGATTGGTAACGATTTGTTTTTTACGGGATACAACACCTTTTAACAATGCCCGATTGTTTTCAAGCTTCACGTTAAATGCCTTTTCGACGTTGTCTTTTGCTTGTCCAAGGGCAATAACTTCTGAATCATTGTTTAGAATGTCAGTTACAACAAACAAAAATAAATCTAATTTTTTATCTGCAATAGTAGCGTTAATTTCCTGCTCTAATTCTGATTGAAGGTCAATGACTTTACTAGTATCAACAGCATTCACCTGTGCAATTTCCACTTTTGATCCGTTCATTTCAAACTCTTTCGCATCCATAGTAATTAAATCATTGATTGATTTATCACTTAAATCTGCTCCAGCCTGAAGCATTGCCAGACCATATTCATCCAGGTTTACTCCAGCGATTTCTGCCAGTTCATGTGCCGCATCCACATCTTCCTGGGTACAGGTTGGTGACTTCAACAATAGTGAATCAGAAATAATTGCAGATACCAATAAACCGGCAATATTTTTTGTGATTTCGATGTTATTTTCTTCATACATTTTCTTTAAAATTGTCGCTGTACAACCTACCGGCTCAACGCGGAAATAAAGAGGCTCTTTTGTTTCGAAATTAGCAATACGATGGTGGTCAATAACTTCTACAATTTTCACTTCTTTAATATTATCGACACTTTGCTGGAATTCATTGTGGTCAACCAAGATGACGTTCTCAATTTCAGCGGGTACGTGTTCGATTAGCTCTGGTTTTTCAACATTAAAATAATCAAGTGCATACTCAGTTTCTTTATTAACTTCGCCTAAACGAACTGCCTGAGTGTCCTGCCCCAGTTTATTTTTCAAATAAGACGCTGCAAGTGCTGCAGTTATCGTGTCTGTATCTGGACTTTTATGTCCAAAAATAAGTGTTTTCACCATGATAACTCTCCTCTGTCCAATATCTTAAATATCTTTCATCCTTTTTAGTTATATCAATTATAGTACGGAATTGCAAAAGAAAAAACATACCATTGTTTAGATCAGTAGAAATTAAGGTAATAAATATTACTAAGAATGAATCTGCAAATTAGGAGGATTTTTCACATGGCAAATAAACAATCATTGCAAAAAGAAACCTCATCATTTTGGAGAAGCACAGATAAACTTCCTAATTATAATCAGTTGGACAAAGACATCCTTGTAGATACAGTAGTGGCAGGTGGGGGCATCGCCGGGATCACAACGGCTTATATGCTTGCCAAAAAAGGTAAGAAAGTTGCCTTAGTCGAGGCAAGACAGCTTGTCAGTGGAACGACTGGCTATACTACTTCTAAATTAACAGCACAACATGATCTTATCTACAATGAATTAATCAAACGATACAATAAAGATACGGCCAAAAAGTATTACCAGGCTAATATGGAAGCATTGGCACTGGTCAAAAAATTTCAATCAGAAGAGAAAATTGATTGTGAATTGGAAGAAGCGGATGCCTATGTATACACAGAAACAAGTGACTGGGAAGAATGGCTGGAAAGAGAGGCACATGCTTATGAAACGCTTGGAATAGATGGTGAATTAGTTAAGAATATGCCGCTTGATCTTGATATCAAATCAGCAATCGTGATGCATAAACAAGCGCAATTCCATCCAGTTAAATACCTGCATGGCTTATTAAAAGCGATTGAGAAGAACGGTGGGGAAATTTACGAACACACAACTGTCATGGACGTGGAAAATAACAATGGCCTGACATGTAAAACAGACAAGGGATATAGCTTAACATGTGAAAATATTGTATTTGCAACGCACGCTCCTATCTATGAGCCGGATGACTTTTACTCAAACCATCTTAAGCCTGAAAGCTCTTATGCTTTAGCTGTGAAAACGGAAAAATCCTTTCCAGGTAGCATGTACATCAATGCAGAACTGCCAAAAAGAACAATGCGGGCAATGAAAGTTGACGGTGAAGATTACGTTCTAGTCGGCGGTGAAAGTCATGACACTGGTGACGGGCTATCAAGTCAGGAACGATATGAGGAACTACTCGCGTATGCGGATAAACATTTTGGTGTAATAGAAGTTGTTGATCATTGGTCGTCACATGATTTGTTTTCACCTGATCGAATCCCGTTTATAGGGAAAATGTTTGCTGACAAGGAAAATATTTATACGGCCACAGGCTTTGGAAAATGGGGACTATCAGCCGCAACAATCGGCGCAGAGGTATTAACTGATTTAATACTAGGTAAATTTAACGTATATACCTCCCTGTTTTCTCCTGCTAGGGAGTTAAACGATACAGATAAGGAAGATGAATCAGAAACTAATGCCAGAACTGATGCTAATGAAGCAACCAAGTCCAAGGATTTGGAAAATGGGCAAGGTGCCATGATTGAAATCGACGGTGATGAAATTGGCGCTTACCGCGATAATCAGGGGGAACTGCATCTCCTTGATATATCATGTACCCATATGGGCTGTGGCGTAGTATGGAATGACGGTGACCACACATGGGATTGTCCATGTCACGGATCCAGGTTTAACGCTATAGGTGAAGTTATTGAAGGCCCAGCAATTGAACCATTAGGAAAAGCAGAAAAATAATCCAAAGAAACTACCTGTTTCACCAAGCGGGTAGTTTCTTATCCCAAGTTATTATACCAAGTAATAATAGAACTTTTAATTTCTTCATCTTCAACCTCATGGACACCAAACCCATGGATATCCACTACCCGTACAAATTCATTGGAGCCATATTCCAGTTTGACAATGCAATAGCCTTCTATTTGTGACGGTGTAATCTCAAGTATGGTCTCGTTCTTGTAATAGTGTTCGATTTTCTCCCGGTCATCGACGGGCAAATACCAGTCTTCCGGAGCAGTCGATGTTTCATCAGCCATTACAGTTTCGAAATCCATCTCCACCTTATCGTCACCCATTTTGAGGTAAATTCGCTGGAGTAATTGAATATTTTCAGCAAAGCCAATAAATAACATCCCAAGTATAAATCCACCAATCGACCAAGTGAAAAATATTCCCCAGCCAAACTGGTTTCCAAAGTCTGCATTAGCAGCACCAAATACAATGCCAACAAATATGCCGATTGTAATTTCCGCCACTCCTATAATAAATAAAATTTTTGCTATAATATTTTCATACATTCGTCTTTGCCTCCTTCTATTTTATTATGACACATTCCCAAAATAAATCCCTAGTAAAGGCGATAAATTTTACAATCAACCCATTTATTTTTATAGTTAGTGAAGAAAGGATTTTTATATGACAAAAATTATTGTAATTGGCGGAGGAATATTGGGTGCATCGACAGCCTATCAATTGGCTAAAAATGGCGCTGAAATAACGATTGTTGACCGCGCGGATTTCGGAAAAGCTACCGATGCTGCAGCTGGTATCGTTTGCCCATGGTTGTCGCAGCGACGAAATCAAAAGTGGTACAGATTGGCTAAAGGCGGCGCTAAAGTATATCCTGAGATAATTCACTCGCTGGCAACTGATGGCGAGCAGGACACGGGATATGACCAGGTTGGTGCATTAAGCATCCATACCTCCATTGAAAAGCTGGAAGCAATGCGAAAAAGGGCCCTGAAACGTCGCGCAGATGCACCTGAAATAGGTGATATATCCCTTCTTGACCATAAACAGGCAAAAGCTCTTTTTCCACCTCTAGAGGACGGATATCAGGCAATTCACGTTACTGGTGCCGCTCGTGTCGATGGCGGGAAGCTGTGTATGTCGCTTATTAGGGGTGCTCAAAAATATGGTGCCCAGTTTATTACTGGTGATGCCACCATTCTTCATGAAGGAAAAACAATTACTGGCGCACGAGTAAATGGAGAAATCATTTATTCTGATATTGTCATTGCAACAAATGGTGTGTGGATGCCTGACCTTCTACATCCTTTAGGAATAGATATTGACGTTACGTCACAAAAGGCACAGCTGACACATGTCCAGTTTCCAAACATGGATTCTTCCGATTGGCCCGTTATTATGCCACCAAATGACCAGTATATTTTATCATTAGCGGGTAATCACATTGTTCTTGGAGCTACCCATGAGAATAATATAGGTTTTGACCATCGTGTTACTATTGGCGGTGTGCATGAAATTTTATCAAAGGCATTAACTATTGCTCCGGCATTATCAGAATGCACATTTCTTGAAACCCGTGTAGGATTCAGACCTTTCACGCCAGATTTCCTACCAATATTTGGCGCTGTACCCGATTTTGACGGATTATTAATCGGAAATGGTTTGGGAGCATCCGGCCTAACGATGGGCCCGTTTATTGGTATGCAGCTGGCCAAACTAGCATTACAGCAAGAAGTGGATGTTCCATTAGAGGATTACTCCGCTGCACAAGCGATAAAATAGCCCAATTTGGTTCAGACCAAATTGGGCTATTTCTACCTATTTAATGATAAGGACAGGGCAGTTTACCCTTTTAGCCACTTTATGGCTGACACTGCCTAAAATGAATGTCTGCAGATTATTAAGTCCTCTGCTTCCAATCACAACACAGTCAAAATCATGTTCATTCGCATATTCAACAATCGTAGGTCCAGGTTCCCCGTGCAAGACTTCCACAGTATATGGGACAGCTGAACGGTGAAGCGATTGCTCCACAGTGTGTATTTTCTCCCGGCGGCTTCTTTCCACTTCAAATTTATCTGCGTTATGCAATACATCAGATTTTGATGTTTGTCCGTCTACAACATAAATCACTTTAATAGTGCCTGCAAACTTTTGCGCCAGTTCAATTGCATGATCTGTTGATCGCAGCGAATGCTCGGAGCCATCGGTCGCCAATAAAATGTTTTGAAACAAGAGCTGCACCTCCATTTGATTTATTAACTCTTTTACATCCACCCAATAAACTCTTTAGTGACCAGACGCTTTTGATAACCCGCCAATCCGATTCTTCAAATGCTGACTATCTTCATTTAATCCCGTATACGTAACGCTTATTCCCTGCTGTTCGAATTTCATTTCAATTTTATCTAATGCACCGATCGCAGAGTCATCCCATAAATGCGCGTTGCTCAAATTAACTTCTACTTCCTCAACGGTATCATGGAAAGTAAATTTTTTCGTGAAATCAGTCACAGATGCAAAGAACAATTGACCATTTACATAATAAATGCGTTTTTCCGTATCATTCACTAATTCATTAGTCACTTTCACCTTGGAAATTTTTGCGGCAAAGAAAATGGCACTTAATAGTACGCCTGCAAAAACACCCTTTGAAAGATCATTTGTAAGAATTACAATCACGACGGTTGTCACCATTACTACCGCATCTGTTCTAGGCAACTTATGCAAATTCCTTAATGATGACCAATCAAATGTTCCAATTGAAACCATAAACATAACACCAACTAGTGCTGCCATTGGAATTTTGACAACAACACTACTCAATACAATTATCAAAAACATTAAAAATAAGCCTGCAACAAATGTGGACAATCTGCCCCTTCCACCTGATTTACAGTTAATAACTGACTGACCAATCATCGCGCATCCTGCCATTCCCCGAAGAAACCAGCAACAATATTTGCTATTCCTTGGCCACGACTTTCTTTATCTTTATTCCCTTCCGTATCTGTCATATCATCGACAATACTTGCTGTCAGTAATGTTTCAAGTAAACCTACAACTGCAAGGGCCAGCGAATATGGCAAGATAATCATTAATGTTTCGAATGTTAATGGAATCGAGGGCAGTAAAAACACTGGTAACTGCGATGACAAATTTCCTAAGTCCCCTACCGTTTTACTATCAATTCCACCAAAGACCGTTATTAATGTAATAATGATAATAGCAACAAGTGTTGATGGAACAGCCTTTGTTATTCTAGGAAACCCATAAATAATAACTAGAGTAAGAGCCACTAACACGTACATTACCCAGGTCTCTCCCACAAAATGCTGAAGCTGTGCCATGAAAATCAAAATGGCCAATGCATTCACAAAACCTACCATCACCGAACGCGGGACAAATTTCATTACCCTTGCTAATTTAAAAACACCGAATAAAATTTGAATAATTCCTGTTAAAATGGTTGCTGCCAGTAAATACTGCAAACCATAATCCGCGATAAGCGACACCATTAGCAATGCCATGGAGCCAGTTGCTGCTGATATCATCGCGGGCCTTCCGCCGACAAAAGAAATCACAATTGCGATACAAAACGATGCATACAAACCAACCATTGGATCTACACCTGCAATAATGGAGAATGCTATCGCCTCTGGTATTAGTGCCATTGCTACTACCATACCAGATAGGATATCCGCCCTTATGTTCCCAAACCAATCCTTCTTTATTTGTTCTAAATTCAAATCCATACCTCTTTCTATTATTATTTTGAAAAGCCTTCTACAAGGCTTTAACCGTAGATAACTTATGTATCATACCACATTTAGAAACAATGAAAAACTCCCTATGTAAGCGCTGTTATCCCTGATATACTTTATTATTCTAGCTAATACTTGCATATACTTACATAGTTCCTTGCATACAAAAATCCGAGGTAGCAAATCTTGTAAGCTAACTCGGATTTCTATACATCCTTTTAATCTATTTATTCTTGTATCTTGATCTTTCTTCTTCTACAACATACCATGTGGATCTATTACAAATTTCTTGGAAACACCACTATCAAAGTCATCATACCCTTGGGGTGCCTCATCAAGTGAAATTACCGTTGCATTAACCGCCTTTGCTATGTTTGCCTTACCATTCAATATGGCATTCATCAGTTGGCGGTGATATTTCATGACAGGGGTTTGTCCCGTAACAAAATGCTGTGCCTTTGACCAGCCGACACCAAAGTTAACCTTCAATGAACCTTGTTGTGCATCCTTATCTGATGCGCCTGGATCTTCCACTACGTATAGTCCCGGAATACCCATCTTACCACCTGCTTCAACGACGTCCATCATGGTATTTAAAACCGTTGCAGGTGCTTCTTTATGGTCTGTCCCATGTCCATATGCTTCAAATCCAACCGCATCAATTGCTGAGTCTACTACAGGCTCACCTAAAATTTGTTCAATTTGTTCCCCGACATTATCATGTTTTTTTAGGTTAATTGTTTCGCAGCCAAAACTTTCCGCTTGTTTCAAGCGTTCTGGCTTAAGATCTCCTACGATAACTACAGCTGCTCCCAGTAGCTGTGCTGAGTGAGCTGCTGCCAATCCTACCGGTCCGGCACCAGCAACATAGACAGTTGAACCAGTTGTTACACCAGCACTAACAGCACCATGATAGCCCGTTGGAAAAATGTCTGACAGCATAGTTAAATCCAATATTTTATCCATTGCCTGGTCTTTATCAGGGAACTTTAATAATTGGAAGTCCGCATAAGGGATCATAACATATTCAGACTGACCGCCAACCCAGCCGCCCATATCGACATAGCCATATGCCCCGCCTGGTTGCTGTGGATTTACATGTGTACAAATATGGGTATCCTGACGCTTACACATTTTACACCGGCCGCAAGCAACATTAAAAGGAACAGAAACAAAGTCACCTTTGCTAATAAACTCGACATCTCGTCCAGCCTCAATAACTTCTCCCGTTATTTCATGACCAAGTACCAATCCCGATGGTGCAGTTGTCCGTCCGCGCACCATATGCTGATCACTGCCACATATATTGGTAGTAATTATTTTTAGAATAACACCATGCTCACACTTACGACCTGCATTCCCTTCTGGTACACCTGGTCCATTCTCAAGAATTAAATCAGGAAATTTTATGTCCTTTACTTCGACACCACCTGAACCTGTATAAACAACTCCTCGATTATCAGCCATTCTTATCCTCCTAATAAGTAGTTGCCAAATGATCCATCCAGTACAATATGTTTTCAAATTACATCAACTCAGCTCCTCCTATAGTTGAATATTCAGTTATCTACTTTTAAAAGTTATACACATTCTTTCCATTCCCATAGAATGAATGTGTAAAACGGATTTTTACTACTTTATCCAGCTGATTTTGCCTTCTTATTTTCATCAGAAGGCTTTTCCATATGGTTAAGTAATGCACTGATTTTCAGGAAAAAGTATTGAAATAAAGGACTTTGAATAAACGTAAATAAAAATGTAAAGATGAACACGGGTCCGCCGAGAAGCAGTCCAATTAACAATACACTTGTTTCTGTAACGATTCTTACCCGTCTGATAGGAAACCCAGTCTTATCTGAAATAGACAGCATGAATCCATCACGCGGACCTGACCCAACACCCGCTGCATTATACATGCCGCCACCAAATCCCATGAAAATTATCCCTATCAAAAGTATAACGACATCGACCCACGTATGTGCAGCACCAGGTAAAAAGTCCAGCCATAAAAATAAGTCGACAAATGAGCCAACGAGCAATGCATTCAAAAACGTTCCAAGCTTGATATACCGCTTATCAAGAATATAAGAAATGATAACAAGAATAATTCCACAGACAATATTCCATGTTCCAATGGTAAAGCCATATTTTTCATATAATCCAACATTAAGTACGTCCCAAGGGTGAATCCCCAAATGCTGTACATTAATTGTTACCGAAATACCAAGACTGAAAAACATTAAACCGACTACAAAAATTGCCCAGCGCATTACATAATTCACATGCATCCTTCTCTCTATTTACATTACATTTATATTGCATGATGACCGATTAAGATGCAAGCAGGAATTTCCCGTTACGAATTAAGAGACGCTATCTCATGCTCGCCTTTTTCGGTGCATAATTCACCAAAAATATTCCGGCCAATATTAGACTTCCACCTATTAATGTTGATAAATGAAATTGTTCTTGCAGCAGGATCCAGCCAAAAATGACACCAAACAATGGTGCGAGAAACAAAAAAGCACTTACTTTCCCCGGATCCCCTTTCTCCAAAAGGAAGAACCAGATGGCGAATTGAACAATGGAGGCCATCACTGCTAGCCAAACAATTATAAATATCGATACAGAAGTAAACACAATGTGAACCTCTTCAAATAGTCCACTGGCTATTAATAGTAAAATGCCCCCAAAAAGCATTTGGTAAGCAGTTAAGACCCATGTATCAAATGAAGTCCCCCACTTTTTTAAGATCAATGTTGCAATAGCCCAGGAAACCGCACTCAATAGCCCTAGAAGAGTACCTGCTTCTCTTATATCCAAACTTGCACCCAATGTTATAAAAACCCCTAAAAATCCGACTAATACACCCAACCACTGGACCCAGCGATATTTCATTCCCATAAAAAAGGTTCCAAAAATAACCACAAGCAAAGGATTAATGAATGTTAAAATAGAAGATTCCCCTGCAGTTATTGTACGCAAACTTAAAAAAATTGAACCCATAACCAAGGCTGTTTGAAAAATACCTACAAGCACTATTTTAAGCCAGTCGCTTATTTTCACCGGATGAGTCCGTTTCAACAAAAGAACAATCACAGCCATTAATATCCCCGCTAGCGTGAAACGGATACCGACCAGTAATAGGGGCGAAATATAGTTCAACCCTATCTTCCCAACCGCGAACGAAGAACCCATTAAACCTGTTGTCGTAACAATTAATAGAGCAAACAATGTTTTATTCAAGTATACATGACCCCAATCTACAAAGAACCTGAGAGTTTATTAATATTCCTATTGTAGCAATTTAAACTTTACTAAGAAATCGTTTTGTTTCACTATAAAGGCTATTTTAAATTTTCTTTGCCAATAACAAAAAAGACCTTCCATAAAGGAAAGTCTTTTTTGTATTTCTTCCGATACCAGTGGCCGGGGTCGAACCGGCACTCCCGAAGGAACACGATTTTGAGTCGTGCGCGTCTGCCAATTCCGCCACACTGGCAAATCTATAAAATATACTATTGGAGGCGGCAACCGGATTTGAACCGGTGATAAAGGTGTTGCAGACCTGTGCCTTACCACTTGGCTATGCCGCCGTAAACATTTTTATGGAGCGGAAGACGGGATTCGAACCCGCGACCCCCACCTTGGCAAGGTGATGTTCTACCACTGAACTACTTCCGCAAAATGGCTGGGCTACCAGGATTCGAACCTGGGAATGACAGGATCAAAACCTGCTGCCTTACCGCTTGGCTATAGCCCAATAGGAAATTAATAATTAATTTTTAATGGGGCGACCGGTGGGGATCGAACCCACGAGTGCCGGAGCCACAATCCGGTGCGTTAACCACTTCGCCACGACCGCCATAAACAAAATGGCAGGGGTAGCAGGACTCGAACCCACATTGACGGTTTTGGAGACCGCAGTTCTACCGTTGAACTATACCCCTACGCTATATTTTTAATGGTGGAGGGGGGCAGATTCGAACTGCCGAACCCTGAGGGAGCGGATTTACAGTCCGCCGCGTTTAGCCACTTCGCTACCCCTCCATTATGAAATAAATCTTTAAATGCAAAAATGGTGGCTCAGGACGGAATCGAACCGCCGACACAAGGATTTTCAGTCCTTTGCTCTACCGACTGAGCTACTGAGCCTTTATGTACAAATGAAACTTAAACTTTATGAAAGTGGCGGTCCGGACGGGACTCGAACCCGCGACCTCCTGCGTGACAGGCAGGCATTCTAACCAACTGAACTACCGGACCACTTTATGTAATACCGCATAAAAATAATTGGTTGCGGGGGCAGGATTTGAACCTGCGACCTTTGGGTTATGAGCCCAACGAGCTACCAGACTGCTCCACCCCGCGATATGAGAAAGTACTGAATTAGAACATGCATTCTATCTTGATAATTAACTGACTTTTCGTCGTGTTGCAAGTATCTCTTTGTAGAGACACTCCTCACAAAACCTACATTGAAGTATTTCAAGATGTTTACGGTTTTGCTCCACCCCGCGATATGAGTGAATATTAAGTTAGAAAACATGGTGGAGGATGCAGGGCTCGAACCTGCGACCCCCTGCTTGTAAGGCAGGTGCTCTCCCAGCTGAGCTAATCCTCCAAGTAAGTGGTGACCCGTACGGGATTCGAACCCGTGTTACCGCCGTGAAAGGGCGGTGTCTTAACCACTTGACCAACGGGCCAATATTTTAAAAAGTGGCGGAGAGCGAGGGATTCGAACCCTCGAGACCACGTTAGCGGTCTACACGATTTCCAATCGTGCTCCTTCGGCCACTCGGACAGCTCTCCATGGCTCCACAGGTAGGATTCGAACCTACGACCGATCGGTTAACAGCCGATAGCTCTACCACTGAGCTACTGTGGAATAATCAGATAAAGAATATAATCCAATTTGACTTTAATTACCACAAAGGTCTTCTCCTACATGACCTTACTTATTCCGTTAGGTCAAGCTGTTATATGGATTGTGCCTGGCGGCGTCCTACTCTTGCAGGGACAAAGTCCCAACTACCATCGGCGCTGGAGAGCTTAACTGCTGTGTTCGGCATGGGAACAGGTGTGACTTCTCCGCTATAACTACCAGACCATATTAAATTTAAGGACAAAATATATTATAGTCATATTTCTTTCGAAATGCAAGACCTTTTTTCATTTTATACCCTAAAAACTAAATAAGAGCTTAAATAGATGACAATCAATGGTTAGTTAAGTCCTCGATCGATTAGTATTCGTCAGCTCCACGTGTCGCCACGCTTCCACCTCGAACCTATCTACCTCATCGTCTCTGAGGGATCTTACTCACTTAGAGTGATGGGAAGTCTCATCTTGAGGGGGGCTTCATGCTTAGATGCTTTCAGCACTTATCCTTGCCACACGTAGCTACCCAGCTATGCTCCTGGCGGAACAACTGGTACACCAGCGGTGTGTCCATCCCGGTCCTCTCGTACTAAGGACAGCTCCTCTCAAACTTCCAGCGCCCACGACGGATAGGGACCGAACTGTCTCACGACGTTCTGAACCCAGCTCGCGTACCGCTTTAATGGGCGAACAGCCCAACCCTTGGGACCGACTACAGCCCCAGGATGCGATGAGCCGACATCGAGGTGCCAAACCTCCCCGTCGATGTGAACTCTTGGGGAGATAAGCCTGTTATCCCCGGGGTAGCTTTTATCCGTTGAGCGATGGCCCTTCCATGCGGAACCACCGGATCACTAAGCCCGACTTTCGTCCCTGCTCGACTTGTAGGTCTCGCAGTCAAGCTCCCTTCTGCCTTTACACTCTTCGAATGATTTCCAACCATTCTGAGGGAACCTTTGGGCGCCTCCGTTACTCTTTGGGAGGCGACCGCCCCAGTCAAACTGCCCGCCTGACACTGTCTCCGAACCGGATTACGGTCCTGGGTTAGAATGTCCGTACAGCCAGGGTGGTATCCCACGGATGCCTCCACCGAAGCTAGCGCTCCGGTTTCGATGGCTCCCACCTATCCTGTACAAGCTGTACCAACATTCAATATCAGGCTACAGTAAAGCTCCACGGGGTCTTTCCGTCCTGTCGCGGGTAATGTGCATCTTCACACATAGTATAATTTCACCGGGTCTCTCGTTGAGACAGTGCCCAAGTCGTTGCACCTTTCGTGCGGGTCGGAACTTACCCGACAAGGAATTTCGCTACCTTAGGACCGTTATAGTTACGGCCGCCGTTTACTGGGGCTTCGGTTCTAAGCTTCGCGCCCGAAGGCGCTAACTCTTCCCCTTAACCTTCCAGCACCGGGCAGGTGTCAGCCCCTATACTTCGCCTTTCGGCTTCGCAGAGACCTGTGTTTTTGCTAAACAGTCGCTTGGGCCTATTCACTGCGGCTCCTCCTTAAAGGAGCACCCCTTCTCCCGAGGTTACGGGGTCATTTTGCCGAGTTCCTTAACGAGAGTTCTCCCGATCACCTTAGGATTCTCTCCTCGCCTACCTGTGTCGGTTTGCGGTACGGGCACCTATGAACTCACTAGAGGCTTTTCTTGGCAGTGTGAAATCCAGAACTTCGGTACTATAGTTCCCTCCCCATCACAGCTCAGAATTGTTGGACGGATTTGCCAATCCAACTCCCTTGCTGCTTGGGCGCACATTTCCAGAAGTGCGCATTCCTTATCCTACTGCGTCCCCCCATCGCTCAAACATTCATGAGGTGGTACAGGAATATCTACCTGTTGTCCATCGCCTACGCCTTTCGGCCTCGGCTTAGGTCCCGACTAACCCTGAGCGGACGAGCCTTCCTCAGGAAACCTTAGGCTTTCGGTGAAAGAGATTCTCACTCTTTTTTCGCTACTCATACCGGCATTCTCACTTCCAAGCGCTCCACCAGTCCTCACGGTCTGACTTCACAGCACTTGGAACGCTCTCCTACCATTGTTCCGAAGAACAATCCGCAGCTTCGGTGATACGTTTAGCCCCGGTACATTTTCGGCGCAGAGTCACTCGACCAGTGAGCTATTACGCACTCTTTAAATGATGGCTGCTTCTAAGCCAACATCCTGGTTGTCTGGGCAACTCCACATCCTTTTCCACTTAACGTATACTTTGGGACCTTAGCTGGCGGTCTGGGCTGTTTCCCTTTCGACTATGAACCTTATCACCCATAGTCTGACTCCCAACGTAACGTAGCTGGCATTCGGAGTTTGACTGAATTCGGTAACCCGGTGAGGGCCCCTAGTTCAATCAGTGCTCTACCTCCAGTACGCATCTATTGAGGCTAGCCCTAAAGCTATTTCGGAGAGAACCAGCTATCTCCGTGTTCGATTGGCATTTCACCCCTACCCACACCTCATCCCCGCATTTTTCAACATACGTGGGTTCGGGCCTCCAGTCAGTGTTACCTGACCTTCACCCTGGACATGGGTAGATCACACGGTTTCGGGTCTACGACCGTATACTATTTCGCCCTATTCAGACTCGCTTTCGCTGCGGCTCCGTGTCTTCCACTTAACCTTGCATACGATCGTAACTCGCCGGTCCATTCTACAAAAGGTACGCCGTCACCCATAAACGGGCTTCGACTACTTGTAAGCGCACGGTTTCAGGATCTCTTTCACTCCCCTTCCGGGGTGCTTTTCACCTTTCCCTCACGGTACTGGTTCACTATCGGTCACTAGGTCGTATTTAGCCTTGGGAGATGGTCCTCCCGGATTCCGACGGAATTCCTCGTGTTCCGCCGTACTCAGGATCCACTCCGGAGGAAACGCTTTTTCGATTACAGGGCTCTTACCCGCTTTGGCTGATCGTTCCAGATCGATTCATCTAAAGCATTTCTTTGTAACTCCAATGGAGTGTCCTACAACCCCAGAAAGCAAGCTTTCTGGTTTGGGCTGATTCCGTTTCGCTCGCCGCTACTTGGGAAATCGCATTTGCTTTCTCTTCCTCCGGGTACTAAGATGTTTCAGTTCCCCGGGTCTGCCTCACGTATCCTATGTATTCAGATACGCGTACTGCTCCATTACGAACAGCGGGTTTCCCCATTCGGAAATCCTCGGATCGAAGTCTACTTACGACTCCCCGAGGCATATCGGTGTTAGTCCCGTCCTTCATCGGCTCCTAGTGCCAAGGCATCCACCGTGCGCTCTTCTTCACTTAACTATCTTTATGATTAAGAACTTACGTTTTTGATGTCGTTGTCTATCTTGCTCTTATTTAGTTTTCAAGGTACAAAAAGAGAGATTCGCATCCCTCAAAACTGAACAAACAACCTGATATGTCAAGGCCTACATAATAGTAGGTCTTACGCCCCCGGATAACCAGCAGGTTATCACAGGGATCCCGTTAAACAGGTCAGCTTCCACTACATGTAGCTTCTCGCTTCCTGTTTTTCCTTAGAAAGGAGGTGATCCAGCCGCACCTTCCGATACGGCTACCTTGTTACGACTTCACCCCAATCATTGGCCCCACCTTCGGCGGCTGGCTCCATAAAGGTTACCTCACCGACTTCGGGTGTTGCCAACTCTCGTGGTGTGACGGGCGGTGTGTACAAGGCCCGGGAACGTATTCACCGCGGCATGCTGATCCGCGATTACTAGCGATTCCGGCTTCATGCAGGCGAGTTGCAGCCTGCAATCCGAACTGAGAATGGTTTTATGGGATTTGCTACACCTCGCGGCTTCGCTTCCCTTTGTTCCATCCATTGTAGCACGTGTGTAGCCCAGGTCATAAGGGGCATGATGATTTGACGTCATCCCCACCTTCCTCCGGTTTGTCACCGGCAGTCACCTTAGAGTGCCCAACTAAATGCTGGCAACTAAGATCAAGGGTTGCGCTCGTTGCGGGACTTAACCCAACATCTCACGACACGAGCTGACGACAACCATGCACCACCTGTCACTCTGTCCCCGAAGGGAACACGATATCTCTATCGCTGGCAGAGGATGTCAAGACCTGGTAAGGTTCTTCGCGTTGCTTCGAATTAAACCACATGCTCCACCGCTTGTGCGGGCCCCCGTCAATTCTTTTGAGTTTCAGCCTTGCGGCCGTACTCCCCAGGCGGAGTGCTTAATGCGTTAACTTCAGCACTAAGGGGCGGAAACCCCCTAACACCTAGCACTCATCGTTTACGGCGTGGACTACCAGGGTATCTAATCCTGTTCGCTCCCCACGCTTTCGCTCCTCAGCGTCAGTTACAGACCAGAGAGTCGCCTTCGCCACTGGTGTTCCTCCACATCTCTACGCATTTCACCGCTACACGTGGAATTCCACTCTCCTCTTCTGTACTCAAGTCCTCCAGTTTCCAATGACCCTCCACGGTTAAGCCGTGGGCTTTCACATCAGACTTAAAAGACCGCCTGCGAGCGCTTTACGCCCAATAATTCCGGACAACGCTTGCCCCCTACGTATTACCGCGGCTGCTGGCACGTAGTTAGCCGGGGCTTTCTGGTTAGGTACCGTCAAAGCACCGTCCTATTCGAACGATACGTGTTCTTCCCTAACAACAGAGTTTTACGATCCGAAAACCTTCATCACTCACGCGGCGTTGCTCCGTCAGACTTTCGTCCATTGCGGAAGATTCCCTACTGCTGCCTCCCGTAGGAGTCTGGGCCGTGTCTCAGTCCCAGTGTGGCCGATCACCCTCTCAGGTCGGCTACGCATCGTCGCCTTGGTAGGCCATTACCCCACCAACTAGCTAATGCGCCGCGGGCCCATCTGTAAGTGACAGCAAAAGCCGCCTTTCAACTTTCTACCATGTGATAAAAAGTATTATTCGGTATTAGCTCCGGTTTCCCGGGGTTATCCCAATCTTACAGGCAGGTTGCCCACGTGTTACTCACCCGTCCGCCGCTCGTTCCACAAGCTCACGCCCCGAAGGGCGATTACTTGCTTCCCGCGCTCGACTTGCATGTATTAGGCACGCCGCCAGCGTTCGTCCTGAGCCAAGATCAAACTCTCCAAAAAAGTTTGAATAGAATCGACACCAATCAATTCTATCGTTGGTCTTAGCTTTGTTTCGTTGCTTGACATATTACTTGGTTGTTTGTTCAGTTTTCAAGGAGCAAATTGTTTTCATCGCCTCAAAACAGCGACTCTAATAGATTACCATAATCACTGTTATCATGTCAACAGGAAAGTTGTTAATCTTTTTTATTTTTTGTTGCCGCGTTCATCGCGTTTTTTGCAACAGAGATAACTTTACCATGGTTAAAAGGAGAAGTCAAACCCTATTTTTAAGAAAATCATTATTTATTACTAAAAACATCGAAAATCTCCGGATTATGAAACATTAGTATGGCTCTCCAGTCTTTCTGCAATTATCCAATAGTAGAACCTACATCTCCTCTGTATGTAGGTCCATATTGTTCAATCTGTATTACTAACCAAGTATTTCCGCTGATAAACGCCAACACCCTTCGTTTCCACTCTTTCCGTTTTAATAATATTTTTCTCAGCCAAATAAGAAACGATTGCTGTAAGATCCAAATCGTATGATTTTAACAAGGGATGCGTTTTTAGTTCACTATATGACCAACTGCCGTCTCTTTCCCTCATTAGATCAAGAAGATGTTTTGCGGAATATCTTGCCCGTGTGCTGATAACGAAATCAATCGCGAGTATCATTAATTGCACGCGCTTTTCAATTTCTTCATTGCTCTGGATCAATTCCTCATATAACTTATACACTTCCGGGTCAATTTGCCGTACTTGCTTCCATACAGTAACTTCCGGGTGAAAGCCTTTTTCAATGACAGCCAACCGGGCCAAGTAATGTAAGGAATGAATCATTCTACTATATGCATCTTTATAATGATGTGTTTCATACAAATCTTTTGCTTCACTATAACTTTTCACTAATTTACCGAATTCAATTGCTTTTCGTAAGTCACGCTTGGTTGATGGGAAACTTCTTAATTGTTCTTTTAAATCACTAATATACTCGTTTCGATCAAAGATAACTTTCCCATATATAACCCACTCAACTGCACGGCGGTAAGTACTTGTATCAATCCATTTCATTAATAAATCTTCTCTGACCACATGTAAGGCAGCTGTTTTATTGTCAAATTCATAATGCTTTACATGCCATGGCTGATCCCCATTATTAACAATGATTAATAAAATAACATCAAAATTATCCGTGAGTGGACTGTTCGGCTTCATTTTTTCTATTAGTAGGATACCTAGTGTATCCAGATCACTTGCACGTTCCTGATAGATGGGACGTAATAAATCCTCCACCTTAGTCAACTCCTCCATTTATGTTTACACTTCTTAAGTCTACTATTCGATAGCCGATACTAAAATTCCTCTTTCCGTCACAAAAAATTCAAGAAGATATGCTATACTATTTTTGCGAGCGAAGCATAATGGTATAACGCTTTTCTAAAGGATTTAAGGAGGATTGACATGGCTCAGCTAGTCTATAAAAGTAAAATAAATAAAATTCGTTCCTTCGCATTATTTCTCATTTTTGCCGGCTTCGGATTTATGTATGGTGGAATTTTCACCAGAAATACTGAATGGCTGATGGCTACATTTTTCGTAATTGGTATCCTATGTGTTATTTTTAGTACCGTTGTCTACTTTTGGATTGGCATGTTATCAACAAAAGCGGTGCCAATTATTTGCCCAAACTGTGAAAAACCAACGAAAATGCTTGGGCGGGTTGATGCATGTATGCACTGTAAGCAGCCACTTACACTAGATAAGGACCTTGAGGGTGAAGAGTTTGATGAGAAACTTAACTCAGGTAAATATAGACGCGAATTTAACAAAAAAAGAAGAAGTGAGAAAAAGTAAATCCGTCACTATGACGGATTTTTCTATACCGTCGTCTTCATGTAAAGGGGGAACATTGAAATGATTCTTGTAATCGATAACTATGATTCATTCACTTTCAATCTGGTTCAATCTATCAAGCAATTACAGCAGAAGGTTTTCGTTGCACGAAACGATAAAATTACCATAGAGGCGATTGAAAACATGAATCCTTCCCATATATTGATTTCACCAGGTCCGGGTAATCCTTCTGATGCTGGAATATCATTAGAGGTTATAAGCAAATTACATACCAACTATCCGATACTGGGGGTTTGCCTTGGCCATCAGGCAATAGCACAGGCCTTTGGCGGGAAAATTACGAAAGCCAAAATGCCGATGCACGGTAAGGTGTCCCCTATTCATCATGATGGGCAGGGATTGTTCCGGGGATTACAAAATCCACTTTCCGTAACAAGATATCATTCATTAATCGTTGATTCGAACAATTTACCTGAATGTTTGCTTGTAACCGCGACAACAAAAGAGGGAGAAATCATGGCTTTACGTCATAAGTTTTACCCTTTGGAAGGCATTCAGGCCCATCCTGAAGCAATATTAACCGAAAATGGACTTGAGCTTCTAAATAATTTCTTGCAAAGGAAGGAAGATTCAATCAATGAAACCACAGAATCCCGAATTATTTTTTAACTTCAAAGATACAAGTGGGACCAAGAAACCGGTGATGTTTAAGGATCCGATTGACATAATAAGTACCTCAAATATAGATGAAGTACTTCCGTATCTTGAAAGAGTCCAGGACTATGTGAACGCAGGATACTATGCTGCAGGTTATCTAGCGTACGAAGCAGCCCCCGCCTTTGAACCAGAATTCAAGGTCAACACGGATGGAAGTCAGACACTTCTGTGGTATGGAATTTTTACAAAGCCAACATACGAAAGTTTATCAAGCGCAGGAGACTTTTCAATCAAGGAGTGGACAGCATCGGAACCAGCTGATCATTACCAAAAAAGTATCGAACATATTAAGAACCTTATCGAGCTAGGTGACACATACCAGGTCAATTACACAATACGCATGAATTCCACGTTTACAGGCGATACAAAGGCATATTATACCCAATTGGCACAAGCACAAGCAGCGGATTACAGCGCCTTTATCCAAACAGCAGACCACACTATCCTATCCGCGTCGCCGGAGTTATTTTTTCAAATGTGTAAAGGAAAAATAACAACCCGGCCAATGAAAGGCACAGCGCAACGGGGCTTGACCTATAAGGAAGATAATAGAAGGGCGACATGGCTTGCCGCGTCAGAAAAAAACCGGGCAGAAAATGTTATGATTGTTGATCTGCTCCGTAATGATCTTGGGACAATCGCTAAACCCGGCACTGTACAGGTTCCTAAACTATTTTCGATTGAAAAATACCCAACCGTTTATCAAATGACATCAACTATCACTGCAACCACAGAGGAAGATATATCTCTAACAGATGTGTTCAAAGCATTATTCCCTTGCGGCTCCATCACAGGTGCGCCTAAAATCAGCACCATGCGAATCATTCAGGAATTGGAGACATCTCCCCGGGGTGTTTATTGTGGTGCAATCGGCTATATTACCCCCGAACAGGAGGCGATATTCAATGTACCAATCCGAACAGTGACCATCGACCATGAAGATAATTGTGCCAAGTACGGAGTTGGCGGCGGTATAACATGGGACTCTACCAGTGAAGGAGAGTACGATGAAATCATTACAAAATCTGCATTGCTAAAACGGAAACAGCCTGAATTTCAATTACTTGAATCGATTGGTCTGGTTCACGGCAGCTATCTGGTATTGGAAAACCATATGGAACGGTTGGAAAAGTCTGCATGGTACTTCAACTTTTCAATCGATATAGAAGAAATAAGGAAAGAACTAATGAAATGTGCTTCTACTCATTCAAACGACAAATGGAAAGTCCGCTTACTTGTTGATCAAGATGGCCAGTTCACCTGCGAAGCTGTGCAAATCATACACGACTCAATAGATGAGGTTACTGCAGTGCTTGCCAATGCCGCTGTTTCAAGCGAAGATGTGTTTCTTTATCACAAAACAACAAACCGATCTGTCTATAAAAAGGCAAAAGCCAGCCATCCAGATGTTTACGATGTGCTATTATGGAACGAAAAAAAAGAAGTGACTGAATTTACCGCTGGAAATGTTGTGATGCAGATAAATGATCAATTTTTCACACCACCAATTGAGTGTGGACTCTTAGGTGGCACTTTTCGAAAAAAACTAATCGATTCCGGTAAAATCGCAGAACGAATTATTCGGGTCGATGAATTAAAAGATTGCGAATGTATCTGGTTTATCAACAGTGTCAGGGAATGGATACCTGTGAAGTTACACGAAAAGCGCAAGCTTCTGGGCGCTCGTGCTAGACAGAAAAAGCGCAGGCACCAGAGCTAGACATCTTTTCGTTTATACCCTCTTGTAACCATCAAAAGGCCCAGCAACCATTAAAAGTTGCTGGGCCCCACCTTATTCATACGAGACTAATGTTTCTGCGTATCCAATTTTTTGCAGTCTTCGCACTTGCCGTAAATTTCCATTCGGTGATGACTTACTTCAAATCCAGTCACCTGTTCAGCAAGGGACTCTACCTCATCCAATGATGGATAATGAAAGTCGACTATTTTCCCGCAGGACTCACAAATAATGTGATAGTGTTCCGTGGTATTGCAGTCAAATCTGCTTGACGCATCCCCGTATGTCAACTCCCTTACAAGTCCAATTTCTCTTAGTACTCGAAGGTTATTGTATACAGTCGCGACGCTCATGTTCGGAAATTTTCCTTCCAGCGCTTTATATATATCATCTGCTGTTGGGTGAATCATGGAATTAAGAAGATATTCAAGAACCGCATGACGTTGTGGTGTTATCCGAACGCCTGATTCTTTTAATGTGCCGATTGCTTCACGCAGTTTTTGCTCAGACACCGTCATGCACCTCACTTTCATTTATATATTCTACTACTATTATTACTTTATAATAACTATAATTAGTGTACCTGTTAGACTGCCTTCCTGTCAATAAAAGTATATGAACAAAGTACCTATGTTAGTACCAATTCATCAATTTTCATCAAAGTTTAAACATCTGCCTGCAACGGTATTTCTTCTCCACCAAGGTTTGAGTTTACATAACGCGCTGCAACAAAAAGGAAATCCGACAGACGGTTCAAATAGGAAACTACGAGCGGGTTTGCCAATTCATCCTCTAAACCTACTGCTGTTCGTTCCGCTCTTCTGGCAATGGTCCGCGCTGTGTGCAATGCACTTGAAGCGCTATGTCCAGATGGCAAGATAAAGTTTTTTAATGTCGCAAGATCCTTGTCCCATTCATCTATTTGATCTTCAAGCTCCTGTATATATGCCTGTTTCAACTTCCAGCTTACTTCTTTGTCATTTGGTGTGGCAAGCTCCGCCCCAACATGGAACAGTATTGTTTGCACACGGTGCATCGTTTTTAAAAATTTTTCTTTTTCGTCCCAGTCAACATCTGCAAGAAAACTTAGTGACAGCCCTATCATGGAGTTCGCTTCATCACATGTTCCGTAAGCCTCAACACGCAAATCATTTTTCGGAACCCGTTGCCCATATATTAACGACGTTTTTCCCTTATCACCTGATCTTGTGTAAATTCGCATGATTAATACCCCCTGGAAAGATTAATTTTATTTATCATCAAATCTGTTTTACCTTGTTGATAGGTATGCATATTCTGCGTAAAAATTTCTAGTGCCCGTTTTTGATAATGCGGCGATATTCCTGATAAATGGGGAGTGATTGTCACATTGTCATAATCCCAAAGTGGATGATTTACGGGAAGCGGTTCCTCCTCTGCAACATCCAGAATGGCATGAGCAATTTCCTTCGATTGGATAGCATTTTGCAACACGTCAGTTGTAACAGCGTCACCCCTTCCCATATTAAGAAAGGCTGCATGGTCAGGCAGCAGTTTAAAATGCTCTTTAGTAAAGAAACCTTTTGTTTCTGGTGTGCTTGGCAAGACAGATACAAGGAAATCTGACTCTGGTAGCACTGTATTTATTTCTGCCGCTGTTACATTCTTGTCGAAAAACTCGACATTTCTTCCGCTTCTGGATACACCATATGTTATCATGTGGAATGCCTTTGCCAGACGTGCAACCTCTTGTCCGATTGCCCCGGTGCCTGCAATAAGGATAGTCTTACCCGTAATTTCCTGCATCCTGATTGATCGGTCCCATACGTGATTCTCCTGATTGAATATTAATTGTTTTGTTTGTCTTGAAACCTGCAAAATACTGGAAATTGCGTACTCAGCCATTGGTACCTTATGGATTCCCCGCGCATTTGTTACGAGTATGTCCTTTCTATCAATGGCAGCAAATGGCATCGTATCCATCCCCGCAGACAGGACCATAATCCACTTCAGTTTATTCGTTTGACTGACAATCTCATCGGTTAAGTCCTCCCCATATGTCACAAGAACCTCCGCTTCCGTCATATGGCCAATTGCTTCATCCATCCGATCGCAAAAAATAAACAATTCCTTTGGAAATTGCAGTTTTAATTTATCCTGATGCTTGGTTGAAACCTTAGCTGAAAAAAGTATAACCAACTTTCATTCCTCCTAGTGCCCCTACATAAGATTTTCACTATTTATTGCTTGTAAACTGTCTAACACAAATATACCATTATCACGGATTAATACGTCATCAAAATAAATTTTACCATCCTTGAAGGTCAATACAACATCCTGAAAAATCTTTCCCTGATATGGACATGGCGTGTTATAGGATATGGTTCCATTAACACTATTTTTAGCTGGTGCTGTATAGACTTCTCTACCAGGAATATTAAATTCCCCTGCACACATTACTGCCGGATTTTCTATTATTGAAGTAAAAAGACAGTCCACATCATCAATGGGACTGCCTACATCTGCTTATCCGTTTTCCCTAATGGCTGTTTTCACATAGTTTGTTTCTATTATCACCACAGTTCATATAAGCGACGTATATGTTGGGTGTTTTCCGCAGCGGAAATCACATTGCTGTTACATCGCAGTTTATAGGTTTTGCGTTAAAAACTTTAGAGAACAGACTCCCTAATGAATGTTAATGCGTCTTCTACATGACCTTTCACACTGACTTTACGGTATTCTTTTTGAAGAATACCCTCTTTATCAATGATGAATGTCGAACGTTCGATACCATAATATTCCTTGCCAAAGTTTTTCTTAAGTTTCCATACCCCGTATTCTTCAGCAACTTTATGATCAACATCGGCCAGCAGTAAAAATGGCAATTCATGTTTATCAATAAATTTCTGATGTCGATCAACCGGGTCTGGACTGACACCGATAATTACTGCGTCTAAATCCTGAAAGCTTTCATGTTGATCGCGAAAGTCACATGCTTCTGTTGTACATCCAGGTGTCATATCTTTTGGATAAAAATATATGACAACATGCTTTCCTTTAAAACTAGAAAGGCTTACATTTTCCCCTTCCTGATTTTCAAGTGTGAAATTCGGTGCTGCTTTACCTGTTTCAACTGTCATTACTATTCCCTCCAAGCAAGTATTTCGATTATTTTCACTATAGCATAGTTTTTCGTATCACCTAATCATCCTGCTTATTCTGCACAATACGAAGAACAAATGCTGTCGGCAAAATATAACCGATTAATGCTTGAATCAGGGCAATGAGCCTGCCATAGCCAATTGGTGTTATATCACCATACCCGATTGTCAGCATGGTAACGCCGCTAAAATAGCCGGAATGAATTAGTGATCCTACGATACTGACTTGCCTTAATTCCCCGCCTTCCACGAGAACAATCCGATTAAAAGAAAGAATAAAGTAGATAAGTGCAAAGCCGATAATGACAATACTGTATACAACAAGCAAGGAGTAAAATATTTCAATCGAAAACCCTCGTTTTCCGCGTTTCATGAAATAGCCGATACTTAAGAGCATTGTAATACTTACTAATATAATAAAGATCCACGAATTAATTGTCATTCTATCCCCTTCTTTATTATTACCATACGCTTTGTCCAAAGTCCCTATGTCATTTATTTTTATAAATAAATAAGGTAGGATAAAATTAGTAAATGATATTGGTGGTGTTAATAATGAAACGGATTTTTCTAATAGAAGATGACCCGAAAATAGCGAATTTATTAAAGGAATATCTCGAGAAGTACGAATATAGTGTAACCATCGTTCAGTCATTTGACAGGATTATTAACGAATTTACTGAATCAGATCCGCATCTTGTGTTATTGGATATAAATTTACCGCGCTATGATGGGTTTTACTGGTGCCGTAAAATAAGAAGCATCTCCAATTGCCCCATCGTTTTTCTGTCGGCCAGGGATTCCGGAATGGATCAGGTTATGGCCATGGAGAATGGCGGGGATGATTATATTACGAAGCCATTTAACTTCGATGTTGTACAAGCAAAAATTAAAAGTATCATGCGCCGTATTTACGGGGAATATGCCGTAACCAAACAAGCCGACTTTATCGAAATCAATCAATTTATTTTACATTTAACATCCATGGAAATCGAATACCATGGGACAATAGCTTCTCTAACAAAAAATGAGTTCATTCTGCTAAAGGAATTTGTTGAACACGAGAACCAAGTCTTATCCCGCACTCATTTATTGGAAATCCTGTGGGACGATGAACACTTTGTGGATGATAATACATTATCTGTTAATATTACTCGCATCAGGAAAAAGCTAGAGGACATTGGTATTAAGGATAGTATACAAACCGTTCGGGGCGCCGGATACAAACTAGTCAACACATGGGGGTAGAACAGGATGAAAAAATTTATACTCGACCAATTAGGAAACATTTTATTTTTTTATTCCCAGTGGGTACTTATGATCATTATTGTTCAAATTGCCAGCCGATTTTCAGGAACAACACTCAGTGCCGGGATCCTTTTTTATTTATTTTTATTGCCGACATGCTTTTATCTTGTATTCTTGGTTTTCAAGTACTTTAAACAACGCGATTTCTACAAATTGGAAAATGTTGCTTCCCCGCATGTGGGATTACCGGAACCAAGCAATCATTTACTGCAAATTTTACGAGATCAACATGATAAACAAGACAGTGAATACCAGGAAAAAATTGAGCAGTTAGAACAGCATAAACAATTGGAAATTGATTTCATTCAACAATGGGTTCATCAAATGAAAACACCTGTCTCTGTTTTGCATTTGACGATACAGAAGGAAAAAATGAATCTTCCCGAATCCTTTGCAGATAGTTTGTATGAGGAAATTGAACATCTGCAGCAAGGACTGGATCTCGCATTATATCAATCACGTTTGCAAAAGTTTGACCGTGATTTTCATGTGGACAGAATTTCCTTGCGGTCTTTAGTAAATGAATCCATTCAGGAATTCAAAACAAGTTTCATCCGCACCCACGTATTCCCAGAGCAATTTATTGATGAATCAATTGACGTGGCTACCGATGCAAAGTGGTTTCGGTTTGTATTGCACCAAATCATTACAAACGCGATTAAATATTCAAAAGGGCATTCCGAGAAAATTTCATTTCGCAGTAAAACTGATTCGCAAACCACCACATTACAAATAGAGGACTACGGTCACGGTATCCCAAAGCAGGATATCAGCCGAATATTCGACCCATTCTTTACAGGAATGAACGGGCGCAAATTTCGTGAATCAACCGGTATGGGATTGTATCTATCAAAGGAAATATGTAAAGAATTAGGTCATGAAATCAGCGTAGAATCAGAACAAAATGCGGGAACAACGGTATCAATAACCTTTACACAGCCAAAGGTGTAAGAAAGGCGGCAGCTTCTGGGCGCTGAAGCTAGACAAAAAAAGCGGCAGCGCCCGTTTAGCAACGTACAAACTGGAACCTTGGCAAGGAGTTCAGGCTGTTGTCTCCCGACTTGGTTTGGTTCCTACCCGAATAATAAGAACAAGGTATTTTGGAGGTAATACAATGGCAATTCTAGTGGCTGAAAACTTATCCAAAAAGTATGGGAGCAAACGCAGTATTCAATATGAAGCATTAAATCGGTTTAATCTGGCAATAAACAAATCAGAATTCGTTGGGATCATGGGACCATCCGGAAGTGGAAAGACTACTTTATTAAACTTATTGTCAACGATTGATACACCAACAGCAGGGAAAATCAGCATCAATAATGAAAAGGTAACAAGTATGTCTAATAATAAATTGGCCAAATTCCGCCGTAAGGAAATGGGGTTTGTTTTTCAGGATTATAATTTATTGGACACATTAACGATTGGTGAAAACATTGTATTGCCCTTAACATTATTAGGTAAAAAGGTAACCGTAATGGAGAAACAGTTAGTGACTGTTGCAAAACAGCTTGGGATTGATGCGATTATTCATAAACGAACCTATGAAGTGTCTGGCGGCCAATTGCAGCGAGCTGCAATTGCACGGGCCATCATTCACAATCCAACCGTTATATTCGCTGATGAACCAACAGGCAATTTGGATTCAAAGGCTTCTTTACAAGTAATGGAATCATTACGTGATTTGCATGAGCTCCACCAAACCACAACGGTTATGGTTACCCATGATCCCTTTGCAGCTAGCTTCTGTGAACGGATTATCTTTATCAAAGACGGAAAATTATTTAATGAAATTCACCGTGGGGAAAATCGTCAGGCATTTTTCCAGGACATATTAAATGTACAGTCACTATTAGGAGGCAACACAGATGACCTTCAGACAGTTCGCTTTTAATAACGTCCGGCGCAATAAACGGCAATACCTCAGTTATTTTTTAAGTTGTATGTTTGCTGTGACGGTTTTCTTTATGTACGCGGTAATCATCTTTCATCCGGATATTAATGAAACTGAATTTCGAGAAACTGTACAACGTGGGATTTTTCTCACAGAGGCGTTAATCTATGTATTTTCTTTCTTATTTGTTCTGTACTCAACAGGCTCCTTTATCAAATCACGTAAAAAAGAATACGGTTTGTTAACAACGCTCGGTATAACAAAGTCACAGCTTAACCGTATGCTCATTTTGGAAAATACAATTATCGGCATTACTTCTATTGTTGCGGGGCTACTGCTTGGTGCGCTGCTGACAAAGCTATTTTTGATGGTCTTTTCTCAGGTTCTTGGCCTTGATGAAATTCTGCCATTCTATTTATCACTAAAAGCAATAGGCATAACCGCTGGATTGTTTTTTATTATGTTTGAACTTAATTCTATTGCCGTCGTATGGACAATTAAGACAAAGTCCGTTATGGAAATGTTCCGGGGGGCTAAGACGCCTAAACGGACCCCAAAGTTTTCCTGGATATTGACTATTATTTCATTATTAGCCATTGGCTATGCCTATTACCTGGCATATACAGCCAATCTTATGTCGATTTTATTTCGTATGCTGCCAATTTTGGCTCTCATCGTGCCTGGAACATATTTTCTGTTCACACAAGCCAGTATTGCGCTAATTAATATTGTTAAGAAGAAGAAGAGCTACCTGTATAAGAATTTAAACCTATTAACCATCTCTGACCTGACTTTTAAACTAAAGGATAATGCAAGACTATTATTTTTTGTTACGATTTTAAGCGCAGTTGCCTTTACCTCATCTGGTGTTTTATATGGTTTATTTCAAAGTGCTGAGACGGAAGCAGAAAGACTTATTCCCCAAGACGTTTCATTGATAAGCAAAGGGTTAGATCACGTGGACGAATTTAAAGAGGAAGTTGCCTATGTGGAAAAGGAATTCAAACAGCAGAATATCCCGTATGAACAGATAACAGTCCGCTCGGTTCAGGCAAACGCTTCATCTGGCAAGCAGGAATGGGATGACACCTGGCTAATGATCTACTCATACTCCGACTATAAGAAAATGCAGGAGCTCCAACACGAACCAGTTGCCTTCCAGATGCAAGCAAATGACCAGGGTGTAGTGTTAGTGACAGACTTTGGGTTTGACTATATGAGGAATATTCCTAAATCGATAACGTTAAGATCTGAACATATGCAAGAGCAACTTACCCTAACAAAAGAATACACCAGTATAAACGATACCATTTATACTACCTTTCCGGTCGTGGTGCCGGATGCAGTTTATCAGCGCTTTTATCAGGCTGCAGATCGAAATGAAATCTACCATAACTATGTAATGAACATTCCAGGCTGGCTAACACATGCAGAGGCAACTGAAGAGATTTTAAATGGGGTAAATCGTGAATTTGTATATCCTGATTCACAGGCGGGCTATTATATTATGATGAAACAGGGAATGTCATATCTTCTTTTTTTTGGTATATTTATAAGTGTTCTTTTCTTTTTAGCTGCAGGTTCCATACTTTATTTTCGAATGTATCAGGACATTGACAAGGACTTGCACCACTTCCATTCCCTGTATCGAATTGGATTGACCGTACAGGAAATGAAGCGTATTGCTACCAAGCAATTAGCCTATTTGTTTTTCATACCTTTCTTCATAGCGGTTGTTCACGCATCCTTTGCATATAAGGCATTACAAAACATGCTGGCAAAAAATATATTTCTGCCAAGTGCATTCATTATTTCCATTTTTCTAGTCATCCACCTGGCTAACTTTATTGTAATTCGAAATATCTATACAGCTAAACTGAAGAAAGTCATGCAATAATTCCCATATTTTAGGAGGCATATCATGAAAACTTATACACAATCTGAGAAACTGCACCAAGAAGCACTGCAGCATATTGTTGGCGGAGTAAATTCACCATCACGCGCATATAAGGCTGTTGGCGGTGGTGCACCAGTATATATGGAACGTGGAGAAGGTGCGTACTTCTTTGATGTCGATGGCAATAAATATATCGACTATTTAGCTGCCTATGGACCAATTATTACTGGTCATGCCCATCCGCATATCGCAAAAGCAATTTCACATGCCGCAACTACTGGCGTGCTGTATGGTACACCGACTGCACTTGAAAATACATTTGCCAAAATGCTGAAAGAAGCTATTCCGTCACTGGAAAAAGTGCGGTTTACTAATTCCGGAACTGAAGCAGTGATGACAACAATTCGGGTTGCCCGCGCTTATACAGATCGGACAAAGGTTATTAAATTTGCGGGCTGTTATCACGGTCATTTTGATGCCGTATTGGTTCAAGCGGGATCCGGTCCTGCGACACTTGGCACTCCTGACTCAGCCGGTATTCCGAAGTCAGTTGCTGAAGATGTGATCACCGTTCCTTTTAATGACCTAGATGCCTTTAAGGAGGCTATGGAAGAATGGGGAGATGAAATTGCAGCGGTACTCGTTGAACCAATAGTAGGTAATTTTGGAATCGTTGAACCACATGATGGATTTTTACAAGCAGTGAATGACATCACACATAATAACGGTGCGTTGGTTATTTATGATGAAGTAATCACCGGATTCCGTTTTACATATGGGAGTGCACAGCAGGTTTACGGCATCGAACCAGACATGACAGCAATGGGGAAAATTATTGGTGGCGGTCTGCCAATTGGCGCTTATGGCGGCAGACTTGATATTATGGAACAAGTAGCACCTCTTGGACCTGCCTATCAGGCTGGAACCATGGCTGGTAATCCTGCATCAATGGCTTCAGGTATCGCATGTCTTGAAGTTTTGCAACAACCAGGTGTTTATGAAAAACTAGATGCACTTGGTGCCCGGTTGGAAAAAGGAATTATTGAAAAGGCAGCCAAGTATGATGTGCACATTTCCGTAAACCGTTTATGTGGGGTGCTAACTGTTTATTTTGGAGATGGTTCAATCTCAAACTATGACCAGGCAGAAGCAAGTGATGGCAAAGCTTTTGCGGTATTCTTCAAATTAATGTTGGAACAGGGAGTGAATTTAGCCCCTTCTAAATATGAAGCATGGTTCCTGACAACTGAACATACGGAAGAAGATATAGACAAAACGATTGAAGCAGTTGATCAAGCCTTCCGCGTAATGGCTGAATAAGAAATACAAAAGAGGCTGAGACAAAACTAAAATGTTCAACTCAAAAGACGAACGATCAAGGGTGGAAGTTTAGAACGTTTCTTTTCAACTATAGGGTCTTAATAAGCAGTTGACATAAACTTCTGTGACGAAACTAACTATCATGTTCGGTGCCTTGTCACCGCTCCGGACCGTTGACTCCTGCTTAGAACAGCGCGAGCTGAAGACCCCGCAGAGTGGTTTTCTCAGGAGGCTGAAGCCGTGCCCTAAGGTGCGCAACGGTCCGCAGCGGAAAACAATCCAGCGCATACTTTTTAGCTTTAAGTTTACAAAAACAGACAAGAAAAATCCGGACTACTTCAAATTCTAATCCAAGAATTGAATCATAGTTCGGATTTCTCTCTGGCTAAAACACTTTTGTCCCAGCCTCTTTTATTTACCCTTGAATTAAATCGGGCTGGTCCAGGTTTTGGACTTGATATAAATTATAGTAATTTCCTTGTTTTTTCATCAGTTCCTCATGTGAACCACTTTCTTTGATTTCACCATCAACAACGACTACAATTCTGTCGGCGTGTGTGATGGTTGCCAGCCGATGTGCAACAATAAAGGTAGTTCGGTCAGATGCCAACTTTTCAAGGGCTTCCTGTATCGTATGTTCACTTTCTAAATCAAGAGCTGAGGTTGCTTCGTCAAAAATTAATAATGGTGGGTTCTTCAAAAATACACGGGCGATTGCAATACGCTGTTTCTGCCCTCCGGATAGTTTGACGCCGCGTTCCCCTACCAATGTGTCATAGCCGTGCACTAAATCAGTGATAAAGTCATGCGCATTAGCTGCCTTTGCCGCGGTTATCACTTCTTCATCTGTTGCATCAGGATTACCCATTCGAATGTTCATGGAAATAGATTCACTAAATAACGTATTATCCTGGAGAACCATTCCGATGTTATCCCGAAGCGAACGCGCCTGTACATCTCGAATGTCTATTCCATCAACTTTAATAGATCCTTTGGTTACATCATAAAAACGAGGGATCAGACTAATAAGTGTAGACTTTCCTCCACCGCTCATTCCAACTAACGCAATAGTCTCACCTTTCTTCACTTGAAGTGATACATCCTTCAATACTTCGGGTTCATTTTCGTCGTATTGAAAAGAAACATGATCAATTTCTACATTTCCTTCCACATTTGTTAATGGTTTCGCATCTTTTTTATCAACAATATCATATTTCTCATTTAAAAATTCAAAAACACGGTCGATGGATGCGATTGATTGCGTCAGGACCGTTGAAGAATTAATTAATCGTCGCAACGGGCTGTACACACGCTCCATATATGCAACAAACGCTACCATTGTACCAACCGACAGTCCACCATTAATAACATGATAACCAGCATATGCGATAACTAATAATGGCGCCAAATCCGTAATTGTATTGGTAACTGCAAAAGTTTTTGCATTCCAATTTGTGTGTTTTAATGCCCGGTCCAAAAAGTTTTCATTTCGTTTATTGAATTGACCTTGTTCATAATCTTCCAGAGCAAAACTTCTTGTCACAGGTACCCCCTGTACTCGTTCATGGAGATGACCTTGAACCTCTGCCAGTGCCTGTGAACGCTCGCGAGTCAATCGTCGTAAACGTCCATAAAAATATTTAATTGAAAATCCAAAAAACGGGAATAAAATAATTGATACAATTGTTAAGCCAACGTTCATCGTCAGCATAATACAAATTGCGATTAAAATGGTTATTATGTCTAACCATACGTTCATTAAACCGGTGAGCACGAAATTCTTGGTTTGTTCGACATCATGTATTACCCGGGAAATAATTTCCCCGGTTTTTGTCTGTGAATAAAATCTCAGGCTCAATTTTTGTATGTGATCAAACAGTCTATCCCTTATATCAAAAAGGATCTTGTTCCCTACCCACTGTGCTAAATATTGTCGAATATATTCAACAGGCGGACGTAAAATTAGAAAAATAACAAATGCTCCGCCCATAATCCAAAGCAGTTGAGTTGTTTTTGCACTGTCACTCATATTCTCTGCACCAATAATATCATCAATTATATATTTCAAAATCAATGGCAGTAACAATGGTATAGCAAATTTTACGATTCCAATGAGAATTGTCCAGAGAATTTTCATGCGGTAAGGTTTTACAAACTGCATGTATTGCTTAATGCTGCTCATTTTATATCAACCTCGTTTATTAAGAAAAGCTTGGGCACCCGATTAGAAGCTGACCCATAAGCAAAGCATGGGGTTAGCGTTTGCATTGTCCATTGCTTATACGTTCTCTTCTGGGTACCGGAGCTAGACATGTATTTGTTTATGCTTAGAAAAACCCTTGCTACCGTTGTAACAAAGGTTTTATCGTTCACCTATATGTCAAAAAACGTTCATACCACTGATCAACAAATTCTGGTGAGAAGGGCCCCTTCCTTTGATGCACCCATCTAAGTAAATAATCAATATTTTTATGAAGAATCCGATCTAATACAGCTGGATAACCCATCATTTCTTTGTGTTCGTCGTATTCATCTTCATCCAATAAATTGTACGTCATATCTGGAAACACCTTAACATCTAAATCATAATCAATATACTTTAATGCTTCATCATCAAAAACGAATGGCGAACTTATATTACAATAATAATGAATCCCATTATCACGTACCATTCCAATAATATTAAACCAATATTTCGCATGAAAATAGCAAATAGCAGGTTCACGTGTCACCCATGTTCTTCCATCGCTTTCAATGACATTAGTCTTGTCATTTGCTCCAATTACGGTGTCCTCTGTACGCTTCAGGACAAGGCAATTTTCCCAAACACGATGAAGTTGTCCATTATGCTTATAGCTTTGAATTTGAATTTTCGAACCTGTGTCAGGGCCAGCCATCATATCTTCCTTCCTATATACTCAGCTAATCATGTTATATTATAATAGGAAGAAAGACAAATATAAAGGAACAAGCTCAAAAAGAAGAAAAGCTCAGGGCGCCCGTTTAGAAGTGGATGCATAAGCCTGGGCGCTGGAGCTAGACAGGAAAAGCGCAAGTGCCCGTCTAGTAGCGGACGCATAAGGCATAAGCAAGGGACCGCAGAACGCATGGGGTTTAGCGTTCGTAGTGCCCCTTGCTTATGACGGCAGCTTCTGGGCGCTGGAGCTAGACATATTTTCGTTTATATTTTCTTTAAGGACAAGAGAAAAGAGCTTTCTTGGGAGAAGAAAGCTCTTTTCTGAGTCAGAAAAAAACGGGGTAAAGTTATTTGTTTTGCTTATTTTGTTGAGCTTTTTGATTTTGCTTTCTTACTTCTTGTGCGTTTGTTTCAGATGCAAACTCGGTACCAAATTGACCTTGTTGGCTTTGTTGACCTTTAGCTGCTTTTTGGTTTTGTTTCTTCACATTTTGAATGTTTGTACCAGAAGCAGTTTGGTTAGGTTGTTGTTTGTTAGCCATCATTATCACCTCCGCAATAATTAATTTAACCATTTCAGGAGATGTTATGCGAAATAATGCAGAGTTAAAATTAGTATGATATGGAAGCAAATGGGAAACCTAAAGCTGACAACTTTCACATACTATCCGTAGAACGCATGGGTTTAGTGTCCATTGCTTATGACGGCCATATCCAGCTACCAGGCGCTGGAGCTGATATGGCCGTTAATATTCGGAAGCTCATTAGAATCCGCATTTATACTTCTTTCCTTCTAGAGTTACAAAAACTGCATCATTTTTTGATGAGAAACCGGAAATGGAAAAGCCTTCATTTCGTTTTGACTAACAAACTGTGCGTCTTTCCGATTTGTTTTAGTATCTGAAGAAACTGCCTGATGTACCTCTAATTCCCAAATTAAATGGGAAAAAACATGTTTTAACCTGCCCGCTTCCCGTTTGAGCCTGACATTTATTCCATATTCTTTTTCAAACCAATCCGGGATCTGGTTAAACCCGGTCTCGGCAATTGATATCATCGGAAATTGCCAGAGATTGGCCAATAGCCCAGTATCAGGTCTTTTTTCAATTAAATACTTGCCCTGTTTATTTTGGATCAGTAATGCAACATAAGGAACTGTTTTTTGTTTTTTACCTTTTGACTTGACCGGTAATTCATTTTCAATCCCTTCAGCAAATGCATGACAATGTCGTTGAACGGGACAAAGCATACACATTGGGTTTTTAGGAGTACAAACGATGGCACCTAATTCCATCATCCCCTGATTAAATGATGATGGATCAGCGCGGGAGATTAGCTCCCTTACTATTTCCTCAAAGAGTTTTTTAGTGCGTGGTTTTGCGATATCTTCATCTATTTTTAGAATACGGGATAGAACACGCATGACATTACCGTCCACAGCGGGCTCCGGCTGATTATAAGCGATGGAAAGGATAGCACCTTTTGTATAAGGACCAACCCCTTTTAATGCCCCAAGATCTGCTGAATTTGCAGGTATTGTTCCTTCATATGAAGCCATAACTTCCCTAATAGCGTTTTGTAGGTTACGTGCACGGGAATAGTATCCTAATCCCTCCCATGATTTAAGGACATCCTGTTCTTCCGCTTTTGCTAAATCTTGGACAGAGGGAAATTTTTTAATAAATTGGTTAAAATAAGGGATAACGGTATCAACCTTTGTTTGCTGTAGCATGATTTCCGACACCCAAACTTTATACGGATCCTGATCTTTCCGCCAAGGGAGATCACGCTTATTATCTTGATACCAGGAAATTAAATCATTTTGAAATTGTGGTATATCAATATGTAAAACCTCATTATTTTTCATGAATACACAACCTTTATGTTACAATAATTTTGTCAATTAAAGATTTTGACGACCAGATTGCTACCAGGAAGGAGCTCGGATTATGGATACTGGCACCCATGTGGTCATGGGGATTGCACTAGGTGGACTAGCAACTCTTGACCCGGCCGTGCATAATGATCCTACACTATTTAATGCGGTATTTGTAGGGACTATGATAGGCTCACAGGCACCTGATTTTGATACAATTTTGAAACTGCGAAATAACGCAGTCTATATAAGACATCATCGCGGAATTACCCATTCCATCCCTGCAGTTATTATCTGGGGTATCCTGCTAGCTGGCATTATTCATCTATTTGCACCAGGGGTGAATTTTTTGCATCTGTGGCTATGGACATTTGCAGCCGTTATCATTCACGTGTTTGTTGATATTTTCAACGCATACGGGACACAGGCATACAGGCCGTTTACGAATAGATGGGTCGCCCATGGTTTTATAAATACGTTCGATCCATATATCTTTATTTTGCATATTGCCGGGATTGTTGCCTGGATGCTTGGAGCAAACCCTGGATACACTTGGCTGATTATTTATGGCGTAATCGCCTTATATTATATTAAACGTTATATCGATAAAAGGGAAATCATTAAAAAAATTCATGATCACTTATCTGATGTAGAACAAATTGCTACCTCTCCTACCATAAAACAAAACTTCTGGAGAGTTGCAATTACGACAAAAGATCGTTTCTATGTAGGAAAAGCAGAACATGGACACATCCAAATTGTTGATGAATTCGAAAAGCTGCCATTGCCTGACACCGAAATCATCCATTTGGCCAAAAAAGATAAAAATGCTTCCGCTTTCTTATCGTTCTCACCTGTTTACCGTTGGGAAGTAAACGATTATGACGATTTTACCGAAGTCAGATTTATTGACCTCAGGTATCGTTCCAAAGGGCATTATCCTTTTGTTGCAGTTGTACAAATTGATGATAATATGCGCATTATGAGTTCGTATACAGGTTGGATCTTTTCGGAACAAAAACTTCAAACCAAACTATTATTTGGCGATAATCCAATCTAAAACAGCGAAGCGACCTGATCAGTCGCAACGCTGTTTATTTTTTTACCTTATCACCTAAAATGGAGATTGGAATGGCCTCTTCTTTTTCGTATGTCTCATCAAGCAAATTAATTCTATGTCCCCAGGCAAAAACGCCGTTAATATAATTTATTTTGAAACGATGTCCGGGATCACCTTTCATTTGGTGAATATCCTCAGCATGGAAATCTTCCGGATTTAACATATATGCCATCGCAACCTGCATTTTGCGTTCATTAATAGCAACTTCACTTATATTTCCAATCCGTTCGGCTTTAAGTGCTTTTTCCTTCAAATGGCCAACTTCTTCACGTAATTGTTCAACTGAATAATCACTGTATCGAATATCCAAGTTATTTCGCCTCCTTTACATACAGTTTACATTTTACCAATAATTTAGGACAATGGATATAAGAAAACCTTGAAAAAGAAATCAACTGGGAGGTTTATTACATGCCGAATGTAGCTATTACTGGGGCCGGAAGCGGACTTGGACGAGAGCTTGCTCTAAAATATTCAAGTAAGGAATACAAGGTCTATCTGCTCGGACGATACGATACAAAACTGCATATTGTACAAAATGACATAATTAGGAATGGGGGAAAGGCGGAAATCGTTTTATGTGATGTGAGAGAACCTGCGTCCGTGGATATCGCCTTCCAACAAATCGGTGAACTGGATGTTTTTATCAACAATGCTGGAATCGGAATCTTTGGCTCTTTTGAAAATTATACTATAGATGAAATAGATTCGACGCTAAACACAAACATTAAGGGAACTATTTTAACTGTTCAGTCTGCATTACCACTAATTAGAAAAAGTAAAGGAAGAATCCTGACGATTATTTCTACAGCGGGGTTACGGGGAAAAGTAAATGAATCCATTTATTGTGCCAGTAAATTTGCCGTAAAGGGATTTACAGAAAGCCTGCAGAAAGAATGGGAAAATGAACCCATTTCCATCACAGCTGTCTATATGGGAGGAATGAATACTTCATTCTGGAATAACTCGACTCATGTTAAGGACCCATCTTCACTAAAGGAACCTGCTACTGTAGCCGAACAAATATTTAACGAAGATGATGGACGAAAAGAGATTTTGATTGATAAGTAATAATTCTGCTGGTATTCGTTCTGTAAGGTTTAGAGCATATACCAGCTTTCACCTTTTCTATTCGCATTCCGCTTCGTCTAAAAAATCATTAATCATTTCCATTGTAAATCCTTTTCGGTAAAGCCCTTCCTTGACTTTATTTTGGAGATGAAATCCCGTTAATTTTGCTTTATGTTTACTTATGAGCTTTTCACCATGTTTTTTAATTGCCTCCCATTCTGCACCATCATCCTTTTCATCACCAAGATCGGCAATTGCTTCCTTAATAACATCCTGTTCAAAACCTTTCTGCATCAATGTACCCTGAAGCTGCTGCAGTTGTTTCTTAAAGGATTCCCTTCCCTGTTTATTCAATTTTTTGTTAATCCATTTATTCGTTTTCTCTAACTGAACATCAAAGGTGTAAAGCTCTATTGCCTTTGCTGCAATTTGTTGGGAAACGCCTTTTTCCATTAACTCCTTTTTCACTAGCATTGGACCTTTAATCGAAGTCTGTATTCTAGTTCGTACAAACGCATCTGCGAACATAGCGTCATCAAGCAATCCCTCAGACGTTAATCGATCCATAATTTGTTTTATAGGTTCCTCGTCAACTTCTTTTTTTATTAAATAATCATGAATTTCTTTTTTTGTTCGCATTCGGTAGCTTAAAAAGTTAATGGTTAGGGTATAGGATTTATGTACATCATCTTTTTGGATAAGTGTTTCAATCATTGAATCAGTAAGTTCAAGATTTTTACGGAGTTTATATTCAATTAAAACAGCTTCATCTACACTAAAGCCGTATTTTTCACCATGGCCATCATCCAAAAAGATATTAAATCGATTCTTACGTTTTTGTTGTGTGGTGATACGGGTAATTTTTTTCAATGTTACTCTCCCCTTTTTTTAATAATAACACGAAATTTTTACCAATCACCACAGTAAGAATCCAAAACTTGCATATAATAAGAAAAGCGGAGGCGACTGGTCAGCGACGTACAAATAGATAGAACTGTGAAAGTGCGTCGAACTTTACGCACATTCATCAGGGCTATCTATTTGCTAGTCGCTAGAAGCCGCAGCTAGACAATGAAAAGCGGAGGCGACTGCTAAGTGGCGTACAAATAGATAGGACTGTGAAAGTGCGTCGAACTTTACACACATTCATCAGGACTACCTATTTGCTAGCCGCTAGGAGCCGCAGCTGGACAATGAAAAGCGAAGTGGGCTAAACCTAACAAATAATGAATTCTGATTGGAGTGTTCATCGTGAATATATTAATTACAGGTGGTACTGGATTTGTCGGATCACATTTAACCGAAGCACTAACGAAGGAAAATCACCATGTCTATATACTGACGCGCTACCCGGATAACTATGAAAACACGAAGCAAATTACGTATATCGCGTATGATTATTATGTACGTGATCTACCCGCAATTCATACGGTTATCAATCTTGCTGGAGATACGTTATTTGGGTATTGGACTACCGAAAAGAAAACAAACATCATGAAGAGTCGCACAGAAGTTACCCAACATGTTATCGAGATGATGCAGCAAATGGAGAAAAAGCCTGAAGTGTTTATAAGTGCATCTGCAATTGGATTTTATGGTACTAGTGAGGATCTTATCTTCACAGAAAACACAACTGAGCATGGTGAGGACTTTCTTTCAAGTGTTGCAGTTGCCTGGGAAACGACAGCAATGCAGGCTGCAGATGAAATGCACATACGTACTGTTTGTACCAGATTCGGGATTATCTTAGGAGAAAAAGGCGCACTTTCTTATATGACAGTACCAATAAAAATGTTTGCTGGAGGTAAAATTGGTAAGGGTGAACAATGGATGTCATGGGTTCATATTGAGGATGTTGTCAATTCCATTACTTTTTGCATGCAGAATGAACATATAGAAGGTCCAGTTAATGTTACTGCCCCTAATCCGAAACGCAATAAAGAATTTACAAAAATACTTACAAAGGTATTAAATCGACCAAATTGGTTTACTACCCCTGCCCCACTTGTACGAACAGCTATGGGCGAAATGAGTGAATTGATGACAAAAGGGCAGTACGTGTTACCGGGCAAATTAAATGAACATAAATATCAGTTTTCCTACCCTTATTTGCAAAATGCTTTACAAGAAATAAACCTTCATAAAAAGCCTAAAAAAATGTCACAAAGTCAGTAAAAAAACGATTCACATTTCCACTATATCTGTGTAAAATAATAGTAATAAGAATATATGTACAGGGAAGGCAAATGGTGCGCCACCAGTAATTACTGGTCCTAGTGGGTTCGATTCCCACCCCGAATTTTTGTTGATCGCAACTAAAAATTCAGGGGGTGGGGCACACCAGATTTCTTCTAGATACCCACCTTAAATGAGGAGGGTATTTTTCATGTTAAAAAAACGTGATTTATTTGAGGCGCCTGCATTATTTGATTTATTAAAACATAAAGAGGTTTATCCATACGTGCGGCATAAAGCAGAGACAAGTGATGAGTTTTATTTCATTACGAAACAAACAGTAGAAGCCGAAGAAAAAGGGGAATTAATTTCAAGAACAATACTTGATGAATTCCAGCATCCAATTGGCACAATCAATTTATATGACATTCAGGATCAGCACGGATTTCTGGCAACCTGGATTGGTCAGCCATATTTCGGTAAGGGTTACAATAAACGGGCAAAGGAATTATTTTTTGAAGAACTATTTTTTCAGCATGATATTAAAGGTATTTTTATGAAGATAAGAAAAACAAATATACGTTCATTAAAAGCAATTCTTAAGATACCTTACGTTTCACTTGGAAATACTGTATACCCGGAGGTTTACCAAGCTATAAATCAGGAAAACGATGTATATGAATTATTTGTAATTTCCAAGGAACATTATCTGTCCTATCATCAGTTTCTTACTCCCTCCGAAACTGAGGGCGGCGAGGAAGTTTCCTAGTTAATGAATATTTCAACTGTCATTATGCCAAACTAAATGTAGAAAAGAGGGATTTCTACATGAAAGGCAAAACAAAAGGCGAAAGCAGTACACTCGGTAATTTGAATAAAACACAGGAAGTTTTATACCAAAAGGAATTTAATCGTGCGAATAAGGTTTATCAGCAACTAAGTCAAAAAAGCAATCGATCTTAAGAGGATCGGTTGCCTTTTTTGTTATCCACAAACCCCCTCACAAATGTGGATAACGCCTATAGTATGCGTTGGATCAACACCGTTTATCTACAGCTTAATGTGAATAACTTGAAGAAATAATGTGGATACCGTGGATAACCTTTATTTATACTGTTAATATGTCTTTGTATATGTGTATAAATTTGTGGATATTTCACCTAAGTGTTTTTTAACCCTAAAAACTTGCTAAAGTCTCGACCTATCATCTACTCGATTGTAATTTTACGGACCATCCCCCATGAGAGTATATAAATTAAGAAACCAATCCCCGCAACTTCAAAAAATAGCATGATATCAAACGATTCAATAATGCTGTTTGCGAAATCGATTAAAAAGCCTTCCGAAAATCCATATAAAAGCATTACCAGGGCTACACCAAGAATTCCCCCGCCACCAGGTAATCCATATTTATAGAATAATAATCCTAGCATATAATCAAGTGTCATAATAAAAAATATAACTGAGGCTTCCACAGTAATACTGGTTAACCATGTATTATCTAAAAAGCCGCCAAGTGACATGAATTCCATGGCATCAATAGAAATTTGCTGGCAAACAAACTCATAAATACTTTGAATTATATTGATTAATATTGCCTGAAAAATAGATAATCCCACCAAAAATACTGCAAGTCCAATAAATAAGTTTTTCCGGGTGGCACCCATTTTTATCGCAAAAGGGATGCTTTGCTTTACAGTTAAAAATCCAAAAATCGAACTGTAAATATAGACAGCAAATGGGATACTCATAATCATTTTGTCATTTTCACCCGTCATAAGAAATAGTGCTATTAATACACCAAGCGTTACAAAGCCAATCAATATCGTCCAGAATATTAATAATGATCTTTTAGCATCCGCAACACAAAAGTATAATAACCCCTTAATTTGTCTGTTCATCTGCTATGCCCCCTTATTTTCCGTTAAATGGATCATTAATTCTTGGACGGGAATTCCTTCAGCTTTTAACCCCTCAGCAACTGCTTCTTCCTTACGGCAATATACGAAGGCGGTCATCATGCCAGCAAGTTCTTTTTTATTTAGAACCTTTTTGTCCTTGCTAAACGCTTCAACCTGTTGGATTGATCCCGTAACGGCACATGTACTATGGCGCAATACATCCGCCTCCTCGCGTAAAATCAACCGTCCGTCTTGAATGATTAAAATTTCTTCAAACAATAGACTTACTTCATCAATCAAATGGGTAGAGAAAATAATGATTCGTTTTTCTTTTTCATATTCCTCAAGAAGGATTTCATAGAATCTCCGGCGTGCTGCTGCATCAAGTCCTATATATGGTTCGTCAAAAATGGTAATTGGGGCTTTACTCGATAAGCCAACAATTATTCCAAGTGCTGACTCCATCCCTTTTGATAACGTTTTTACTTTTGCTTTTTTATCTAAACCATATATTTTAACAAGTTCCTCTGCCAGGTCCGGGTCCCAGGTTGGGTAAAACATGGAATAAATACATAAGACATTCTTTATGGATAAATCCCTCTTAAAATTATTGCCTTCCTTAATTAAACAAATTGATTCGATAAGATGTTGATTGTCAAATGGATTTTCATTATTAATCGTAATTTCACCACTAGTTGCAAGGATGTGGCCAGCTAATATTTCCATAAATGTTGTCTTACCAGCACCATTTCGACCAAGTAATCCGTATATCTTTGGCTCAAGAATTGAAAATGAAACATGGTCAAGGGCATATTTATCTTTATACTTTTTCGTAAGATCCTTTACACTAATTTCCATTACTATCAGCCTCCTTGTTTATCATTGCAATCAAATCTTCTTTATCAATCCGCAGCTTTCTTGCCTCGCTCTTAATCGGTAAAATAAAATTTTCATAAAATGTTTCTTGGTGTTTTTGGATCAAAAGTTCTTTAGCATTTTCAGTAACAAACATACCCACACCCCTTTTTTTAAACAGAATGTTTTCATTCACCAATTCATTTATCCCCTTCGCCGCTGTCGCTGGATTGATTTGATAAAAACTGGCAAACTCATTCGTTGAAGGTACACGTTCCATCGCTTTGACATTACCACTAATAATCGAGTCCTCTAGTTGTTCTTTAATTTGCAAAAATATAGGTTTATTTTCATCAAGTGTATTTTTCATGTTCAACCCCCGGTTAACCAGTTAGTTACCTATGTAACTAACCATATAACTAAACATAAATAAAGTCAATCTTTTTTTAATAGTACTGCCCCCTTTCGTGATGGTACACTAACAATTTTGCCCCAGCGTTAAACATATTTTAATTTTTACCTTATCAATATAAAAAGAGCTTGGAATTCCTCCAAACTCTTTCTCAGCCTTTTTCCAGTATTCCGCTCATCGGGCTTTTTTCTGTCCAAATGTAGTACTCGTTGCCATTGGTAGTGACTGTGATATTCCCATAAACAGCTGTGGAAAAGATAAGGGCATTAACCTTATATAGATTTTCAATAACATCTTCAACTGGGTGACCATAATCATTTTGTTTACTATAGGTCAAGATTGCAATCTCTGGATTGGCCTTTTTTAAAAAATCCAATGAACTGCTCGTACGACTACCATGGTGTGCAATTTTAATGATTTCAGATTGAAGACCCCCTGACTTTATAATTTCCTTCTCCTGCTCTTTTCTAATATCACCCATAAATAAGAAATCCATTTCCTTATACGTAACCTTCAATGCAATTGATGACTCATTATTAGTACGAAATGGTTCATAGGTATTCAAAACACGAATTTTCAGTGCTGGGTCAAGTTTAATCAATTGATCCTTTTTTGCTATTTCAACCGGGATATTTTGTTTTGCTATTTGATTAATATATTTTCGGTATGTGTTTGTCGTGTAGAGTTTTCCAGAATCGAGGATCTGATCAATTTTGGTGGATTTCATTACCTTGGTAAGTCCACCAATATGGTCAATATCCGGATGGGTAACAATAAGTAAATTAATGGTTTGGATTTGCTGCTGTTCAAGGAAGTCCACTATTTCACCACCAGAATTAGGTGTTCCCCCATCAATTAATATGGTTTTGTTCTCCGGTGTTTGTATTAAAATGCAGTCTCCCTGCCCAACATCAATGAAATGAACCTCCATATTCTGTTGTTGTTCCGCATGAATGGAGTCGACAGGCTGAATCATTAAAATGATAAATAGTAACACAAAAACAAACCAAGTATACTTTCCCATCAACGACATCCTTTCCTACCTTATTTTTTCCAAGTTTTTCGTTTTATATTTTTCCCTTTATTTTTCTCCTATGTTCGATAATTATGAGCTATTAAATAAAAAAAGCTGCTGGTTCAAAATTGAACCAGCAGCTTTCTATGGTTTTTCTGTGATTATGCCTTACTAACAACGATTTGATCTTCAACTAAATCAACATGGACATGGTCGACAGTTTCATCTTCAAGCAATAGATCAGTTAATTGGTCTTCAATTTTGTCTTGAATTACCCGACGAAGAGGCCGTGCACCGAATCGTTTATCATAGCCAAGTCTTACTAATTCACGTTTTGCGGATTCAGTAATCTCAACTGATAATTGATTGTCATCTAATGTTTGTTCAAGATCAGTAAGCATTAAGTCGACAATTTGCAATAAGTTATCTTCAGATAATTCATTGAATGAGATGATGGAATCAAACCGATTTAAGAATTCCGGTTTAAAATATGCGCTTAGGTTTTCAAGTGTCGTTACAGCTTCATGTTCGCTATTAAAGCCTACTTGTATTTGTTTCTCTCCTGTCCCAGCGTTACTCGTCATAATAATGACTGTTTCTTTAAAGCTTACAGTACGACCATGGGAATCGGTTAAATGACCATCCTCCATGATTTGCAGGAACATGTTTTGTACATCCGGATGTGCCTTTTCAATTTCATCAAGTAACAGAATAGAATATGGGTTACGGCGTACTTTCTCGGTTAATTGTCCTGCTTCTTCATGGCCAACATAGCCGGGAGGTGAGCCGATAATTTTAGACACGGCGTGTTTCTCCATATATTCACTCATGTCCAGACGAATCAGAGAATCACGTGAACCAAACAGTTCATTTGCAAGTGCTCTTGTTAATTCGGTTTTACCAACACCAGTTGGACCAACGAATAAGAATGAACCAATAGGACGATATTTGGACTTAAGTCCTGCCCGGCTCCGGCGAATCGCTTTCGCTACCTTATCTACCGCTTGCTCTTGTCCAATTACATTTTCCTTTAAGTTAGCAGCAATATTTTTCATTTTTTCCTGCTCATCTTTTTGGAGCTTTGTAACAGGAATACCCGTTTTTTCTTCAACAATTAACAGGATGTCCTCTACTCCAACTTCCGTAATTTGTGCTTCATTTTTCGCCTTTTCAAGTTGTTTTTGTAATTGAATTTCTTGATAACGTAGATTCGCTGCCCGTTCATAGTTTTCTTCTTCAGCAGCTTTTTCTTTTTCATTAACAATTTCATCTAAGCGTTGTTGCAGCGAATCGGTATCCTTTTCCGTATTTGCTAAATTTAATCGGGATCCAACTTCATCCATTAGATCAATAGCTTTGTCTGGTAAGAACCGATCTTGAATATAGCGACCGGAAAGTGTTACAAAAGCACGAATTGCTTCATCAGAATAACTCACTTCATGGAACTTTTCGTAACGATCTTTAATCCCATTTAGTATTTGGATTGCTTCTTCTTGAGAAGGCTCTTTTACAATAATTGGCTGGAAGCGTCGTTCTAGAGCAGCATCCTTCTCAATTTTACGATATTCCTTTAGAGTTGTTGCACCAATTAATTGCAATTCCCCTCGTGCTAATGCAGGTTTTAAGATATTTCCCGCGTCCATTTGTGAGCTTTCTGCTGTACCTGCTCCAACTAGTAAATGAATTTCGTCAACGAATAGAATTACATTCTTCCTTGTTTGTAATTCCTGAACTAATTGTTTCATTCGTTCTTCAAATTGCCCACGCATGCTAGTATTAGCTACTAGTGACGCTACATCTAAAATATATATTTCTTTGTTAGCTAATTTAGTCGGTACATTTCCTTCAACGACTTTTAATGCTAAACCTTCTGCTATTGCTGTTTTACCAACACCCGGTTCACCAATTAGAACTGGGTTGTTTTTATTCCGTCTATTTAATGTTTCAATTACTCGTTTTACTTCTTGATCTCGTCCAATTACTGGATCGATTAATCCTGCACGTGCCGCATTAGATAAGTTCTTTCCTAAGTTATCTAATAAACCATTTCCTTGTTTTTGTCCGGTCTTTGTTCCAACATTTGATGCACCATTACCCTGTGCAAAGTTTTCCTTAAATGAATCTTGCTGATTCTGGTTAAATCCTGAACCAGAAAAGAAACCATTTGAGTTGATTAATTTCCCTTGCAATTCTTGAAAGCATTGATTGCACAAATGCATTTTCACTTTTTCATTATTTAATTGCATCATTACATTTATATCAGCCGGACGAATACCACATTGTTGACATTGCATTAGCAATTCCTCCTTAATAAATATCAAAACACAAGGCCTTTTGACTTTGACTAACTTTGACCTTTGACTTCATTATACTCTGACCAATTTTGACTTTCAAGTGGTTTGATCAATTTTTTTAAAAAAATTAGGCACTGACTTATTATCCATGAATACTATAATTTAGAAATATGGATAAGGGAGAGGAATTTTTATGTATTACAATCGCCCAGATCAGCACTGGCAAAACTGGAATCGCAGAATAACAATAGAAGAAGCTATGAATATTGCTTCTGAACAGGTTCCAGGTCAAATAGTTAAGGTCGAATTAGATACAAAATATGGAGCCTGGATTTATGAAGTAGATATCATTACCCCTCAAGGAATGGAATATGAAGTAGAAGTTGACGTTAATACCAGCGGAATAATCAGCGTAAAACCGGATTAATAAAAAACACTTGGACCAATAATTGATCCAAGTGTTTTCTCTTTGTTAATTTACCTGCTTTTCTTTCTGACGCAATTCAATACGACGAATTTTTCCTGATGTTGTTTTTGGAAGATCCTCGATAAATTCAATTTTGCGCGGGTATTTATATGGTGCTGTTAATTGTTTTACATGATCCTGTAATTCTTTGACCAAATCTGGATTATTTTTGTCTACATTTCCTTGTAATACAACGAACGCTTTGACAATATTACCACGAATTTCATGAGGACTGGCAACTACTGCACATTCCTGCACATACGGGTGCTTAACCAGGGCATCTTCCACTTCAAAGGGCCCGATTGTATAACCGGAACTTATGATAATATCATCACTACGCCCTTCAAACCAGAAATACCCGTCCTCATCTTTGGATGCCTGATCCCCTGTCACATAATAATCGCCGCGCTGCGAAATTTTTGTCCGTTCACTATCCTTATAATACTCCTTAAATAAAGCAGGGCAATCCAACTTGACTGCAATATCACCAATTTCGTTTACTGCGACAGGCTTTCCATCTTCATCAATTACGTCGACATCATTCCCCGGTGTTGGTTTACCCATAGAGCCAGGCCTAACTTCCATATCCTTCATTACCCCAAGCAATAAAGTGTTTTCTGTTTGACCATAGCCATCACGAACAGTCACATTAAAATAATTGTTAAATGTATCAATAACTTCCCTATTTAATGGTTCACCTGCAGAAACAGCACTATGTAACGCAGGTAACTGATAATCGTTCAGATTGTCCACCTTTGCCATCAGCCGGTATTCGGTTGGTGTACAGCACAGCACGTTAATATCATGATCACTTAATAATTGAAGGTAGGTTTTTGGATCAAACTTTCCATGATAGATGAATCCCGTTGCTCCTGATCCAAGAACAGATAAAAATGGACTCCATATCCACTTTTGCCACCCCGGACCCGCGGTTGCCCAAACCTTGTCACCATCATTAATACACAGCCAATTTTCGGACGCAGTTTTAAGATGGGCAAATCCCCATCCATGGGTATGTACAACCCCTTTTGGATTTCCAGTCGTTCCCGAAGTATATGGTAAAAATGCAATATCATCACTTTTCGTTTTTGCCATTTCCAGTTGTTCTGAGGAATCTTCCATTAATGCCTCTAAGTGCAGCCAACCTTCAGCAGGTTCACCAACAACAAAGCGAACTAAGCTGTCGTATTCTTTAATTTGTTTATATTGGTCGACGAATGGGAAATAACTTACCACCCCACTTACCTCACCATGGGAAATACGATATTGAAGATCCTTTTCTTTTAACATTTCGGAACTTGGAATGATGATAATTCCTGTTTTTAGTGCAGCAAGATAAACTTCATAGGCTTTAATTAATCGTGGAACCATAATTAATAATTTATCGCCCTTTTTTAGCCCATTTTCAAGAAAGGCATTACCAATTTTATTAACATTTTTCATTAATTCGCTATATGTTATTTCTTCCTTTTGACCAGCATCATCTTGCCATATTAAGGCTTTTCTTGTTGGATCCGTTGCAAAACGTTCCATTTCCATTACGATGTTGTAGTCTTCAGGTGCTAACAAATCTTCTCTATTCATTTTCATTTCAGCTCCAATACAAGATTATACCTATAGTATAGCAAAGGTTGTGAAAATTTTAAATTAATACATTAGAAATATAAATCAAAGCTGTTCCGCATAGTTGATATAAACTGCAACGTATTCTAATAATCATGTTTGGTGGTCCAACGACCGCTACGGAAAAACACTGCGCTTTCCGTGGGCAGCTGCTGAGCCTCCTCGAGCTTACGCTCTCCGGGGTCTCATCTAGGCTTCTGCTCCCACAGGAGTCTCCGTGTTTTTCCTTCGCTAGGTTTGAGTGCTACTATAATGTCATAAACGATTTCCTCATTCTTCAATAATTATAACTGCGAGTAGTAGTCGCCCCCTAGATGATAGGCATAGGTGGGACCCCGAAAGCATAAGAAGGGTACTGAAAAAGTGGTGGATTTTAAAAATTTAGTTTTTCACCTTTATCTAGCGTCTTGAATATACGGAGACTCCTGCGGGAAGTGAGAGATTGGCGAGACCCCGGAGGACGTCAGTTAATGAGGCCCGACTAAAACCGCCCTTTGCGGGCAACGTCGGCTACCCCTTGCCGGGGCAAGGAGGCTCGTCACTCGCCCGCGGAAAGCACAGTATATTCAAGATGCGATGATAGAGCCACCTATTTGTGTATTATCTATACCTTTTTCAGTGCCCTCAGCGTAAGCTCGAGGAGGCCATGAAAGCGCAGTGTTTTTTAAGCAGCGGTGACTTATACTCCTATAGTTACGTCGTAGTTTATATATTTTGTGTCTAAAACAACAATTTTAAAAAACACCATAAGGAACGCTTGAAAAACGACATGTTTCGACATTTAATCAGCAAATAAAAAACACCAGCATCATAACTGGTGTTTCTCATCTAATAAACGAACTTTGGAAGCATATCTTTAATAATTAAGTCATCCAAGCTTTTAAATGTATATCCTTTTTTCTTCAAATCGGTAATGATTCGGGGTAATGCCTCGGCATTATCTGATGATACCGTGTGCAATAAGATAATTGCGCCTGGGTGAATTTGCTTCATTACTTGTTCATAAGCATAATCCCCACCCTTTTGCTTGTCGGTATTCCAGTCAGAAAAAGCCAATGACCAGAAGATGTGGATATAGCCAAGTTCATTTGCCCATTTTAGGGTCTGTTCGCTAAAAATGCCGCGTGGGGGGCGCAAATATTTCATTTGTTCCTGATCCGTTATTTCCGCCACGGCATCCTCGAGTGTTTCAAGCTCTTTTTTCATTTTTTGCTTTGAAACAATTGTTAAATCAGGATGGTGATAGGAATGGTTGCCAATTATATGCCCTTCTGATACCATTCGTTTGATAAGTTCCGGCTTGCTTTCCACATAGTGTCCGGTAACAAAAAATGTAGCCGGCACATTCTCTTTCTTTAAAGTGTCTAAAATTTTACCTGTGTAGCCCTGTTCATAACCATTATCAAAGGTTAGATACACAACCTTATCTCCCGAATCATCAACATAATATGCACCATATTTATCAAGCATTTGTTTGTATTTACCTATGTCAGGGATTTCATGATTTGTGCTTTTCTTAAAACCCCATCCATAGCCACTTGCGGCACTAGGATTAGGAAAAATAGTTAAACAGATAAGAAACATCAATGTGAGAAAACCAATAGTTTTTTTCATCTTTACCCACCTATATTTTTTTCTTATCTTTTCCTATAAGTGAGTGTATATGCATCCATCAAAATATCATTGCTCCAATCCAGCCAAATATAAATAACGGGATATTGTAATGCAAAAAGGTCGGTACACAGGTATCCCAAATGTGATGGTGACGCCCATCGGCATTTAATCCTGATGTTGGTCCAAGCGTACTATCTGATGCAGGTGATCCAGCATCTCCCAGTGCCCCAGCCGTACCAATTAAAGTCGCAGTTGCTATAGGTGAAAAGCCCACGGAAACACAAATTGGTACGTAAAGTGCTGCGATAATCGGGATTGTTCCAAAGGATGAACCAATCCCCATCGTAATGACCAATCCTACCAGCAATAAGATAAATGCAAGCATTGCCTGATTGTTTTCACCGAAAATACCAGATGATACTTCTACTAAAGCGTTTACTGCACCAGTCTTTTGTAAAATATTCCCGTACCCTGATGCTACCAGCATAACAAAGGATATGGTTCCCATCATCGCAATTCCATCGGTCATGACCTTATCCCCTTTATGGAATGGAACAACGATCAAGGCAAACATTAAAATGAGACCAGTTAAGGCACCAAGGATTAAGTTTTCTGTAATCAGTTGGACAACTAGGGCAGCAGCTATTGCAATGATTGTATAAAGGTGTTTTTTGTTAAAGGTAATATTTTCTGGTGTTCCAATAGGTTCAATTTCATTAACTGTACCTTGCTTTGATATACGATTTTTACGGAATGTAACGAAAACAGCAAATAGGAGTCCTGCAATCATACCCAGGCCAGGAATTAGCATGGATAAAGTAACTTGTCCCATTGCTATACTAAGCCCATTTGCTTCCATACTATCTTTAATAATCCCCTGAAAAATCAAGCCAAACCCGGCTGGTATCATAATGTATGGAGCGGTAAGTCCAAATGTTAATGCCGAAGCTACCCCGCGCCGGTCCAGTTTCATATCATCAAATAACTTCAAAAGCGGCGGTATTAAGATAGGAATAAATGCTATATGCACCGGTATTAAATTTTGTGATAATGAAGCAATCCCAGCAATTGAAAGGAGCATCATCGTTTTCTTTCCGGTTAATTTTTTTATTAAATAATTGACTACTATCGTTGTTATACCTGTGTAGCTAATTGCAACTGCGAATGCACCTAATAAAATATAGCTAAGCGCAGTCTCGGCCTGTCCTCCCATGCCGCTGACAAGCATACTAACTGACTCTCCTAAAGATAATCCTGACATTAATCCAGCTGTTAATGACGCAAGAATAATTGCAATTATTACATTTACTCGCAGCAAACTTAAAATCGTCATTACTAATACTGAAACAACTACTATCCATTCCATGATGCTAATTCCTCCTGATGTAAAACTTTTCTCTTTAATACTTCACCATGATAAAGCAATAAAGCATAAAAATCAATTACTATTTTTTCCAAAGTAAATAAAGTAGGTGGAGCTTCCCCACCTTAGCTAAGACCTATTCATAGCTAAGGTGCCTTTTTCTAAACAACCAGTGACATAGGTCGTTCCAACTTTTTTCTTTATTCAATATGTTAGTGTATGAAAATTAAAATGTAGGAGGTTATCGTATGGTCAATCAACCACACGGTGGGTTTTTAATCAACCGCGAATTAACTGGACAGAGAAGGGCTGAAGCGATTAAGAATGCTGAAAAGCTTCGGTCAATAACTGTAAATTCCTGGGTGATTTCGGATATGGAACTGATTGGGATAGGCGGATTCAGTCCGCTGACAGGATTTATGGCACAGGCTGATTATGAGAATGTTGTTAAGAATACTCGTCTTGCGGATGGCACGATATGGAGCATTCCGATTACACTGCCCGTGACCGTAGAACAGGCAAAAAACCTTAACATTGGTGAACAAATTGCCCTTAAAGGTAAGGATGGCATCATCTATGGGACTATTAACCTGGCCGAGAAATATGAATATGATAAAAAGAAGGAAGCGCAAAATATCTACGGAACAACTAATGCCGCGCATCCTGGTGTGAAGAAAGTTTATGAGAAAGGAAATATATATCTTGGTGGTGCGATTACGCTGCTTAATCGTCCGGATCACAGTCAATTTGCAGCACATTACTTGGATCCGGCTGAAACACAACAGATGTTTAAGGAGCTAGGATGGAAAACAATCGTTGGCTTCCAGACACGCAACCCGGTCCACCGTGCCCATGAGCATATTCAAAAAACAGCACTTGAATCTGTGGATGGCTTACTTCTGAACCCGCTTGTCGGAGAAACAAAATCTGATGATATTCCGGCAATAGTAAGGATGGAAAGCTATAAAACAATAGTAGAAAACTATTATGTAAAAGATCGTGTACGCCTTGTTATCTATCCGGCGGCAATGCGCTATGCTGGTCCAAAAGAGGCGATTTTGCATGCAATTGTGCGAAAAAACTATGGATGCACACATTTTATTGTCGGGCGTGATCATGCCGGGGTCGGTGACTACTATGGGACATATGAAGCTCAAGAGCTGATAGCACAATTTGAAGAAGAGATCGGCATTCAGATTTTCAAATTTGAACATGCATTTTACTGCAAAGTATGTGAAAATATGGCATCCGCGAAAACTTGTCCGCATAACAAGGAGAATCATATCCACTTAAGTGGTACAAAAGTGCGTGAACTGCTTCGCAACGGTAAACGTCCGCCAAAAGAATTTTCCCGTCCAGAAGTTGCAGATGTGCTGATCAAAGGAATGCAGAAAAATTGAGAAAGACTGTTCGAAAAGACCGCTCTATTTTTCTTTTTGAGCACGTACTAAAAGAGGATCTGATATCCCATGTCGTTTGAGATGATGTTTGTTTCGTCATTACTGTTGACCATGTTTGCCATGCTGATTTTCGAAGTGGCCCGGGCTGACATGGTCATTTTTTCAGTGTTAATTATATTATTGTTGTCCGGCATTTTGACGGTTGATGAAGCATTGAGCGGTTTTTCCAATGAAGGAATGCTGACGGTTGCGTTATTATTCATTGTTGCAGGGACTGTACAGAAGAGCGGTTTGATCGATCGAATGATGGAAAGGTTACTTAAGAATAGCCGTAATCACACAGATTCAATGCTGCGCTTTTTTGTACCGACATCTGCATTTTCGGCTTTTTTGAATAATACGCCGATTGTCGTTACGTTTACACCAATTATTAAAAAATGGTGTGAAAACCGTGGCATCGCTCCTTCCAAGTTTCTGATTCCTTTATCATATGCCACAATTTTAGGCGGAATGATAACGTTAATGGGAACGTCCACAAATCTAGTTGTTCATGGCTTGATGTTGGATTATGGACTGGATGGTTTTTCATTATTTACATTAACTGTCGTTGGTATTCCGGTTGCACTGATTGGACTCGTTTATTTATTTACAATCGGATATAAATTACTGCCAGATAACAAAGGTTTCGGCCAACAGATCAAGGAAGACTCTAAAGAATACATTGCTGAAATGCAGGTGACACAAGACTTTGGACATCTTGGCAGACGTGTTGAGCAAGCAGGCCTACGTGATTTGAAAGGTCTTTATCTGATTGAAATTATCCGCGATGATTTTCAACGGATTTCACCTGTAAGGTCAACAACGGTTATTCAAAGTGGTGATCGGCTAATTTTTACAGGTCTGATTTCAACTATCGCTGACCTGCAGAAAATTAAAGGACTAGAGTTGGAAACAGGGACGAACTTTGACCTTGATGATCTTAAGGATGGATCGATCAATTTAGTGGATGCAGTTGTGTCAAACCAATCATCACTTTTATCCAAGTCAATTAAACAGTCACAGTTCCGCTCACGGTATGATGCAGGTGTTATTGCAGTACACCGGAATAATGAGCGAATCCGGAGCAAGATCGGGGACATCGTTCTAAAGCCCGGGGATTCATTATTGCTAGTGGCAGGTACTGATTTCGTTGAAAAATATCAGCAATCGAACGACTTTTTTGTTGTATCGTCATTAGATACACCGGCATCCCTGAATCAGAACGCTAAGAAAGGCTGGTTTTCCATCCTCATACTGTTCGCAATGATTATGACGGTGACACTGGGGTGGCTCAGCATGTTTAAAGCGACGGCACTGGCAGTACTGGTATTTTTGAGTACGAAAGTTATCACACCTCAGGAAGCGAAGAAGTATGTTCACTTCAATGTTTTATTATTGATTGCCAGTTCGCTTGGAATTGGCACTGCCATGATGAAAACGGGTCTTGCGGACTGGATTGCGGCCGTCTTATTGGATTTTGGTGAGCCATTAGGAATAGTGGTCATTCTGTTCATAATCTATATCCTAACAAATGTATTTACAGAAATTATCACCAATAGTGCAGCAGCCGTCATAATGCTCCCAATTGGGATTGAAATGGCGCAGACACTTGCTATCGACCCAATTGGTATTGCTGTCCTCATTGCGATAGCTGCCTCTGCAAGTTTTGTCACACCAATCGGTTACCAGACGAATTTGATTGTGTATGGCCCCGGCGGCTACAAGTTTACAGATTACGTAAAGGTTGGGTTCCCGCTTAGTCTATTAGTGATGGTGACGTCTGTTTTTATCATTTATAATGTGTGGTTTTAGGAGGAAGCATTTATGGCAAAATCTAAAAATATTAAATGGCATCATTCGAAAGTAACGAAAGAACATCGAAGGCAATTGAATAACCATAAGAGCGCCGTGGTGTGGTTCACCGGCCTTTCCGGTTCAGGTAAATCGACTATTTCGGTTGAGCTGGAAAAACAACTGCATACAATGGGTATCCGGACGTATCGTTTGGATGGGGACAATATCCGCCATGGTTTGAATAAAAATCTAGGTTTCAGTCCAGAAGACCGGAAAGAAAACATCCGTCGCATTGGGGAAGTATCCAAGCTGATGGTTGAAGCCGGATTGGTTACGTTGTCCGCTTTCATTTCCCCGTTTCGCCAAGACCGTGATGAAATACGTAATCTGCTGGACGACAATGAATTCATTGAGGTGTTTGTCGATGCAAGTTTAGAAACGTGTGAATCACGTGACCCAAAAGGGCTGTATAAGAAAGTACGGGCTGGTGAGATTAAAGAATTTACTGGAATTGATGCACCATATGAAGCACCAGTGACCCCGGAAATCACGGTGGATACAAATAAGCTGAGTATAGAAGAATCGGTACGGACGATCATTTCCTATTTGAAAACGAAAGGATACCTGAAATATGATTGATGTAAGTTTAAAGACGATGCTGGATATATCATTGGATGCCGGTCGTGAGATTCTAGACGTTTATGATCAGGATTTTTCGGTTGAGATGAAGGTAGACGAATCACCTCTGACAGAAGCGGATTGGCGTTCACATCAGACGATTATCAACGGGCTTCAGAAGGCGTATAGCGATATCCCTGTTTTAAGCGAGGAAGGCAGCGAGATTCCATATGCTGAACGCAAGGATTGGTCTGTGTTTTTTCTGATTGATCCGCTGGATGGAACGAAAGAGTTCATCAGGAAAAATGGCGAGTTTACCGTAAATATTGCGTTGATTGAGGACGGCTATCCTGTGATGGGTGTCATTTATGCTCCGGTGCTGGATGCGTTTTATTTTGGAAGGACCAGTCTAGGTGCATTTAAATTGGAGAATGCGTCATGTGTGGATTTGACTGATGATGAAACGCTGATTAAGCAAAGTTTGAAGCTGCCGACTGTTGTCCCGAGCACCGTCGTCAATGTGGTCGCAAGCCGCTCCCATATGTCAGAAGAAACCGAGGTATTTATTGAAGAGCTGCGCAGTGATCATGAAGTCGATGTGGTATCAGCCGGAAGCTCTCTGAAATTCTGTCTTGTGGCAGAGGGCAAAGCCGACTACTACCCTCGCTTTGCCCCAACGATGGAATGGGACACTGGTGCGGGCCAGGTGATTGTTGAAGCCGCCGGCGGGACCATGTTGCGTTATGAAGATCATGAGCGATTTTATTATAACCGGGAGAATTTGAAAAATGGCTGGTTTTTGGCGAAGCGATAACTTCTCTACCATTTTCCTTTGATCTGACCGCAAGTTAAGTCTAAAGCGGTCAGATTTCCTTATATGACGGTCTCATATATCACATTTGGACTCCCTGCAATTGTCTATTTTCCCTTTACTTAAACGTATATCATATACAATCTATTATTTTCTTCATAAGTTAAGGTATAACCTATTTGAATGATGTCGGTTATCAAATAAGGTATATACAAGAAATTCGGGAACCTATTTGAGAAGAATTCCTGTCATCCAAGTCATCGGCCATGTTCATATGTATCTATTAACCTGATGATTATAAACAATAGGTATTATAACTATAGGGAGTTGTTTAAATGTGTTTCAAGATACAACAATATTGATTACCGGGGGGACAGGTTCCTGGGGACATGAACTCGTCAAAAAATTACTTTCATTTCAACCAAAGGAAATAAGGATCTTTTCACGTAATGAATTTGCTCAGGTGAAAATGAAAAGAACATTTTCAGATAATCCTTATTTAAAATTTGTGATTGGTGATGTAAGAGATTTTGAAGCAGTGAACGAAGCAGCAAAAAATGTTGATTATATATTCCATCTTTCGGCACTCAAACATGTACCAATATGTGAAGACCAGCCTTCAGAAGCTTTAAAAACCAATGTAAATGGTACGGAGAATATTATCAAAGCTAGTTTAAATCAAAGAGTTAAAAAAGTCATTGATGTTTCGACAGATAAAGCTGTTGAACCAATCAACTTTTATGGACTAACAAAAGCGATCGGTGAAAAACTAATCATTCACGCCAATCAATTAAGCAGTCATACGCGTTTTGTCTGTATCCGAGGTGGTAATGTTATTGGGACCAATGGCAGTGCGATTCCATTTTTTAAAGAGCAAATTGAAAGCCATCATACAGTTCCACTTACATCCAGGGAAATGACACGCTTCTTCCTAACCGTTTCCGAGGCCATTGATTTATTGATACATGCATCTGAACAAGCGATTGGTGGGGAAACATTTGTCATGAAAATGAAAGCATGCCGGATTGTCGATTTGATTAGTGTTCTAGAGAGTCATTTTGCCGCAAAAGATATTACCATAAATGAGATTGGGATACGTCCGGGTGAGAAATTCCACGAGGTGTTAGTATCAAATGCTGAATCAAAAGACACCTATAAATTTGATGAAAACTACTATGTCATTTTACCTGTCAATGCTTCAAAGGATGTAAAGAAAAGGTACGAGAGTTTACCAAAGGTTTCCTTCGAACGGTATCAATCCAATGATGAATTAATGTCATCAGCCGAAATTGAACAAATTCTTATGAAAGCAAATGTTATCACAACACAAGCTCTTTTTAAACGTAAACGATAAATGGCGTGACACAAAAGGTATCAAAATATCTAAAAAGGACATAATTCCCATTATAAATTGGAATCATGTCTTTTTTAACTTTTTCATTTCTCCCTAGTGCAAGTATGCTAATAACCTCCATTTTATAAAATCGTCTTTATCTTCCCAACTAATTGCCTTGCCCGATGAGCGGTTGAATGATGGTTATGAACGAATCGATACCCCTCTTCTGTAATCCTTTCCAGCTCTTTTGTATTCCTCAAATAATAATCAGCCCTTTCCGAAAAGTTTTCCTCGTTAATATCTACAAAATGTTTGCCTGGTATCAAGCCGATCTCCTCAAGTTCTGGTAAGGCAGGGGCCATTAATAATGTGTGACACGCTGGCACTTCAAAATATTTAAATGTCACAACTTGCCGAACCGAACCGCATGCAAAAAATAGCTTCGCCTGGTTAATGGTCCTGGCATAGTTTTCACCGATCAATGCCTTTTCTGCCTGTTTCGTTGTAAAATCTCTCCATCCTGGATGGGGCTGATTGAAAAATTCGGGAGTATCTCTATAATGCTGTAGGACCTTTTCCCTTAATGGGTAGATTTGCGGAAGAGAAACTTCACCCAGCATCATTAAATCGATTTTCTTTTTTCCACCGTAGTCTTTAAAGATTGTGGTATTAGCAAATTGAGGGAGAAAGAATACCTGATCATAACATTGGCGGGGATAATGATTGTAAAAATTATGCTGAGATATGACAAAGAATGTTCTGATTTGATTATTCGTAATATATCTTCTCCGTTGGCCCACAAACCGGTGCGCATCATTCACAACCAGCCCCACAGGTATACTGATATCGGTTAAACCAGTAACATAAGGTGCAAAAGTTTTACCCACGTCATTTACTATTAAAATGAAATCTGGTTTTTCGGGTATATTTCGTAATATTTTGCTTATCGGACCAGATTTCCGATAAACCATTAGCTTCGTTATTTTTGCTAATTCTGTCTCCAAGTAATAATAATTATTATTTGTAAATTGGGAGGTATCGGCTGCAATCAGCAATAATTTTAGCATCGCTATTCACACCTTTCTGAAATAAAAAACGCCTTCCATTATCAGAAGGCTTTTAAAATGAGTGCTTTATTTATACCCTAACCTTGTTAAAGTCTTATTAAATGTTTGAATAATTTGCTGCTGCTGCGCATTGCTCAAAACAGATTTCCATTTATTCGCTTTGCCTTCCCTTACAAAAGGCATGGTTTTATTGACAAACGATGAACTACCATTTATATGGGATTGCTGTTTCTTTTCCAATGCTTTCATATTATCGAAAGAGGCCCAATTTACCGCTTCGTTGATTTCTTTTTCTGTCCTGTCTAAGTTTAAGAAGTTAATAATCCTGTGCGCTTCTTTCGCAGTGTCTTGAAGAAGATTCTCATATTTAACAAGCAGAAAACCATTTTTAACTTTTTTCTGATTGTCAAGCCAGCTTTCTATATTCGTGTCCCATAATCCGGGGCCAATTTTCCCATCCATAAACGCTTCAAAAAATTTATCAAAGTCACGGCTTTCACCATAATACTTTTGGAAATGGTGATAATAGGAAACGACAACATCCCGGGGATCCCTTACAAGGTAAATAACTTTAGGATAAGATGGGTCATACCTTTTATGACTCCATACAAGATGCGGGGTTGGCAAATTTTTGATTGGTTCACTCGACACATTTTGAATCATTTCACCCTTTGTGGCCCAGTCCATTTTTTTTCGGTATAATAACATGGCGACGAGAAATAGCAGGAAATTGTTTCCTGACTTTGGATAGGCTACAAGGCAAATATCGTCTTCCTGAAGTGTATATGTCTTGTCTTTTGACACAATTATCATCCTTTCTTTTCATCAGTTTCGTCCAGCTGGACCTTCAATGGTATGGTATCCGGGTTATCCGGATCAAATAGTTCATTTGCCCAAAATAAAACAATCATCTCACCATCCGTTACGTTCTCAATCAGATGGGTAAAGCCAGGAGGTATATCCACAATCTCAATGTTTTGGTCCGAAACTGTATAAGTGATCAGTTCATCGGAATCGACCTTTCTTAATTTAATATTCGCCGATCCCCTAATCACACAGAATTTCTCTACTTTTGTATGATGATAATGATTTCCCCTTATAACACCTTTTCGTGATGTTGACATAAATACTTGACCAGCCTGCTGTGATTTGATTAACTCAACCAGACTTCCCCGTTCATCTAGATGCGCCGGTAAATCATATGAAAAATTATTCTTGTCTAAATAAGATAGATAGGTCGTATACAAGTACTTTGTTAGTTTGTTGGACAGGTCAGGTATGATTAGTGATTTCCGCATATCCCTTATTTCGTAAAGTTTATTAGCCAACTCTCCTACCGTGGAATGAAAGGTTTGACTAATAGAAGAATAGAAATTCCCTTCCTTATTTTTCAAGGCAAGACAGCTTACAAAACTGTCTACAACATCGTCAATATATACGAGTTCAAGTTTTTTCTTCCCATCATGGACATCGATTTCTTTATCATGAGAAATTTCATGGCAAAAGGTAGCAACGACGGAGTTATAATGTGGCTTACACCATTTGCCGAAGACACCTGGAAGTCGATAAATGCATACATCTGCTCCAGTTACATTACTATAATTTTTAATCACATCCTCGGCGGCTTTTTTACTTACCCCATAAGGTGTATCTAATTCCGCTTGTGTAGAGGAGGAAAAAACAACTTTCGGCGTCTTTTGATTTTCTCTTAAATAGTTGACGATTAGTTTAGTAAGATCACGATTTACCCTTGCAAATTCCTCATTATGCTGAGGCCTGTTCACCCCCGCCAGATGATAGATGATATCCGAATCGTTTAAATGTCTATACAGCTGCGACAGGTCATCCCCGCGATGATACTGTTTGACAAGGACTCCTTTTTCCCTGTGCAGTCTATCGATAAGATTTTTACCTATAAATCCGCCTGCACCGGTTACCAGTACGTTTATCATTTAATAATTTTACCCCCGTTTCAGTTCATTATAAGCTTATTTAGTTGGTATATTCGGACAATAGTTTAACACTTTTGATGACTCTTCTACATATTATGGAGTAATAAAGGATATGTGCAAAAACAGGGCGTAGGCTAAGGTTGCTTATGAAAAGGAGATGTACCATGTATGAAAGATATATATATCAATACGCTAGATTGGATTAAAGAAACTACCCCAAAACCAGATTTACAAGATGTATATAAGGAATTTCATATAAATGAGACGGTGAAATATGCGCTGCCAAAAGGAGATGCGCCGCAATGGGTTGATTGGGTATCCCCACCGCGGTTTGGCGAGAACCACACGTTTGACAAATCTTATGTTTCAAAGGTAGAAAATGGCAGTATATGGATGTGTGATAAAGGGGAGGGAATGGTTTATGCATTGACACCTGATTACAAATGTTTGCGTGATATGGTCTTTTATCAATATTGGAATTACTTTGAAAAGATCGCAGTCAATAACATCCCTTCTGCCTCCCCATATTATGGTAATTTGGGCGTTCTAGCATGGGCTGGGCACTCTAATTACTGGCATTGGTTACACGATACACTGGGGCGTTATCGTTTGCTGCAGCTCAGCGGCTTTAAGATCGATAAGTATGTCCTACCGCTTATGACATTGCCATTTCAGCGGGAAACGGTTAAAATGCTTGGCATCCCTGAGAATAAAATCTTACAAATCCCCCCTGGAAAGCACCTGAAAGCTGAAAATTTGATATTGCCATCCGTTCCATTTAACGCAGGAACATGTGTGAAATGGACAATTGAATTCCTCCGGGACTCATTTCTTAAATCAAAATCCCATCCAAGTTCAAGTGATTTTGAACGTATCTATATTAGCCGGGAAGACGCCTCGTGGAGAAAGGTTGCCAATGAACCCAAACTTATGACACTTTTGACTAAAAAGGGATTCAAAAAGATTATTTTAAGCTCCCTAACCGTACAAGAACAACTCGATATTTTTTCTTCAGCCAAGGTTATCATAAGCCCGAATGGTGCCGGGCTTGCAAATATTATGTTCTGCCAGCCGGGAACAAAAATTATTCAGTTATTTACATCAACCTCAGATGAATTCATAAAAATTGGGAATTATTTAGATTTGGATTACTATTTTCTGAAATGCGGGATCGCGAATCCTGCATCCAAAGCACATGAAGTCATCAAAAACCTTGTGGTTGATGTAAAAAAATTAGCAAGGATTTTCGAGGAAGAAGGTATCAATTAATAAATACTGCCTAACTCTCGCTGCACAATTGTCTTAATACGCTGCGGATAAAGTCCAATGGGCTTTTTTCCGCCATCATCTACACAAAAGTTAGAAAATCTTGGCTTGTCCTCAAGAACTAATGGGCGAACGTAATTAAAATGTAATCGAGTAGAGGGGAAAGTTAAATGACTTTCCGCCCCTCTCACACCACCGTACGTACGGTTCCGTATACGGCGGTTCAATTTATATCGCAGTGTGTACTTTTAAGTAGTAGTCTAAGGCAAAGGGAATACCCCTTTGCTTTAGACGTTTGTTAGATAAAGCTTTATGAACTACCTTGGATAGCCCAATGAAACGATAACCCCTTCGACAGTAAGTTAAGCCTTTTGCTTCCTCTTTGGGAATGCCAAGCTGGACAAGGGATTTTATTCTCTTCCTGCTGTTCTTCCATTGCTTCCAAATGATTATTCGCAGTCTGGAGCGAAGTTTTGCGTCGATTGCTCCGAGTGCTTTCTTCATGTTGGCTATCTTGAAGTAGTTGACCCAGCCAAATATGACCTGTTTTAACTTGACGATCCTGTCATCTAATGAGATGCTCCAATTTCTTTTTGTTAACTTTCGCAATTTCCTTTGAAATTTCTGAATCGAACTTTCATGCGGTCTTGGTTGAAACTTTCCCTTATTAAAATCAAAATAGTAACCGAATCCTAGAAATTTTGTTTCACTAGGGCGGGAGATTTTACTCTTTTCCGCATTGACCTTTAATCCCAATTTCTTCTCGATAAATTTTGTAATGGAAGTGAGCACTCTATTCGCTGCTTTTTCGCTTTTGACGAAAATGAGACTATCATCTGCGTATCTGACGAAACGCAGACCTCTTGTTTCCAGTTCCTTATCCATCTCGTTCAACATAATATTGCTTAGAAGTGGACTAAGGTTGCCTCCTTGTGGTGTTCCAACTAACGTATCTTTATATTTACCGTGGACTATCACGCCACTTACGAGATATTTCCGTATAAGGGAAATTATATCCCCCTCTTTTATCGTATGGGAGATGATTCTCATCAATTTGTCGTGATGCACCGTATCAAAGAATCGTTCTAGGTCAATATCTACTAACCACTCATATCCGTCATTCATATATTCCAGCGCTTGGATGATTGCCATCTCACAGCTTCTTCCCGGTCGGAAACCGTAGCTATATTCGCTGAATTGTTTTTCGAATATGGGGCTCAGTTTTTGACTGATTGCTTGCTGTACTACTCTGTCAACAACCGTTGGGATACCTAGTTTGCGCATTTTCCCATTTTCTTTTGGAATCTCTACACGCAATGCTGGCGCTGGTTGGTATTTCCTTTTTCGGATTTGAGAACGAAGTTCATCCTTATGTTCTTTAAGATATCCCTTCAATTCTTCTATACTCACTCCGTCTACTCCACTTGCGCCTTTATTGCGATACACGCGCTTATAGGCTTGATTCATATTTTGATTACTTAAGATTTCTTCTAAAAGCTCCACACTCGTTTCTTCCTTTCCTTTCACGTAACGGTAAGACACTTCGTTTTTGAGTATCCTCTGAGATACGCTCATACTTTCCTCATTAACACATTCTGAAGTATATCTAGCGTGCATTCATGGCGTAGAAACACTATAAATTGTTCAGCCCTTCGTGATATCTTCACTACTATGGCTTCGGCTGACTTCTCACGATAAACCTTTTCCGACCAGCCTTCTTTATAGGGGACTCCTCAGCTGTCCGTGAGACCTCCCAGGGTAAGACAACTATCTTTCCTCTTTTACTCGCCTAATTTACTTTATAGGATTACGCACACCTTTTGGACTTTGACTTGTATTGGAGCCTTATCCACCTATAAAGCCTTGGTATCAGATTTCTGTTCGTCGAGCCAAGATTTTGATACACGCTTCCTTCAGCCATTACCTCACGATAATTGCCTTGCGTTTCTCTAGTAGTTAGTCGGTGTGTACCCCCACAGTGGACTTTCACCACCTAGATAGTCGCCATGACTGGCGCACAATAAAAAAGCCCCTTAACATAAAGGGCTTACGTAAGACTTATTGCAATGTAAAAGAAAATGCTAAATGATCCTGAATTGGAATCCATGCCCCAATCCCCTGTTTCGTTACATTTTTAACTTGGATTGACTTGTTGTTTCCCTTCAGTTGAATATAAATGTCGCCAAAGGTAACCTGCCCCTTATCAATAACCGCCGGTACGTACGCAGTTAATGTTCCATATTTATTAACCGGGATAGTGTAGTTATTTTCTTTCTGTGTATCTTTCCCTATAATGGTTTGATAAGAAAGAGGCAGTTTTGTTTCCTTAGCAGCGTCAAGAAGGATCATTTTCTTCACATCTTCTGGACTAGCTATTTTATTGACCAATGCACCAGTAATTTCCCTTTGTTCCTTTTGTATATAATGCATTTTTTGAGGTGACTCTCCACCCAGATTATTTTGCTCATTCGTATTGATTTTCTGATATTCCCAATTAACCGTTGTGTTTGTTGATTTATAGTTTAATGCCCATCTTCCAAGATAAATCATCCCACGGTATCCAATTGAAAATGGAGATGGCTTCACACTCGTCTCGTTAAGCATTTTAATTAAATCGGGATTTTCAACAGGAATATCTAATTCTTCAATGAATGCTTTTGTTGCCTTGCTTGGTTCGACAATCTCCTGATCTTCTGCTGAATTACTATAGGTATTTTCTTTTGTAATCGTAAGAACGTGATTTGGAACAGCAAATTCATCTTGCTGAGACTTTTTTTCTTTACTGTAACCAGACACTGGAAAGACTAATACCATACAAAAAATAATGAATACTGCCCAAATTAGCGGTTTTTTGTTCATGTGTCACATCCCTTTCATTTATCTCTAGTTTTTTCTGACACACGAATATTATACCTACAATTTTTAGCGGCTCAGTTCAATTACTTCAAGACTTTCCTCAATTTTAATGCTGGATTCCACTGATCGTATCATAGAGCAATTTTTCCTTGAAAGTTCAAGGTTTTTCTTTAACTTATCTTTATTAAGATTGTACCCTTTTACAAAATAATGAAGCGTAATATGTTCAATTCGATTAGCTTCCTGCGGGTTTCTTTCTACATCTGCTGTAATGGTTAGATCTTCAAATTCCGTGCGCTGTTTTTCTAAAATTTTTCGAAAAACGGATCCACTGCAGCCAACAATCGAAGCAACCATTAACTGAAACGGTCTGTATCCATAATCCTCATTTCCTGAAATAGACAATTCACCATAGTCGAGGTCAATGCGCATCCCGCTGTCTTTTAGATAAAATTTCATTTTATAGCCCTCCATTTAAAAAAAATTTCTTTAAATACATATAACCTGTTTATTCTTTATTATAACCTGTTTAGTGGTTTTACCATAGAAATCCTGTTTGACCTTTCATTAAATAAGAATTAGATTGTATAAGGAAACGTTTTTTGCACTTAAGGAAGGATAAATATTTAAAGGACTTAAGTATAAGAAAAGCGCAAGCGCCCCGTTTAGAAGCGGACGCATAAGCAAGGGGCCGTAGAACGCATGGGTTTAGCGTTCGTAGTGTCCATTGCTTATGACGGCAGCTTCTGGGCGCTGGAGCTAGACAGGTTTTTATTTATTCTGATCTTATAAAAAAATCTAAGGCTTTCGCCATTAATTCTGGCGATAAGCCAATATTTTCTAAAATGGAGGTATGTTTTTTGGCTTCAGCGCGGTCTAGATTTTGGATTTTGATCTCCCTTGTTTCGATTTCCGGCTTCTCACAAGGGATGATCCTCCCGCTTCTGGCAATTATCCTGGAACAAAATGGTGTTCCTTCGTCTGTTAACGGCCTTCATGCCACGGGATTATACATAGGGGTTTTAATCGCCTCCCCATTCATGGAGAAGCCCATGCGGAAATTTGGTTTTAAACCAATCATTGTTTATGGCGGGATGCTTGTATTCATATCAATGGCACTCTTTCCAGTATGGGATGCATTATGGTTCTGGTTTATCCTCCGTGTGCTAATTGGCATTGGAGATAATATGCTCCATTTTGGAACACAGACCTGGATTACAACAACTAGTAGTAAGGAATCAAGAGGTCGGGACATTGCGTTATACGGGTTATTTTTTGGAATTGGTTTTACATTGGGGCCATTGATGACAAATCTTTTGGCAATTAATGAGGCGCTCCCATTTCTGCTTTCTGCACTATTAAGTATGATTGTTTGGTCAATGCTTGTGTTTATTCGAAATAAATGGCCTGAAGAAGATGTTACGACAAATCACGGGACAAGTTCTATTAAACGATTTATTCAAACCGGAAAAATTGCCTGGGTTGCCCTGTTGCCTGCATTTGGTTATGGATTTTTGGAAGCGACTCTTCATGGAATATTTCCGGTGTACGGGTTGCGGATTGGTCACGACGTCGAAACATTATCGCTTATCATACCGTGCTTTGCTGCTGGCAGTGTTATTTCACAGCTCCCACTGGGAATGTTAAGTGACCGTTTGGGTCGTCGAAACATCCTGATTTCAGTACTATCTGCAGGCAGTTTCTGTTTCTTTTTAGCGACATTTTTTGAATCATCCGCAATTGCACTATTTATCTTATTTACACTTGCTGGGATATTTGTCGGCTCATTGTTCTCACTGAGTATTACATATTTAGCAGACGTTCTCCCTCGTTCCTTACTCCCAACCGGGAACATTATGACCGGTGTAGCTTTTAGCATTGGAAGCATAAGCGGACCTTATCTGGGAGGATTATTTATTCAAATAATCCCGGGAGTATCCTTCTTTTATGTAATAGTAGGAATGCTGCTATTCGTACTTATTGCCACTATCTTAAAAAAGAATATGGTTATTGAATAAAATGCGAAGGCGACTGGTTAGTGGCGTACAAATAGATAGGACTATGCCCGGAATTTGAAGTCGCACCTGTTTCTAATCTAAAAAGACGCACACGAGTGTGTCTTTTTTTTATACAAAAATTTGTTGACATTATTTTTTTCAATGATAATATAATAATAAATATTTATTTATAATTATTCTAATTAACAACGAATATCATTATCAATACGGGGAGGAAATAACATGACAACTAAATCGGAAATACTATATGATACTAATGGAAAAAGGTTAGCTAATCTTTTCAAATCGCCATTTTTCCAAAAGGCTTACGAACATATTGAATTAATTGCAGCATTGTTAAGCGGATTAACTATCTTAATTACTTGGTTTATTGCTGATTATATAAACTATCCTGCATTCGTTATCCTTCATCTGATTGCCTTTGCAATTGGGGGATTCGCAAAGGCAAAGGAAGGCATAGAGGAGACAGTTGCCAATAAGGAACTAAATGTGGAAATGCTAATGGTTTTCGCTGCCATCGGTTCTGCCGCCATTGGATATTGGACAGAAGGGGCCATTCTCATTTTCATTTTCGCTTTATCCGGTGCTCTTGAAACCTATACCATGAACAAAAGCAAGAAAGAAATATCGTCGCTAATGAATCTCCAGCCGGAAACGGCGCTCTGTCTTATAAACGGTATTGAAAAAGTAATACCAGTTTCGGAATTAGAAATAGATCATACAATTTTAGTTAAGGCAGGCGAAAGAATTCCGGCTGATGGAATAATTTTAAAAGGTAATAGCTCCATTAATGAGAGTACAATTACAGGAGAATCAATTCCAGTAAACAAACAGGTTGATCAGGAAGTTTATGCAGGTACGGTTGCAATCGATGGCACCATCCATGTACGTATCTCTAAACCAACTGATCAAACATTATTCCAGAAAATCATTAACCTTGTTCAATCTGCACAAGATGAAAAATCACCATCACAACTTTTTATCGAAAGATTTGAAGGAACTTATGTTAAAGCAGTCCTTCTTGCAGTTGGTATTATGATGTTTCTCCCCTACCTTCTATTTGGTTGGACGCTGACAGAGAGTGTCTATCGTGCAATGATTTTACTTGTTGTCGCTTCACCATGTGCACTTGTGGCATCAATTATGCCTGCGACCTTATCAGCAATTTCCAAGGGTGCGAAAAATGGTGTACTTTTCAAAGGGGGCGTAAACATAGAAAATTTAAGCCATGTAAAAGCAATTGCATTCGATAAAACTGGAACATTAACAAATGGAAAGCCGGTTGTCACGGATGTATATTTTCAACCAGGAGTTGATGAGCAACATGGGGTAGAAATAATTGGAGCAATCGAAAATGAATCACTTCATCCCTTGGCACAAGCAATAGCTGATTATAGCAAACAACAATTGGAAATAGCGACGTTCACTGTTGATGTTCAGCACCATAAAACCACCAATGGAAATGGTGTTCAGGCACAAGTTGGTCAGGACACCTGGAAGATCGGAAAGGCACAGTTTGTTGGAGAAAAAGAGGCCGATGAATTTCAGGATGGCACCGCATTGAAACTTGCATCAGAAGGAAAGAGCCTGGTATTTATTAAGAAAAATGATAAGGTTATCGGCTTATTAGCATTGAAGGATACAATAAGAAAAGAAGCAAAACAGGCTATTAAACAGTTGAAAAAACGGAATATATTCACCGTCATGCTTACGGGTGACAATGACATTACAGCAAAAGCAATTGCGGCTGAAGCGGGTATTGATGATTATATAGCCGGCTGCCTGCCCGAAGAAAAGGTGAACCATGTAAAGGTACTGCGAAATAAATTTGAACATGTAGCAATGGTTGGGGATGGCATTAATGATGCTCCCGCTCTTGCAACTGCAAATGTTGGAATTGCCATGGGGGAAGGTACGGATGTCGCACTGGAGACAGCAGATGTGGTATTGATGAAAAATGATTTACCTAAAATAGCGAAAGCATTTGAACTATCAAAAACAATGAATAAAATTGTGAAACAAAACATCGTGTTTTCCTTGAGCGTTATTCTACTCTTAATAGTATCGAACCTTTTCCAAGTACTAGATTTACCACTAGGGGTAGTCGGTCACGAAGGTAGCACCATATTAGTAATCCTGAACGGACTAAGATTGTTGAGGTAATTAGGAAACACAAATCAAAGCGGTGATGCTTGCCCGAAAACCAGGCTGATTAAAAAATTGGGCAAGAATTAAGCCAAGTCGGGAGACAGCTATTTCTCTCCCGAGTCGGATTTGTCCACTCCCAAGTTCCACCTATTCTCGCACGTATTCCGCATTCCTTCGCCCGAGTTCAGCCTGCCCTGACTGTGTCCATCCTTCCTTATCACGAACAATGTGAACTTATCAAATTTTAAAAAGAAGAGGGCACGGTATAAATTCCATGCCCCCTCCTATTACGTTTCAAGCCTGCCAATACGTCTATGTTTAACAATGGCGTTAATCACACCACCTGTAATAATTATAATTCCTGAAATATAAAACCAAATCATTAATATAATAACTGTACCCAGACTTCCATACGTTGCTGAATAATCTCCAATAGTACTTACATAGAAGGAAAACGCCAAGGAAACGAGCTGCCACCCGATTGTGGCAAAAACAGCGCCCCATACTGCATCTTTTAATATTATTCGCTGATTGGGTGCTAGTTTATAAAGTGCCAAGAGTACGATAAAAAACACAACAGATGACAGTACCCATCGTAATGTGCCCCATACTTGAAGAAATCCGGCCGACAATCCGAGAATGGAGAAAAGGTAATCTCCAACCCATCTTCCAAAAATAGGTAAAGCAAACGCCATACAGATAACAACAACCATTGCTATCGTAAGCACGATGGCAATCAGCCTAGCAACTATGAAGGAACGGTCTTCCTCTACCTCATACGCCACGTTAAACCCCTTCATTACTGAATTAATACCTGCTGATGCAGACCAGATGGTACCAATAATACCGATGGACAACAGCCCGCCATTTTGTTCGTTCACCAACTGTGTGACATTTGTATTAATTAAAGTCATGATTTCCTCAGGTGCATAAACACTTATAAATGACAAAACCCGCTGTACGTCAAAAGTTAAATACCCAATTAATGTGGCTAAAAATAATAAAAAGGGGAATAAAGATAGCAGGAAAAAGTAAGCAAGCTGTGCCGCTGTACCAAACACATCTACCTCTAATACCTTTTGAAAAAGTTGTTTTAGAAACTTAACAGCTCTCCTCATATGCATCCCCCTTGTTCCCGCTAGTTATTCTACTGATTCTAATCGTTTTGGTTGTTCATTCTTACTTGTTATTTTTTCAATCGTTTGTTCAACCTGTTCCAAGGCATTAATTGCATTATCAGCACTTGAATTAAACGATTCATTGAATTTATTACAAGCAATCCTTGCAGTACTGACCGCTTCTGAAGGATTTTTTACATAATAATTTGTTTTCCTTTTTGCATTAAGAAATTGCACTTTTGTTCTCGAACGTGTCTCCCGGTCGAACAATGTGACTAGCCCACCGATGAGCCCGCCAATCATCATTCCAAATAATAACTTATTGTTTCTCATGATTTGTCTCTCCTTAACTGTTATATTCTGTTGGTTTGTCTAATAGACGTACTATTTAACATTCCACTATTAACTTTATCATACCCTTGATACTTGAACCATTTTCTCGCAACTGAAGCAATAAACTGCCTTAATTCCCTCAGAATCAAGTTAATTCTATCTTACTTTTTCCCTCAAAAGAAATAATTAAACTAACATCTTATCAATAAAAGTGAAAAAGTTCAAAATATCTCTTGACTTTTCTCTATAATTTTCGGAATATTTACTATAGGCACATAATACTAAAAGTGAACAAAGGGGGAGTAACATGGATGAGATCATTAGCAATATAAGTAGTTTTGTTTGGGGACCGCCAACCTTGATACTAATAGTTGGAACAGGTCTGTATTTAACCATTAGGTTAGCATTTTTACAGTTCCGGACACTTCCTTATGCGTTAAGACTTGCGTTCAGTCCAAAGCGGCAGGATAAAGCGTCTAAGGGAGATATTAGTCACTATGAGGCACTGACAACGGCTATGGCGGCCACTATTGGAACCGGTAACATTGTTGGTGTCGCAACAGCTGTTGTGCTTGGTGGGCCAGGGGCAGTATTTTGGATGTGGATCAGTGCGCTGTTTGGAATGGCTACAAAGTATTCAGAAGCACTGCTCGCAGTTAAATACCGTGTAGTGAACAGCCGCGGTGAAATGTCCGGTGGACCAATGTATTACCTAGAACGTGGTTTAAAGGCAAAATGGCTTGGGGTTCTTTTTGCAATTTTCGGGGCAGTAGCGGCGTTTGGAATCGGTAATATGGTTCAGTCAAATTCGGTTTCAGATGCATTAGAACGTTCTTTCAGTATCCCAACATGGGTTACCGGAATTTTACTGACTGTTTTAACTGGTTTGGTTATCTTAGGCGGAATAAAAAGTATTGGTCGCGTCACAGCGTTTTTTGTTCCAGTTATGGCGTTATTTTATGTAATAGGCGGATTAATCATTATTATTATGAATTTAGACATTGTACCAAGCGCAATTGCATTAATATTCAATGATGCATTCACTGGTAGTGCCATTGGTGGAGGTATCTTGGGTACAGTAATACGATATGGTGTAGCACGAGGTGTGTTCTCAAACGAAGCAGGTCTTGGGTCGGCACCAATTGCTGCAGCTGCAGCAAAAACCGACTATCCCGGACGTCAGGCTTTAGTTTCGATGACCCAGGTGCTGATTGATACGATAATAGTATGTTCTATCACAGGAATTACAATTGTCATGGCCGATATGTACGCGGGCTCAACTCTAAATGGAGGAGATTTAACTGCGGCTTCATTTGCCCATTTCCTTGGTTCAACAGGCGGTTATATCGTTACAATCGGTATTGTATTATTCGCATTTTCAACACTTGTTGGCTGGTCTTATTACGGGGAAAAGTGTTTCAGTTATTTGTTTAATGATAAAGCAGTTCCCATTTATCGCATAGTGTTCGTGTTAGTTGTATTCTACGGTGCCATTGAGAAACTAGGTATCGTTTGGGGCATCGCCGACATTATGAATGCACTTATGGCAATACCGAACTTAATCGGCTTGCTCGGCCTCTCAGGAGTGGTAGTATACGAGACGAAAAAGTTCATAAAAGTTGCCAAAGAAGAAGAAAAAGAACGAAAACGATCAAAAGCAGCATAAAAAGCGAAGGCGACTGGTTAGCGACGTACAAATAGTTAGGACTGTGAAGGTACGTCGAACTTTACGTACCTTCATCAGGACTAACTATTTGCTAGTCGCTAGGAGCCGCAGCTGGATTGTAAAAAGCGGAGGCGGCTGGTCAGAAGCGGACGCATAAGCAAGAAAACAAGAACGGGTTACCAGACAATTGGTACCCCGTTCCTTTAATCTGCAAGGGGTTCAATACATGTCTTATCATTATTTTTAGCTGCATTAACATAGCTGGATACATCATGTGCTGTTAATTCGTCTACATCGATTGACTGCAAAAATTGATGAGCTGAAGTTGGATCCATTTCATTTGGTGATAGCCATTCATCCTCTTTATCTTTTGGAAGAATAATTGGCATACGGTGATGGATATCCTGCATAAAACCGTTTGCTTCTTTTGTTAAGATCGTACATGTGAAAAGATTCCGATCTCCATCCTCCCACTTATCCCATAGACCAGCAAACGCAAATAGTTTTCGATCAGCTAACTGAATACGCTTAGGCTGTTTTGTTTTGTCCGTTTTTTTCCATTCATAAAAACTGTCGGCTACAATTAAACATCGTTTACGTTTCAGCAACGTTTTAAAACTCGGTTTTTGATGAACGGTTTCACTTCTGGCATTAATCATTTTATAGCCAATCTTTTCATCATTGGCCCAAGAAGGTACAAGCCCCCACTTTAAATAACCCGCCCGCTTATCATTTCCATTACGAATAACTGCGAGTACCCGTTGACCCGGTGCGATATTGTAGTTTGGTTCGTACGAATCAATTCGCTGTACATCAAATTCCTTTAATATATCAAGCTCATCACTTAGCAACGTATACCTTCCACACATATTATCATTCCCCTCCATTGCCTGGCGGTCTATATTTCCGTTACATTTATATTAAAAACCACTCAAAGTTTAACTATTATAAGACATCTTTATATTAGGATTCCCCAGAAAAAAAGGCAACCATAAACGTTTATAAGCCCGAAAACAATTCCTTTAAGGATAGGCACGATTTTGCATCGGATTTTTCCCGTTCTGCCGGTACGTCCTTAATCTTTGTAAATAAAAATTTTGTTTTTCTTCCTCTTTTCCATGCGTGTATTGTTCTTTACTAATAGGTTCTGCTTTGACTATGGATGACATCATAGTTTGTCTTTTTTTAATTCCAGGCATCTCAGCAACAATTTTCAGCACGTCCATCAAATTACATTTGTTATCTGTTTCCAAATACCTTGAAACAGTTATTTCTTTTCTTTTACCTACATGACCATAACGGCATACCACTTTCCAGTACTTATTTGCATTTATCATTATTACGACCCCCTTATTAATATTTATTTTTTATTGGTAACAGCATTCATTAGAAAACTTTACGTTCGCCAAGCCTTTGGTCAAATGACTTGGATCTTTTTATACTTTAAAAAGATAAAGAATTTTGCTTACTTAGGGTAAAATTAAATACTAATGTTATGAAAAATCCCGAATCCCACTTGCTAGCATGGATTCAGGATTTTTCCAACTGATACTTATACCTTTATTTGGTTAAGAACGTTCTGTAATTGAATAATGCTTGCATTGACCATATCTTCATATAGACCCAAAATCATTTGGCCATATTGGTCACCTGGTACGGCCCACTTGCCATTTAAGTCTTCCCATTTTTCTGCACTTCCTCGTTGAACAAGTTCAAATCGAGGATCAATCAGCTGATATTTTTCCAGTAAGGGTTTCTTAGTCGCATAGGCATACAAATGCTGCATGTGCGCAAGGACACCCTCCCTTGGAGTATCAAAACTTGCTCCCGGATTATCTGGGCCCGTCGCACCTATTCCTGCAAAATTATTTTGTTCTTCATTAACCACACCTGTAAAACGAAAATAATTCGTTTCGTGAACAGCTTGGGCAAATGCAACATCGCCTCTAAGTCCATAATATCTCCCAAAAGCTAAATAATAGGTTCCAAGTGTTGGGGCATCGGGATTAACGGTTCGAACAAAATAATCCATTTGTTCAGGTGATAAGAACATAGTGCCAAAGATACTATATCCCGATACACCGGATTCGTCACCTTGATATCCTAAAATATATGCATCCTGGATTCCCGCATTTTTCACTTCGGTAAGCCGTTGTTCTGCGTTACTTCGCTTACTAAATGCACCGGCCTGAACTCGATACCACGTATCACCGGATACAGTGGTTTCACTTATAAAAGACGGAATACCTTTCGAGTCAAGATAAGTTACTCGTTCATCTGCATTCTGCCTTTTCTTGAATGAACCAGCTATCACCTTATACAAAGTTGCCGATGAGACCTTTTGAAGATTAAAGGCACGTTCCAGACCATTGACATGTCCACGGGCAATTTTTTGGCGGTAGGAACTATTAGCCAATTTAGCTGCATTATCGGCATTTGTTATAAATCCATTTTCCGATAACAGTGCAGGCATTACAGATTCTCTTAATACATGAAAATTAGCCTGTTTCTTCCCGCGATCCGTTAATTCATTTACGTCTAGGATTTCATGATGCATGATAGTTTGATAGTGGGCGGTCTGAGAGGTTTCAGACAAACCGCTATAAATATAATCTTCATAACCATAGGCTGAACCATTAAACGCATTGCAGTGAATGGATAAAAAATAGTCCGCGTTCCAAGAGTTAGCCTCATTCGTCCGTTGATCCAAGCTTACAAAGGTGTCCGTAGTTCTACTCATATTCACTTCGATATTATGATATTCATTGTTTAAAATATCACGAATGCGTAAAGCAATATCCAGTGTAACGTTCTTTTCCTTTAAACCATTTCCGGTAGCACCCGGATCATTGCCGCCATGCCCCGGATCTAAATACAATTTAAACATTGGTATTTCCCCTTTTTGCAATCATTTTCTATCAGTAAAGTATATAAGCATTAAAAGCTATCCAGGTACAAAAGGCAAGGTAATGCCCGCAACATTATTCGGTAATTGGTTTCAACTTCATTTTTCCTATTCATTATTAATTACTTTCTGGGCATCCAAATACCCTGCTCCTTGTACATAGGCCGGCAGACCTCGGTCGACCGATCCCTGCATTAGTTGTTGTTTCACTTGATCCGGGGTGTATTCCGGATATGCTTGAAGAACAAGGGCGACTACGCCAGCACAGATGGGAGTTGCCATTGATGTGCCAGATAAAGAAAAATAATTCTTTTCAACCCGGCTTGATTTCGATATTTTATCAAGGTAAGATCCGGGCGCCCTTAGAGAAATAATATTAGCCCCGGGTGCCAATAAATCCGGTTTTGACTCTTCCCCACATGTCGGTCCCCGGCTTGAGAAAGATGCCACTTCTTCATCAGCACGATCAATTGTGTTTTGGTCATCGATTGCCCCAACTGTTACAACCTTCGAGCTGATTCCAGGAGTTGCAATTGTTCTTTGATCAGGGCCCGCATTACCAGCAGCGACACAAACTACAATGCCGCTTTCCCATGCCTTATCGACAATTTGAACAAGTGGGTCATTACAGTCAGACTCATCAGCCTTTGCTCCTAAAGATAGGGAAATCACATCAATTTGGTGTTCTTCTTTATGGTCGATACACCATTGAACACCAGAAACAATTGTGGAAAGTGATCCCGAACCCATTTGGTTGAGTACCTTCACACCAATAACACCAGCCTCCGGAGCAGGACCACAGTATTTTCCATCTGAAGAAAAACCATTGCTGACTGCATCTCCAGCGCAATGTGTTCCATGTCCATTGTCATCATAAGGATCTGTTTTATTGTTAATGAAATCCTTAAAGGCAATGATTCGGTCTGCTGGCTGCGTAAGGTCTTGATGTGGATGAATGCCCGTATCAACGATTGCAATGTTGACATCCGATCCAGTTAAACCTTGTTCGTTCAATTGTTGGGCATGAATAGATGGAGAAGCAACATCCAACAGAGCCTTAACCTCTCTGTCATAATACACTTTCTTAATGCTGCAATCGTTAATCATGAGTTTCTCAATTGCGGATGCTGTAACAACTGCTGAGCAGCTGGATGTGCTTTGGAAGTGATGCTTTATCTGTGATCTGAATTCAGGCTTAACTAAATCCTGAATCTTTTTTAATGAGGAGTCTAAAGAAACAGCCTCTTGTTCGAACTCAATAATTATCGGAAACTTTTTCGTCTTTTTTAACGCCTTCTCGATTGGACGGTGTAAAAAACAAGGGATACGACGGAAAGGGCGATATAAATGAAGTAATCTTTGACGCATCTCCTTATCAAACTTTTCACTGTGCTGCCGAGTAAGTTTAATCATAGAAAAACCTAACATATCTATCACCTCCTTTTACTTACATTCTATGAATTAAAATATAAGTAATGGCGGTGTTTGTAGCAGTACTAGCAAAAAAGGCGCTTGTCTGTTAGATAGATATAGCAGAGGATACATTAAGGAAAAGTGCGTGGTGGGGTGTAGCGTTCGTAGTGTTCATTGCTTATGACTGCAGCTTCTGGGTGCTAGAGCTAGACATATTTTATACATTCTTATCTTTTAAAGTAAAATCAAAAAAGGCCACTCCAAATAGGATATGGCCTTTACTTTAGTGGGGTATTTTACTATTTTGCACACATTGTGTTTCTATAAAACATCTAGTCTAACAACCAATGCAATTAATATCTGTAATAGGATTTGGATATTCACTGCAATATCTGTATCAGTTGTAGCAACATTTACGCCACGTGAATTCTCAATATAAACTTGCTGCTTATTCACCTGGGCAGATTTCAATTTCGCATACAGATCTTGTGTTACTTCGTCAGCCTGCGTACTATCTGCAATTGATATGCTAATAACGATAGCGATAGCAACTTGAAGCGCTACCTGAACATTAAGTGCTGCCTGGGTATCTGTTGTTGATACTTCAACATCACATGAGTCTTTTATAACGATGCATTCAACAGACTCCTGGACGTTATTCAATGTTGCGTCTGCGTCCTGTTCCACTGTGGCATCAGTATCAAAAGGATGATGACTTGTAGGGTCTAGTGCACTCCATTTTTTTGGTTCTTCACACCATTTATTGCACTTTTCGTCATGTTCAAATTTCTGGTAACACGAATCGCAGCAATGATCCGAGTTATGACATTTGTCACATGAATCATAATCCCACTCTGATTCGTAACGGTTGTCACATGAGTCATAATCTGATTCTGATCTGTAACACTCGTCACACTTGTCATCATATCTAGGTTTGGAATATCTATCTACCATCATGGATCTACCCCGATTACGTCTTGCTCTTCTTTTTGCTTTTGACATATAATTTTTCCTCCTTCTTGTCGTTTAAAATATTCTATGTAAAAAGTTTAAAAGAGTAAGGGTGATTGTCTCATTACGGAACACCTATTTTTAGTAGGAAAAGTTGAATCAGCTTTACAACTTAACCAGACACACTGGAAACCCGGATAATTAAGCACATTACCCGGGTTTCCAGCTCAAGTTAATGATAACAACCTTCTATAGTTAAATAACTATGAATCATTACTTTCTTTCTTATCCTGATTTAATGACTCCACACTCTTCCTTAGGTTATTAACCATATTTTTAAGTTCCTCTTTTTGCTTATCGTCTAGTTTTTCCGGTTCTAACTTTATTCCATGCTTTTTTAGTGTTGAATCCACGAGCAGATCAATAACATTCCCTGATAAGTTCTTATTTTCCTTATTACTCATTAAATCCACCTCCAGCTACTTGGTTTATACAGTATATTCCCTGGATAAGTAAGCGTGCTATAGATTATAGTCTAGGACGGCTTTTATAGGATATTGGTGGAATTATCTATTACCGAAGTATATGCCCTTACAGATAAATCAAATCGGCATAAAGTAAATAGAGAAATATTATAGAAAGGATGAATATTGTTGGCACTAACAAATAGACAGACAACCCTGCTTGGGTTGCTCAACCAATTGTCACAAAACCTATCCACAAATTCCGGTTTAAACACAGATGTTTCGCTTGATTTACCGGGATTAGACGTCGATGTTGATATCGGTGTAGGAGGCGGCAATGGCGGGGGAACTATTCCAACGCCCCCACCTACTACGCCTACTACACCGACAACACTCAGAGAAGTTTTAGTAGGCTTAGTCAATGAACAAGTTCAGGTCACGACTCCCTTTGGTCCAGTTACTGGAACATTGCTAGTCGTAAAAGATGACTATATCGTCATTATTGAAGCTTCCGGAGATCAAGTCCTAGTTCGCATTGATAAAATCGAACTTGTTAGTGAAGTATAAAGGAGGGATAGTAATGTTTGCAGAAACTTTTGCTGCCGAACTTGCATCACGTATTGGTTCGGGCGTTGAGGTGGCTACAGATAGCAATTTAATAGAAGGGATTCTCTCAACTGTTACAGCGGAACTCGCTCTAGTCATTGATGTTAGCAGCGGATATGGACAGAACACCAAACTGTATATCTCAGTAGATGCTATTAACTTTGTTCGTTTCCCTACAGCAGCATAAACTTATATTTTGCTCATTTAAATACTCTGGTTATTAGATCAGAGTATTTTTGTTATTTCAGCCCCTGGGAAGTCCATTCTTCACCAATCACGCATTTCCCAAACCATTATGCAACCCATTTTTGGATAGTCTAGGACTTCCATACAAACTCTTATAGACGCCCTACATATATTAATAGAGAATAAAAAAGCGATAAGGAGGTTTTTTTATGGGTTGTAACAAACACAAAGAAACTGTTAAACCAAAACCTACATCCGATGATTGCTTAAGTAATGAGGTCAGAAACATTATAAAAGCACAGAATGAAATGTTTAATGACGGATGTGCCAGTTGCGATCGCTCCATCCAACAACTGCGTGGTAAAGAAACTAAACTAGGTCCCTTAAATAACACTATTCCATTTATCCTGTACTGTGCGGGAACCTGTGAACCATTTATAGGAAGCGGCGTATTTAAGGCATCTGAGGAAGATACTGATGGAAAAGCTTTTTTTGGATGTGTAGAAACACCAATTTTTCGAGCCAAGCAATTTGTTAAAAATAGTGATTGCTGCGTAAAACTGGAGTTACTATTACCCGTTTCAGATGGATGTGAGGTTAGATCATGTGATGATGTCAGCAAGATTTGTCCTTTCTTCCCGGAGGATGACCCGATAACAGACTTTATAGCTACCGGCATTTGTCTGACAGTTAATTTAAGACACTTTCTTGGTATTACCTGTTTAGACCCAATTTGTCCAATACTGTAGGGATGGCCAATAACACCAAAAATATTCCATATTAAAAGACCAAATCCAATTCGGATTGGTCTTTTTTTTTGGTATTTCAATGCTTTATTCTTTCCAGCGGATTAGGTTTGGATGTTCATCCAAAATAGACTGATATTGTTCCGAATTGCCATGAATCGATTCGGGATCAAGAGCTGAATACCGCCGGAATTTTTCTAGGCGAATATCTGGATTTGCCCAGCCAAAATGCTGTAAGCGAAGGTTAGATATACTATTGGGAAGTTCATAGATGTTTTCCGGAAAGCGTCCACAATGTTGAGGGGTATCCTTCCACTTCTGTACAAACCCTTCCCGGTGACGCACTAAGAAAGGACGATAAGTTAAATGGGCTCGCCATAGTGCATCCTCCCGGTAGTGCGTTGAGTTCCAAAAGTCATATAATCGAAAACTAAAAACATCGAATTTTGTTTGTTGAAGCAGATCATGTATTTCATAAGCAAACCTTTTTTCAAAGATTTCATCAGCATCAAGATTTAAAATCCAATCGGGTTCTTTTTTTATTGTTTCCGCCCATTGCTGTTTCCGTAATTCAACTTCATTGGCAAACTTCGAAATTTGATTCTCAACTGTGTGCACTGGAATCCCATTAAGAACATCTAGACATAGTTCCAGCGTATCATCTGTGCTTCCATCATCAATAATGACTGCTTCATCGATGTATTTACGATGTTCCTTCAAAGCATGTTTAAGAAAGCGATCACTTTCGTTTTTCACAACCATAGAAAGTGTCAGCTTAGCCTGATTCCCTGTTATGACATTTATATCAGGAAGGGTACCTTGATGTTCATTTTTAAACTTATCAATTCCTTTAAGATCATCTTTACGGTAGATATGATAGGCTGGAACATGAGTATCTACGTATAACGAAATTCCCATAGCGGCTGCTCGAACACAGAAGTGACGGTCCTCCCCCCAGAACGAGAGGTTCTTGATAGGGTTAAAGTTAACCCCGATTGTGAGTGCCTTTTTACTGATTAAGGTACACGCACCCAAACCACCAACCTCATATAAACCTGGAATTTTAAGCATAGATAAAAAACTTTGGTATCGGATAGCAATTTCCTTATCAGAAAGCTCCTCACCGCGTTCCTGATGCCATTGCCCATATTCGTCAACTAACCAAACTTGTGGTTGGGGTTCTGATACAGGCTGCCATTTCGTCCAGAATACTTCGGAAACGATGTCTTTATCGGCCTTCACTAAATATTCCATCGTCATAGGATGCAGCACTAAATCAGAGTCAATTAAAAATAGATAATCATATTGTTCTTCCACAGCTTTTTTGATAATCCTATTTTTAAAATTAGCTACTTTCCAGACAAGTTGTTCATTCCAGTAATGGGTTTGATCATCACAAAAATAATCATCCTCCTGTTTCGATTGGTAAATAGTTACTCGTTCCCTATGTTGCTTAAAGTCAAGAAGCAGCTCTGTAGCCTTTTCATCGTTGTTATCATCAACAAAGAAAAAATCAAGGTCGAAAGAGTCACTTTTTAGACCTGTCAACGACAATAAAAACTCATTTAAAATTTCTGGTTTTTGATGGACGGGGGATCCTACCAAAATTCGCTTTTTATTTTTCTTCATCATCACCACGTCCAATTAAAGGCTCCAAATACTTCTTATTGTATAAAATGAGCTGGTCGTCTGGTCGATATTGGCGAGCTAGTTCATTATGATGATAAGCCAAATTATATTCACCTATGCGATCATAACAAACACAAAGCTGCAGATGGGGCAGCCAAGTTGAACAGGCAAGATTGACTTGCCCAAGGGTATCTCTTGATTGGTTATCTGTAATGAGTTCATACCAAAATATCGCTGTCCGGAGTTCGTTCTTTTGCAAAAAGTGATACCCTAATCGGCAACAGAACTCTGGGCGTGGTCTATCATATTGGAAGGACCTCAATATCGAATTGAATTCCAGTTCATGTCTCCCCAACTCCAGGTAACAATCAGCCATTTTTCCGCATGCGGCTATATTGTCCTCCACCCAACCCTTTCTGGTCTTAAGGAACTTTTCATAATAATATATAGCTCTTTCATACATACGATGATCCATCAGTTCGTTTGCAAAGTAATACAAATCACGAGTTGAAAGTTCTTCTCCGTGAGACAATCTCTTCTCGTAAATATTAAGATTTCTATCCGTGTCGTGGTGCTCACTTTTATGAATAACTGCTATTTCGCTATTGAAAATATTACCTCCTACTTCAAGGTATTCATGGACGGCACCAATCCATTGAAAATTTCTTTCTCTTTTAACCAACCGATTCCTTTTTAGAGTGGATGTTACATTTCCATATTCATCAAACGCAAGATAATAATCCATTGTCACGGAATCAATCGATGGGTCAAGTGTTTCCTTTAATTTAACAAATTCCTGTTGACCCTCTTGCGTTAGAACATCGTCTGCGTCTAACCAGAAAATATAATCCTTTGTTGCATGTTGAAAGGCAAAATTTCGTGCTTTAGCGAAGTGATCAACCCATTTGAAATCAAAAACCTGATCTGTATATCGACGGGCAATTGATTTAGTTGAATCCGTCGATCCAGTGTCAACAATAATGATTTCATCGAGAAAATCCTTTGCTGAATCGAGACATCGCGCCAGAACATCTTCTTCATCCTTTACAATCATACAAAGGCTTACCGAGACCATAAAATCATTCGCCCCTTCCATATTAAAGGTTATGACGCATAAAATGAATCATAACCCATGTGATGTTAATCCCGCTAGCTAAGTTTAGTTAACCGTATGGAGGCATTAATAATCGTTGCCCCATCAGAGGTTGTAACAAGTGAGTCTGATGTGGCTCCAACATTACGAAGTGTTAATGTAGAACCACTCGGTATCGTTAAAATAGCAAGACCCATAGCCAATCTTGTTGTATTATTCTGACCACCAATTTGGCCGTACCGGGTGGAGGGTTGAACTGAACCATTTAGGACTGTTGCGTAGGCTACTGAAGAGTTGGAACCACTAATTAATACATTAACTTCATACAATATTTGGTAACTCCCACCATCTGCCACGGTGATTGTCGGGGTTCCAGATCCATGGGCTACCCCACCGGCTAACGGACCATTTGTGCTGAAGGTTACATCTCCACCAGAAGCTACTGTTTGTGCTCCGGTGTTGAAAACATAACCATAGGCCGAGGAGAAGGTTCCTGTGGCTCCGGTTGCTCCTGTGGCTCCTGTCGCCCCGGTTGCTCCGGTTACCCCAGTTGCTCCTGTGGCTCCTGTTACTCCTGTAGCCCCTGTGACTCCGGTGGCTCCAGTTACTCCTGTAGCCCCGGTTACTCCTGTGGCCCCGGTTGCCCCTGTTGCTCCGGTGGCTCCAGTTACTCCTGTAGCCCCGGTTATTCCTGTGGCCCCGGTTGCTCCTGTGGCTCCGGTGGCTCCAGTTACTCCAGTTACCCCAGTTGCTCCTGTCGCTCCTGTGGCCCCTGTGACTCCGGTGGCTCCAGTTACTCCTGTAGCCCCGGTTACTCCTGTGGCCCCGGTTGCTCCTGTTGCTCCGGTTGCCCCTGTGACTCCGGTGGCTCCAGTTACTCCTGTGGCCCCGGTTACTCCTGTGGCCCCGGTTGCCCCTGTTGCTCCGGTGGCTCCAGTTACTCCTGTAGCCCCGGTTATTCCTGTGGCCCCGGTTGCTCCTGTGGCTCCGGTGGCTCCAGTTACTCCAGTTACCCCAGTTGCTCCTGTCGCCCCGGTTGCTCCCGTGGCTCCGGCACCCCCACCTCCAATAATAATCTTTATCATAATATCGATTAAAAACTGCGTTAATTGTGTATTTAATTCATTATAAATATTTTCAGGATCACTTTTTTTCCTGTTCACCAATTTAATCTACCCTTTTAAATGAGATTGTTAAAGAGTAGTATATACATACAAAAAAATTAGGTGCTATAAATAAAAAATTTAAAAATCACACCATAAAAAGGAACTTGGTTTTTCACCTATGAGTGATTTATAAAGTACCGATTTTCCACCTCCTTCCAATATCTATTAACTTATACCCACCTCTTGATGTTTAGACTATCTATGTCACTTACAGTTTTCATATAAATTCGGGCCTCTATTGCTTGTTTTAATATCAGGAGGAACCGCTCTCAAACAACAAAAAAGCCGCATTCCCAAAGGAAAGAACGGCTTTTTTGATAAATCGTTATTTAACTTAAACCAGCAGTCTAGTTTCTTTCAATTATAAAATGTCTAATCTAACAACTAATGCAATTAATATTTGTAATAGAATTTGGATATTTACCGCGATATCTGTATCAGTTGTAGCTACATTTACGCCACGTGAATTTTCAATATAAACTTGTTGCTTATTTATCTGACTGGATTTTAGTTTTGCATACAGGTCTTGTGTAATACTATCTGCCTGCGTACTATCAGCAATCGATATGCTAATAACGATTGCAATCGCAACTTGCAGCGCTACCTGAACATTAAGTGCGGCCTGCGTATCTGTTGTTGATACTTCGACATCACATGAGTCTTTAACAACGATGCATTCAACAGACTGTTGAACATTGCCTAGCTTTGCATCTGCATCTTGAACAACTGTGGCATCAGAGGCATCAAAAGGATGATGATTTGTTGGGTCTAATGCACTCCATTTTTTTGGTTCGTTGCAGCATGGATCACAATGATGCTCGGACTTATGGGACCTATCGCATGAGCGATAATCCGATCCCGATCTGTAACACTTGTCACACCTATTATGATAACTAGGTTTGCAGTATCTATCTTCCATCATGGATCTACCCCGGTTACATCTTGATCTTTTTCTTGCTTTTGACATACAATCTCTCCTCCTTCTTGTCGTTTAAAATAGCTTATGTAAAAAATTTAAAAGAGTAAGGGTGATTGTCTCAATATGAAACACCTATTTTTAATAGGGATGGTTGAATCAGAATTTTACATACAAAAACCCGGGAAATTAATGAAAAACACCCGGGTTTTACTTTTAATCAGTAGTCAGATAACTATTACTCTTACTCTTTGTTCTCTTTCTTATCTCGCTTTAATGCCTCCACACTTTTCGTAAGGTTATTAACCATATTTTTTAATTCTTCTTTTTGTTTACCATCTAACTTCTCCGGTTCTAACTTTACTCCATGCTTTTTTAGTGTTGAATCAACAAGCAGATCTATAACATGACCCGATAAGTTCTTGTTTTCCTTATTACTCAATAAATCCACCTCCATAACTTGCTTTTCTATAGTATATTCCTAAGCCAAAGAAGCGTGCTATAGATAATAGTCTATTCTTTAGTTAAGAATCACGTCATTTACGCTCTTTTCTTGCATTCCCGATTACAGGTTATTTGTGGAATTATCTACTAATGACTTAAGTGCCCTTACGGGTAAATGGATTCAGCATATAGTAAATAGTGAAATATTATAGAAAGGATGAATATAGTTGGCACTAACAAATAGACAGACAACCCTGCTTGGGTTGCTTAACCAAATGTCACAGAACCTGGCCGCGAATTCCGGTCTAAACACAGATTTTTCGCTTGATTTACCGGGATTAGACGTCGATGTTGATATCGATATAGGAGGCGGCAATGGCGGGGGATCTACTCCAACCACACCACCTACTACGCCTACTACACCCACAACGCTAAGGGAAGTTTTAGTAGGCTTAGTCAATGAACAAGTTCAGGTCACGACTCCCTTTGGTCCAGTTACTGGAACATTGCTAGTCGTAAAAGATGACTATATCGTCATTATCGAGGCTTCTGGAGATCAAGTCCTAGTTCGCATTGATAAAATCGAACTCGTAAGTGAAATATAAAGGAGGAATAGTAATGTTTGCAGAAACATTTGCTGCCGAGCTTGCATCACGCACTGGCTCAAGCGTTGAGGTGGCTACAGATAGCAATTTAATAGAGGGGATTCTCTCAACTGTAACAGCAGAATTAGTCCTAGTTATTGATGTCAGCAGTGGCTATGGACAAAACACCAAGCTGTATATTTCAGTGGACGCTATTAACTTTGTTCGTTTCCCTAGAGCAGCATAAGATTATATTTTGGTCTTTAAAATACCCTGGTTATATAACCGGGGTATTTTCTTTAGTTTGATTTAAGTATTTTTATAAATTCTTTCCACTTTGCGTCGTTATTTTTTGTGATGCTTTGGCTGTGTTCCCGAACATTGTAAACAGTAAAATCGTGATAACGAAAGCGGGAGTTTTTTATTAACCGGTTCAACACACTTACATCTTCATATAGCCTCCCATTCTCAAACTCAATAACTGGAAAGCCTCCCTCTTTTTTAAAAATTGATGTTCGATATATTCTCGGCCCAAGAGGAAAACGATACGCTAATAAATCCGTTGTGCCGTTGACTGCGACTCCTTTGGCAATTCCTTTAAAAAGGACATCGTCGGCTAATTGCTTCCATTTTCTAAGATTCCCATACAACACAGAAATATCCTCGGGCAAATCTGATAAACAGCCTTTAATGACCGAACAAGCATCAGGGTCAAGCCAATCATCGGCATCTAGCTCCAATATAAACTCAGACTCCACGTGTGGCAATAACTCATTTAACGCACTAGCTTTCCCTTGGTTCTCTTTTTTAAATACTTTCACCTGTTTTCTGTTGTCCCATTGTTGAAGTTGTTGATAGGATCTATCCGTTGATCCATCATCAATGATCAGCACTTGCTCAAATTGTTCATTTTGGAGTAGGCAGGAAACAACAGCGGTCTCTACATAATCCTTCATATTATAAGTTGAAATCAAAACGGAAATGGACGGATGTTTTGTTTTAGTCTCCGCTAATTGGTATTTTTGGGTAATTTTTTCTTTTTCACTAGTATTTGCAGAACTACTCTTCCATGCCTGCTTTACGAAGTTATCTTTAATTAGTTGGTGAGAGCTCGCTACATTTCCAAGCCAAGCGGGAAATAGCGCCTCCTTAAACGGAAGTTGCAGATTTGACAGGAACTTTTCCTTTTTAAGAAGAGGGACGAGGACTAACAATGGTCGATAAATAACAATGTTTCGACTATGGTATGAGGTTGTTAATACTGTTTTTCCTTTGGGAATCTGCAGGGAGTCGGGCTGTATAGTTTGGGAAAGGTAGTCTGTGTCATGAAGAAATAATACATAAGGAGTGGTTAATTTGTAGATAGTATCGTTCAATAGATGCCCTGGCCCGTTACCCTCAATAGTTATAAATTTAATTTCAACAAACCACTCGCATTCATCAATCACATTCAAAGGGATTTCTTGTTCATGCAAAACGACAATTGAGTTTAATCTGGAATTGATTCTTTTTAAAGAGTTTAAGGCTTTATATAATATTGCCTTGTCGGAATAATGAACTAAAATGGCGGTTATATCTTTCAACATCAAGCGCCTCGTTTCATTTATAGACTTCCTAACATTTAGGTACTACATAATTATGATTAAATAACGATTTTATACCTCCTTTAAGTAGTGGTTTATTATCCAAAAATTTTAGAAAGTAGCTCCGGATAGATCCATCCAGTTATTCGGCTACTTTCCCATTTAAGTTCAGACGTTTTAGCTGATTAGAAGATACTCAAATCCCATTGTTTCGCAATATGTCGTAACAACCGGATGCCCGCAATACTATTACCTTTATCATCCAACGCCGGCCCGTAAACTCCGATTCCACAACCTTCTAAAAACGGCAGTTCCTCGTCACGCACACGTGCTGGTGCAGCAGCAACTATTCCACCTGAAACACCACTCTTTGCAGGAATACCAACATATGTTGCAAACTTACCAGAGGCATCATACATCCCGCAAGTTAGCATGAGCGCCTTGGCAATCCTTGCTTCCTGCCTTGGAATGATTTCCTCTTGCGTATCAGGATTAATTCCATCATTTGCAATAATCATGCCTATCTTCGCAAGATCATCAACCGTAATTTCAATGGAGCATTGCTTGAAATACGTATCCAACGTTACATCCAAATCAGATTCAAGAAAGTTTGTTTCCAACAGATAATAGCCAATTGCCTTATTCCGTGTAGATGATTTCTTTTCAGATTGATAAACTTCCCCATTAATCTTTGGGCGGTAGCCAATCATTTTTTCCAATAAATCCAGAATTGGTCCAAGTTTATCATCAGAGGTTTCACCCTCTAAAATCGATGTAACTGTGATCGCTCCCGCATTAATTAACGGGTTAAATGGCTTCTTAAGCTGCTTCATTTCCAAATGCATGATTGAATTAAATGCTTCGCCGGCGGGCTCAACATCCACCCTGTCAAGCATATAGGCAATACCACGTTCCACACAGCCAACGATGAAGCTGATTATTTTCGATATACTTTGCAGAGTAAATGGAATGTCAACGTCCCCGGAACGTATCACCATGCCATTTCTCCCTAAAATTGTTATACCTAAATGATCCCGATTCGCTTCCGCTAAAACCGGAATATATGAGGCCACTTTACCGTCACTAGTGTGTTTTCGATAGAAAGAAACCCAATCGTCTACATAATTTTGCAGCCATTCCTGACTTAATTCCGTATTCCAGTTAGCAGCACCTTGAACCATACGTATCACCTCTTATTTATTATTATATTTAGGATTACCATATACTTTCAGAATATCATTTACTAAACGGCTCTTTTTATATTAGGAGTCTAATTGAAAAAAGGCAACCATAAGCATTTTATTTATCCGAATTACCTTATCTCGAATATTTACCACATAAAAAAGTTTGTAAACAACTAGCGCTTATAAAATACGACGATAAAAATACCCCATCAATCGTTAATGATTAATGGGGCACAAAACGTATATCATTACTTCACAACTAATGTGGACATCATATCACTATGCCCTTCACCACATGGCACACTGCAGTGAATCATATATTCACCAGGCTCATCAATAGTAAAAGTTGCCTTCCCTTCACCTTCAATATTTACATCTGTTCCTTGAATTTGAAGACCATGTTTCCCTTCTTTACTTGTAAGCGACACGGTAACTTCTTTGCCAGCTGGAACTGAATATTCCTCTTTGTTGAATTGAAAATTTGTTGCGGTTATGTCCAAGTTGGTCTTCGCTGCTGAATCGCCTGAACTGTCTGCAGATTGTTCCGTTTTATCTCCCGAATCTCCATTACCAGAATCATTTGATGATTCTTCGTTACTGCTTCCACATGCTGCCAAAATTAAAATTAAGCTTAACAATAGTGCTGTTACAAGCGCTTTTTTCATATGACACCCTCCTCTAAAATGTATATCCTACAGTAAAATATTTCCTTTACCAAAAGATGTAAAACGTTTTTAGAGGGAATGTCAAAAATATGTCACAGCATTTTTTGCAGGGACTTTTCAATAGCCGACTGTAGTTGTTCAGCCAATTCACTGTGCTTCTTTTCTTGATACACTTCCGGATAAATTGGATCCAGAATTTCCATCGTAATCGTAGACCCTTTCACGCGGCCGTTACCCTCTTCCAGCATCTGGTAGGTTCCATTAATCGCAATTGGCACAATCGGAACATTAGCCTTGGTTGCCAAACGCAGACTCCCTGATTTAAAGGTATTTAAATTACTTTTGCGGCTTCTTGTACCTTCAGGAAAAACAACAAGGGAATGCCCGTTCTTTAAATTTTTGATTCCTTGATTAATTGCACGAACAGATTGTCTTCGATCAGAGCGATCAATGAATACGCCATGCATTAGTTCCATCCATGTACTTATAATAGGAACTTTTTCTATTTCCTTTTTTGCAATAAAGCCGAGTGGTTTTCCTGTGTAACCAATAAGTGCCAGAATATCAAATAACCCCTGATGATTGGCCACAAAAAGAACCGACTCATCCGGCAGCTTTTCCCGTCCCGATACATGAACATCTGTCCCGGTAAGTTTTATTACCCTCGTGGAAACCAGCTTTGGTGCTTCAAATAAAGCCTTTTCCGCTTCCTTGGTGTTCTTTTTAAATAACTTTTTTCCTTTATGTATTTTCAAACCACATTGTAAAACAATCAGAATTGCCCAAAAGTAAATCCACACACTTCGTATCATATAATCACCTCTGTAACCATTATACGATGATTTCATATTTTTTGTACAAAAAAAAGAGATTAGCAAGCGCTAATCTCTTTGTCTATTATTCTTATTTTCCGATGAATTCCTGTGTCCAGTAGTTACCATCTGCAACATACCCCACACCAATATGAGTGTAGTCAGGATTAAGGATATTCTCGCGGTGTCCCTGACTGTTCATCCAGCCATTTACTACTTCTTCCGGTGTACGTTGACCTCTTGCAATGTTTTCACCAGCGCTCTGGTAAGTAATACCATATGATTCCATCATATCAAATGGAGAACCATAGTTTGGGCTTGTATGCGAGAAGTAGCCATTTGTTGACATGTCTTGTGACTTATCACGAGCCATTTTACTTAATTCAACATCAATTTTCAATGGTTCCAAACCACGTTCCTCACGTTCATTATTTGTCAATTCTACCACTTGCTGTTCGAATTCATTTAATTGGTCGGACTGAGCCTGAGTTTGTTCCTCAGCCTGTGGTTGTTGCTGGGCCGGCTGCTGCTGTTGTGCAGGTGCTTCAGCCTTTGCTGGTGCTTCTTCTTTTTGTTCTGCTTGTTTAGGAGCTTCTTGCTGTTGTTTTGGCTGTTCTTTCGTTTGCTCCTGAGACTGTTCTTGAACTTGTTCTTGTTTCTCATTATTCTTCTGTGGTTCTGCCTGTTTATTATTCTGAGTTTGGTTATTCGAATTCACTTGGTAGTTTGCAAAACAATTTTGCAATAATTTATTAAAATTACCATCTAAATTAGAAAAACCCTCCCCATTAATAGAATAATAAACTTTATAAAATTGTTGCTGCTGGGTTTGATTCTGATCTGAAGTTTCTGCAGCATCAACTGTATTTGTAAAAGCACCACCAAGAAGCAATGCTGTAGACATTGTTGTTACAATACCTAATTTCTTGAACATATTTGTTACATCTCCTTTGTGTCGTGTTTTGTCTTGCAAAATTATCATAGCACGGGTTTTCTTGTAATATATTTGGCAAGCCCTTCCATGATAGATTCAGAACCAGCTATTTTTGGGTAAAACCTATTAAGCAAAGGGTTTTAAATAGAAATAACTTATCCTTTTTTGGAAGATGTTCATTTTAGTGGAATAATCTACTAAAAAATCAGTCTTGACACACTTTACTTTTCTGAAAAATATTACAAAACGTGACTATTTGTAACAAAAATGATAAATATCGCGATTAATAGATTAGAAGGAACAAACATCACCTAGGAAACCTTCTAGATCAATGGTTTTAGTTCTTTTCACACCTAGTATTATTACTTTAACCAATATTTGTAAGGTACTTACCTACCCCCATAAATCATGTTATAGTATAGAAATGCTATAATTGAAAACTGTCATCATTGGAGGAGCTAATATGTTATCTAATGCAGAAATTGGTATTGACCTAGGTACTGCTAATATACTTATTTATTCGAAAACTAAAGGTATTGTTTTAAATGAGCCATCTGTTGTGGCTATCGATATTAATACAAAAAACGTTGTTGCCGTTGGATCTGAAGCCAAGGAAATGGTTGGTAAAACACCACAAAATATTGTGCCTATCCGCCCGTTGAAGGATGGGGTAATTGCTGATTACGATGTCACTGCACAAATGCTGAAAGAATTTTTGAAAAAGGTCAGCAAAAAAATGGGACTTTCCATGCGAAAACCAACAGTTGTTGTGTGTACACCTTCAGGAAGTACTTCCGTTGAAAGAAGGGCTATTCATAATGCGGTAACAAGCTACGGTGCAAAACATGTTCATTTAATAGAGGAACCTGTTGCTGCAGCAATCGGAGCAGACTTACCGGTTGACGAACCAATTGCGAACGTAGTCGTCGATATCGGGGCGGTACCTCTGAAGTCGGAATCATTTCATTTGGTGGTGTTGTTTCCTGCAATTCCGTACGCACCGGCGGAGACAAAATGGACGAAGAAATTATTCAATATATTCGTAAACACTACAACATTTTAATTGGTGAACGGACTGCAGAGAACATTAAAATTGAAATTGGTTATGCGCACCCGGACCATAAGGAAGATAACATGGAAGTACGCGGCCGAGACATGGTTACAGGTCTGCCTAAAACGATAACAGTGTCATCAACTGAAATCCATTCTGCCTTAAAAGAATCACTTGAACGGATATTAGAAGCGATTCGTGCAACATTAGAAAACTGTCCTCCAGAGCTTAGTGGTGACATTGTTGATCGTGGAATTGTTCTAACCGGAGGCGGATCATTATTAAATGGAATGAAAGACTGGTTAGCAAAAGAAATTATCGTACCTGTTCATATTGCACCAAACCCACTTGAATCCGTAGCAATCGGAACAGGCCGAGCACTAAAAATGATATCCAAACTCCAAAAAGCCGCTAAGTAGGAAGAAAAGCGAAGGCGACTGCTTAGAAGCGGACGCATAAGCAAGGAACCGTAGAACGCATGGTTTTGGCGTTCGAAGTGTTCATTGCTTATGACGGCAGCTTCTAGGAGCCGCAGCTGGACAATCGAAAAGCGGAGTGGGCTTGTCCAGCGACGACAAGCATAGTCAAGAGACCGTAGAGCACATGGGTTTCGTGCTCGGAGTGTCTATTGACTATGTCTCGAGTCGCTAGCTCACGCAGCTGGACAATCGAAAAGCGAAGGCGACTGCTTAGCGTACAAATGCAGGATCAAAAAATTTGATCCTGTTTTTTTGCGAAAAACGTTTACATATAATTCTGAATATAATAGAATAGAAGATAGTAAGAATCATGTTAAAAACGCACAAACGTTTATGTCACATGATCGGTTATCATTATTCTTAACTGTCTAGTCTGTTTACATGCCAATTCCAGGCAGGTTCCAGCAGATCATGAGCCAGTTCAAGTTGACTTACAGCAAGACTGTGGTCAGTTTTGAATTGGCTTTTTTTAATGGAAAGGAGTGAGTTAATTTGGCTGGTGCATTAGAGCATATCAAGGTGCTGGATTTGTCTCGTGTGCTTGCAGGCCCATACTGTACCATGATTTTAGGTGACCTTGGTGCTGAAATTATTAAGGTAGAGGCCAAAGGAGGAAGTGATGATACCCGAAGATGGGGACCTCCCTTCCAAAACGACGTAAGTGCTTATTATTTATGTGCAAATCGAAATAAAAAAAGCATTACAGTTGATTTAAAGTCTGCGGAAGGTATTGAAACGATTAAAAAACTTGTAATTGAAAGCGATGTCATTATTCACAATTTCAAATCGGGTACCATGGACCGCTTTGGACTGGACTACCAAACACTTGCCGAAATCAATCCCCGGCTTGTCTTTTGCTCAATTACTGGTTTTGGTGAAACTGGTCCTTTTAAAGAAATGCCTGGCTATGATTTCATTATTCAGGCGATGAGCGGACTTATGAGTATTACCGGTGATGAACAATCTGGTCCACAGAAACTCGGGATAGCGATTACGGATATTCTAACAGGATTATATGCCTGTATTGGAATACAAGGTGCACTGCTTGAACGAACAGTTTCCGGTAAAGGACAGAAACTGGATTTGTCACTCTACGATTCAGCGGTAAGTTCTCTTGTTAATATCGGCAGTAACTATTTAATGTCAGGCAAAATCCCGACAGCACTTGGAAATAATCATGCCAATATTGTCCCTTACCAGACATTTGAAACAAACGATGGACAAATGGTAATAGCTGTTGGAAACGACAAACAATATAAAGCTCTATGTGCAGTTTTAGAAAAACCGGAACTTGCTGATGACGACCGTTTTAAAACAAATCCTGATCGTGTTGAAAATCGGAATGTATTAGTACCACTGTTACAGGAGGCTTTTCATAAACAGTCAACAGCCTTTTGGCAAACAAAGTGTCAAGAAAAGGGCATCCCGTGCGGTCCAATACAAAACATTGAAGAAGTAACGAATGACCCACAGCTGCAGGCAAGAGAAATGTTCATTGAAAGTCAGCATCCAACTGCAGGGAAGGTGAAAATGATTGGCAGCCCATTAAAACTGTCGCGTACACCTGTTATCTATAGACACCATCCCCCTCTTGCGGGTGAACATAATAATGAAATACTTGCTCGATATAGTAAATAATCCTGGCTTCTGCCTTTTAAAAAAATCTAATGGAGATGATCTGATGAATTTTGATTTTACAGAAGAACAAAAAATGCTGCGCAACACGGTACGAAATTTTGTTGATAAGCAAATTATGCCATATATTGCAGAATGGGATAGAGAAGGAAAAGCTGACCCAGCTGTTATGAATAAACTTTCAGAACTTGGCCTAATGGGTGTATGCATTCCCGAAGAATATGGTGGAAGTGGAATGGACTATAACTCCCTTGCAATTGTTTGTGAGGAGCTGGAACGAGGTGACACCGCTTTTCGTACGGCTGTTTCCGTACATACGGGATTAAACAGTATGTCACTGCTTCAATGGGGCGATGAAGAACAAAAACAAAAATATCTTGTACCACAGGCTAAAGGTGAAAAGGTTGGTGCATTTGGGTTGACGGAACCTGGCGCTGGGTCCGATGTTGCATCATTAAGTTCCACAGCTACCAAGGAAGGCGATTATTATGTTCTAAAGGGACAAAAAACATGGATTTCACTCTGTGATACCGCTGACCACTTTCTAGTTTTCGCCTATACTGATAAGTCTAAAAGGCATCATGGGATTTCGGCATTTATAGTGGAACGGACATTTGATGGATTCTCTTCGAAGGCAATAAAAGGGAAACATGGAATTCGTTCTGGAAATACTGGCGAATTATTTTTTGACAATGTAAAGGTTCCAAAAGAAAACCTTTTGGGTAAAGAGGGAGACGGTTTTAAAATTGCAATGGCATCCCTTGATAATGGCCGCTTTACGGTGGCGGCTGGTGCTTGCGGCCAGATTATGGCATGCCTTGAGGCCAGTGTAAATTACTGCCATGAGCGCGAAACGTTTGGTAAAGAAATCGGCCGCCATCAACTCGTACAACAAATGATTGCGAACATGGAAGCTGGTCTGCAAATGAGTCAATTGCTAGTTTTCCGTGCTGGAGAATTAAAAAACCAAGGAAAACGAAATACCCGCGAAACATCCCTTGCAAAATGGCAGGCATGTGACTTTGCCAACAAAGCAGCTGATGATGCTGTACAGGTTCATGGTGCTTATGGTTATTCAGATGAATATCCTGTCGGGCGGTATTTGCGTAATTCTAAAGCTCCTGTTATCTATGAAGGAACACGCGAGATTCACACGGTTATGCAGGCTGAATATGTTCTCGGCTACCGTAAAGATAAGCAGTTAAGCCACATGCTTCCTGCGTGGGAGGGTAAAGAATGATTGATAAATATATCAATAGTATTTTTATAGATGGAACCTGGCAAGGGGCCGAAACAAACGAAATGGAAACAATCTACAATCCCGCAACACTTGAGGCAATAAGTGAAGTTTCTTATGGCGGAAAGGCTGAAACGGAAAAGGCAGTTCAGGCAGCGTCAAAAGCATTCGAAACATGGGGTCAAACAACTGGACGGGAGCGGTCCAAAATCCTATATAAGGCTTCACAAATTATGCTTGAGGAAGCAGACCGTTTGGGTGAAATATTAACAACTGAACAGGGAAAACCCCTTAAGGAAGCTACGGGTGAAGTAAAGGGGGCGGCCAACTTTTTATTATGGTATGCGGAAGAAGCAAGCCGGGGTTATGGTGAGTTAATCCCCTCTTCTGTTAAATCTAAACGGCTGATGGTTACACCTCAGCCTATCGGGGTTATTGGAGCGATTACACCTTGGAACTTCCCAGCATCTATGATAACCAGAAAAATTGGCCCAGCGCTTGCTGCAGGTTGTACCGTAGTACTTAAACCATCGCCTGAAACGCCAATATCTGCTATAGAAATTGTGAAAATTTTGGAGCGGGCAGGCTTACCAAAGGGCGTCGTCAATCTGGTCACAGGTGATTCAGAAGCAATTGGTAAGGTAATGCTAACGGACAAAACAGTACGCTTAATTACATTTACTGGGTCTACTGCGGTTGGAAAATATTTAATGCGGGAAAGTGCCAATCATGTGAAGAAATTATCACTGGAACTAGGTGGGCACGCACCAATTATCGTATTTGATGACGCAGATCTTGAGAAAGCCGCTACTCTTTCCTTAGGCAGCAAGTTCAGAAATAATGGGCAGACATGTATTTGCGCGAACCGCTTATACGTTCATGAATCTATACAGAAGAAATTCACGGAAGTATTAACCGAAAAAGTAAAGGAGTTACAGATCGGTAATGGGCTTTCAGGTGATCCAGACCTTGGACCATTAATTAACGAAAGTGCTGCCAAGAAGGTTCAGTCCCATTTAAATGACGCCGTGGAAAAAGGAGCAAACATCGTTACTGGTGGATGTAAATGGAATGGTGATTTAGCTGGTTATTTTTATCAGCCGACTATTTTATCGGATATAACGGACGATATGGTCATTATGAATGAAGAAACATTTGGACCTGTCATCCCAATTCAAAGTTTTACTGATGAAGATACCGTAATTCAAAAAGCCAACAACACGGACTATGGCTTGGCTGCGTATATTTTCACCGAAAAAACAAGTCGTGCCCTTCGTGTATCAGAACGGCTTGAATATGGAATTGTTGGTGTAAATGACGTTTTTCCATCTCTTCCAGAAGCACCATTTGGTGGTATTAAACAATCCGGTATGGGTAAAGAAGGTGGCCATCACGGAATGCATGAATTCCTGGAAATGAAATTTGTCTCTATTTCAATTGACTAGGTTTTGATTTTGGAATTCTCTCCCGATTTCGTGGTGGTGTGTCCTGCATATAATAAATGTCCTGCCAAATAATTTTGGTAGGACATTTTCATGTGCTGCTGCTATATTGTTCATACTGTTTATACAAATCTTTCAGGGCCGAAATTAGTGCATTACCGGCCTTTCCCAGATAATGGATACTAATTTCATCTACTGGATGTTCAATTCCATCCTTTAAACTGTGTCCACGCAACAATTGCTGGACGAATTCTCGTCCATGAAGCGTTGCCAGTGTACAGCTTGCTGTAACAATCACACCATATTTCTTGTCAACTTCAGCAGTTATTGTTAATGTATCATAAATACTTTTAGCAGCCATTCCTGATGGCAGTTTTGCGTGCCCAGCAATAAATATGGTATTCATCATATTTGCTCCCTCATGTTAGATTGTTGACTTGTAACCAAGTTTTCCAGATATTCTTTCAGCAGTTTTTCTCGTTTTTCCCTTTATTACTTGTAAATTATCACCCTCAAAGTGACTGGATAAACCGCTTACTGTTAATGCTGCGATAACTTGTCCACGATAATTATACAATGGATATGAAATCCCTGTAGTTTCCAGGTCCTGTTCCCCGATACTGTATGCATAACCTTCTTCGCGAATGACTTGTAATTCCTTTTGAAGTTTCTTTTTATCAACCGTGTGATTTTCATCAATTGCATATAATACAGCATCACCCAGTATTTCTTCCCGTGTTGCTTTTTCCATAAATGCCAATAATAGTTTTGGCCCAGAGCCAATATAAAGCGGCGAGCTTTTCCCGATCCTGGTATATAGGCGAAGTGCCCGAGTACTATCGACTTTTTCTATATAGGTAGCTTCTTTTTGATTTGCGATAACAATATGGATTACTTCGTTAATATCCTGTGCCAATTCCTCCATTAATGGTAGTGCAATTTCTCTAATTTCCAGTTGATTTGAAACTAGATTACCTAGTTCAAGCAACTTTAAACCCAGCCTATACCGACTGTCTTGATCGCTATCTTTTGTTTTTTGTAAAAATCCGCTTTCCACCAATGCTGAAAGGAGCCTGTAGGCCGTTGGTTTTGGTAAATCAGACCGTAAAGCAACTTCTCTTAATGATAATTCTTGTATGTCTTCTGTAAATAAATCAAGCAGCTTTAGCGCTTTAATTACACTCTGATTCATTCGTTAATTCCCCTTCATGCCACTGTTTAGAAAATTACCCCCCTACCCATTATAAGTAGGGGGATATATCTGAAGCAACAAATCGATTACGATAATAATAACCATCTGTTCCAGTTATATTTTCACATGTGCTTTAGTGTTTGATTCATGAATCATTACACCGCGTTTTGCCATTTCTTTGATGTATGTGTCACCCGGAACAATTCGTTCTGGTGGATATACACCTGATTTAGTAATTGTACCATTTCCAATCATTTGTGCCACTACCGATATAGTGTTTGCTGTAGCACGTGCCATGGCTGTTACGTTATGCTCACGGTCTTTAAAAGTTGTCATTTCGTAGTCATATTCCGCCGGAGCACCGTCTTTATCGCCGGAAACTTTTACACGAAGTAAAACTGCGTCATCTTTATCCTTTAAATCAACAATTGGATCCAGTACTTTTAACAATACTTCACGTGGACTGACTTTTTGCCCGTTAACATCCACCTCATAATCCATACGTGTCAGATTAAGATCTACCAAAAGTTTAAATTTTTCAGCGTGGCCTGGATAACGTATGGTTTTGTATTCCAGTGTTTCAATATCCGGATAGGAAAGTGATAGGGTAGATGTTCCTCCTGATGTATGGAATGCTTCGAGCGGACCAAATTTTTCAAAATGAACTGTTTCCACTTCGGTTAGAGACTCCACTTCTTGTTTAATTCCGTTACGGACAATAAGCGATGGATCCGTATAATGATCAAATACACCTTCCATGGAGAATACATGGTTATATTCAAATGGAGGTTCTGGCCGGACTGGGATTCCACCAACAAATATTTGGATAGATTTTAATTTGTCGACTTTTCCAGCACCATGACCTGAAAGTATATTGATCATCCCTGGCGCTACACCTAAGTCAGGAATCAATGTTACGCCTGCAGCTTTTGCTTCATCTTGGAGTGCGAGAACTTTATCTGTCATGTGGCCGATATGCCCCCCCAAGTCAACAGAACTTACACCAACCTGAATAGCGGTCTTTGCTACTATTTCATTGAACGAATAAAACAATGCATTGATAATAACATCAAACTGGCTCATATAGTCGGCAAGATCCGCTATGTCACTTGCATTTACTTTATATGCAGTAAGTTTATCAGAATTCAATTGGTCACACACTGCCTGTGCTCGCTTAATATCAATATCCGCTAAACCGACCGCAGTGACACCTTCATTTCCCACCAAGTCACGAGCAGCTTCTTTCCCCATTAAACCAGAACCAAGTACACCTATCTTCATCCAATCACTCCCTGTGAAAAATTTTAAATTTGATTTATCTATCTAAAATCTATTCCACGTCGATTTGAGCGCGTTGCAGTTTCCCGCTGTAATCAACGTAAACTGCTTTCCACTCAGTGAACACATCAAGTGCCTGCACACCAGAATCACGATGACCATTACCTGTACCCTTTGTTCCACCAAACGGTAAGTGGATCTCAGCACCTGATGTTCCAGCATTCACATAGACGATACCTGTGTCAAGATCGCGCTGCGCTTTAAACACTTGGTTTACATCCTTTGTAAAAATGGAACTTGATAAGCCATATTCAACACTGTTGTTGACCTCTATAGCTTCATCAAAATTTTTAACCGGTATTAAGGAAACAACTGGGCCAAATATTTCTTCATATGCTATACGCATATCTGCTTTAACATTTGAAAATAGTGTTGGTGCGAAATAATTTCCATTTGCATGCTCACCGTCTTCCATTACATAGCCGCCTGCGAGCAGTTTAGCACCTTCCTCCTTACCAATTTTCATATACTTTTTAATCTTTTCTATTCCTGCTTTATTAATGATTGGACCTACTTTGATTGATTCATCCAATCCGTTTCCAATTGTGAGCTTTTCCATTTCTTCTAGTAATCTGCTTTCCAGTTCATCTTTCACTTTTTCATGAACGATGACACGGCTGCACGCCGTACAACGCTGACCACTTGTGCCAAACGCGCTCCACAGAATGCCTTCAACAGCTAATGATAGGTCTGCATCGTCCATAACGATTATTGCGTTTTTCCCGCCCATTTCAAGTGAAACTTTTTTCAATTGGCGACCACATTCTGCCGCTACATTGCGTCCTGTTTCATTAGACCCCGTAAAAGAAATGACTCGAATATCGTCATGATGCACCATTGCCTCGCCAACTGAAGAGCCGGATCCAAATACAACATTTACCACACCTTTAGGTAATCCTGCTTCTTCTAAAATCTTCGCAAGCTCGTATGCCAAAATTGGTGTCTCCGTAGCGGGTTTCCATACCACTCCATTCCCAGCAACAATTGCCGGAAATGACTTCCATGTGGCAATCGCAATTGGAAAATTCCATGGGGTTATTAAGCCAACAACACCAATTGGTGCACGGACACTCATCGCAAACTTATCCTTCAACTCTGCTGGGGTTGTTTGCCCAAACATCCTGCGCCCTTCGCCAGCCATATAAAATGCCATATCGATTCCCTCTTGGACTTCTCCACGAGCTTCCTCGATTACTTTTCCATTTTCCATTGTTAATAACTGGGATAGACGTTCTTTGCGCTCCCGCATAATACTTCCTACACGGTATAGAACTTCAGCACGCATTGGTGCAGGAACCAGGGCCCACTCTTTTTGCGCCTTTTTAGCTGCTTTTACCGCATGATCAACATCTGTTGCATCTGAAAGTGGTACTTCTACCACGGTTTCACCCGTTGCTGGATTAATCACCGGTGTTGTTTCCCCTTTTGCTTCAACCCATTCACCATCGATATAGTTTGATAGTTTTTTTACGTGTAAAAGTGTTTCTACCATGTAAATTACCTCCTAAAATTATTATCTATATTGGTTAATAGATTACTTTTTTAGCGGTCTCTCAGCTGTTGAATCGTTGAAGAGACCGAAATATTTTCCTGCCCCGTTATTATCTCTATTACGGTTGGCCCCTGATTATGAAGGGCTTTATCCAGAGCACGTTCAAACTCTTGGGCCGTACTTACTGTATAACCATTCGCCCCAACACTTTCTGCTAGTTTGCTAAATGAAACATCCCCCAGATTAGTTGCCATCACCTTTTTCGGGTAGTGGATTTCCTGGTGCATGCGGATCGTTCCATACATATTATTATTAAAAACAAGACTTATTACCGGAATCCGGTATCTTACAGCAGTCTCGAGTTCGTTAGCAGTCATCATAAATCCGCCGTCCCCTGATAGGGAAACAACTGTTTTCCCAGGTGACCCCAGTTTGACACCAAGGGCAGCCGGCATACCATACCCCATTGCCCCTGATGTTGGCCCTACATAGGTTTTGGACTTTATGAACGGATAAAACGAGTGAAGCCATCCGGCGAAATTACCAGCGTCGTTCGTTAGCACGGCATCCTTTGGCAATCTTTTCTCCAACAATGCAATTATTTGTTTGTTAATCACATCTTCATTTGTTGTACTTAGTTGACTGATTTGTTTGTATGCTTCATTACGCTCCCTAGCCCAATTCCCCCATGATCCGGAACAGGTAATGTCACGCAGTTTTTTTAAAGCTTCGCCACTATCAGCTAGGATTCCTAGTTCCGGTGCATATACTTTCCCTAGTGATGCATAGTCAATATCGATATGAATTAGTTTCTTGTCAGCAGTAATGACTTTATAATCCTGCGTGGTGACCTCTGATAGCCTTGTGCCTATAGCCAGGATAACGTCAGCATCCTTAACTGTCTGCAGCACTTCCTTACTTGTTCCAAGACCCAGGTGACCACCATACAGGGCATGATTATTTGGAAATACGTCATGCCTTCTAAATGCCGCTATAACGGGTATAGAGAATTTTTCTGCAAATCCTCTTAATTCATCTTCTGCCTCGGCAGATTTAACACCCCCGCCTGCGATAATTAGCGGATTTCTCGCTCCGTTCAACATTGTTTCTACCCGTTCAATTTCCTCGTTTGATGGAGCGGGTTTTGGCATTATGGTCGGTGGACCAAAGGACATTTCCTCCTCAGCGGGAAGAACATTTTCTGGTAACGAAACAATAACTGGACCTGGTCTTCCCGTTTTGGCAATACGAAACGCCCGTTGTACAATTTCCGGCATACGTTCAGTGTCATTCACCTCGACAGCCCATTTGGTAATATGACCAAAAAATTGATCCAGGTCAATTTCCTGAAAGCCCTCTCTCCCCCGGAACTTACTATGTACCTGGCCCAAAAATACGACCATTGGAGTGGAGTCCTGATATGCTGTATGGACGCCAATTGATAAATTAGCTGCGCCAACACCTCTTGTCGCCATTACCACACCAGGTGCTAATGTGGCCTTTGCATACCCTTCTGCTATAAAAGCAGCCCCACCCTCATGTCGCGCTGCTACTACTTGAATCGAATCCTCATCATGTAAGGCATCAAGTAACGGCAAATAACTTTCACCCGGTACACAGAATGCACGGGTAATACCCTCTAATTTCATACACTCTACAATTGCTTGTGCCCCGGTCATCTTCCTTTTTCCTGCCAATTTACTCACCTCATCTTTTACACTGTGCCTAAAATATAGACATGCTTTTCATCCGTTTGATCACTTCATCCAATCTGTTACTGGTAACGGACAATGCAATTCGGATATACCCTTTTCCCACCGAACCGAATGCTGAGCCGGGCGTTACAATAACGCCCGCATGCTCAAGCAATTGATTGGCAAATGATTCAGATGTATATTTATTTGGAACCTTTGCCCATACAAATATTGTTCCCTTTGGCCTTTCAGCCTCTATTCCTAGTTCATGGAAAGCTTTAAGCAGCTTTTCCATGCGTTCCTGATATACCTTATTATTTGCTTTTACAGTTTCAAGGTCACTCTTCAATGCTGTTGCTGCCGCGCGTTGAATGGGAAGAAACTGACTTGTATCGATGTTACTCTTCAACGTGGATAAAGCTTTTACTACTGTTTTGTTGCCAACAAGATATCCTATGCGCCAGCCTGTCATATTAAAACTCTTTGATAATGAGCCAAATTCAACCGCGTAATCTTTCGCCTCGGGCGCTTGCAGAATACTTGGTGCCTGATAGTCGTCAAACGTCACCAGGTCGTATGCTGCATCATTTGCAACAATCATTTGATGATTTCTCGCAAATGACACCGCTTTCAAAAATACGCCAGAATTAACAGTGGCCGCTGTTGGATTACTTGGATAATTTAAAAACATTAGCTTAGCTTTTATTGCATCGTTTTTTGACACCTGATCAAACAACGGTTGATATCCATTCACGGCGTCGAGAGGCAAATCTACACTATTTGCACCTGCAAGATGCACGGCAGTACGATAAACTGGGTATCCCGGATTTGGAACCAGCACTGTATCACCGGGGTTAACTACTGCCTGCACCAAGTTGGCAATTCCTTCCTTTGAACCAATTAGTGCCAGGACTTCCGTGTCAGGGTCCAGATCCACTTTATAATGATCCTTATAAAAGTCAGCTACCGCCTGTCTGAACTCCTTTACACCGCTGTAAGTGGAATAGCGATGATTTAACGGATTTCTGACTTCCTCCACCAATCGATCAATCACAAATTCTGGTGTCGGCAAGTCAGGTGCACCGATACCAAGGTCAATCACATCTACGCCTTTTTCTTCAAGCGCCTTTTTCTTTTTTTGAAATTCCGAAAACAAGTAAGGTGGTAATGTGTTTATTTTCTCAGAAACAAACGCCATCATTATCCCCCATATTTCAATTAATGAAACGCCATTTCACGCCTATAGAATCAGTATAAATCAGTGATCTAAAATTTGCAATTGTTTATAATATACAGTTTTCTGGTTATCCAGCAAATCCTTTACTGGGCAACGCTTTCCTCTGAATTTAAAACTTTTTCTGGCTTTTTTAATGTAAAAAATAAAACAATCAAGCCGAGAATAACTACCGCAAGCCCTACCCATACATTCCCAGTAATGCCAAGCACTAAATAGCCAAGACCTGACAGCCCTGCTGCTAATAAAGCGTACGGTATTTGTGTTGTTACATGATCCATATGGTCGCAATTTGATCCTGTTGACGACAAAATAGTAGTATCAGAGATTGGCGAACAATGGTCGCCAAATACTGCACCTGCTAAAACTGCTGCAAGCATTGGAAGAAGCAATGTTGGATCGGCAGCAGCTGCAATTTCACCTGCAATTGGAAGCAATATCCCAAATGAACCCCAGGAGGTACCGGTCGCAAATGCAATAAACCCTGCCATTACAAATACAATGAATGGTAAAAACATAATACTTAGATTAGACGATTCTACCAGACCAGCAAGATAAGTTCCTGTCCCAAGTTCCCCAATCAATGTAACAATAACCCATGCAAAGATTAGGATAGAGAATCCCGGGATCATTGACTTTGCGCCTTCCCACAGGCCAAGTCCAAAATGCCTGCCAGACAAATTTTTACTCCGAACATGTCTTACAAACAGGATAAACGTCAACAGAAGTCCTGTAAGACCACCATATAGAAGTGACTTTGGTACGTCGGCACTCCCAAAAATATTGATTAACGTCGCTTCCCCCTCAACTGCTTTACTTCCAGTCCAATAAATAAACCAAAGCGTAGCAAAAAATAAAACTATTATTGGGGCTACTAAATCACTGATTCGTCCAATTTTACTTATTGGAAGATTGGATGCGGTATCGATTTTGTCTTTGCTATCTTTGCCCATCACCTGTCCTGTTTTAGCTGCTAGATTTTCATGTTTTTTCATCGGCCCGAAGTCTGCCTGTCTGATTGCAATGACAAACACAACACCTAGCGCCGCCCAAACGTAAAAGTTCATCGGAATGATTTGAATAAATGCACTAAATGCACTGTATTCCGTGATATTGTTCGTTGCAAGTACTGTTCCGATCAGGCCGATTATATATGCGCCCCAACTTGAAACAGGGGCAATTACACATACAGGTGCCGAAGTAGAGTCTACAATATACGAAAGTTTCGCCCTTGATACCCGGTGTTTATCGGTAACCGGTCTGGCCACTTGCCCAACAGTTAAACTATTGAAATAATCGTCCACAAAAACAATGATTCCAAGGATTGCTGTCATCACCTGAGCGCCGATACGTGTCTTTACCCGTTTAATCATCCATTCACCAAAGGCCCTAGTACCACCCATCATACTAATGAACGCTGTTAGAATTCCAAGGATTAGCACGAACAGCAGGATAAACACATTCCATTGATTCAAGTGCCCATCAGCAACAAATACACCTTTAAACGCATCCCAAATAATAGTCAGTGAAGCCAATACGTCGAAACTTTTAATGAAAAAAGCTGCAGCAATTATCCCAACACCAAGTGACAGCAGTACACGCTTTGTAAGTAGCACCATGATAATAGCTAATAATGGCGGTACCAGTGACCAAATTGTATTCTCCATGGTCGCCCTCCTCAGATTCATTTTTTAAACGCACTATCACGCTATCCTCCTCCCCAAATATTAGATTATTCATAGTATTCGATGCACATTTAGGAAATTCCTCTTTTACAGTGGAAAATTCCCGGCGGAAAAGTTAAACTTTTCACATCATTTTTTGACACTTATCAATGGAAAATATATAGTTTAGATATCTATTAAAACCTAACTATCAATTAAAAAGAGGTGCTTACCGTTGAATACAGAAAGAACATATGCACAATTTTTAGATGAACAGGACGATTTACTGGGATTTCGGGATGAATTCCACCTTCCATATGGAACGATATATTTCGATGGAAATTCACTGGGACTACTGTCAAAACAAGCAGCGGATTCCCTGGAAAAATTACTAGACTCCTGGAAAAGGCATGCCATCGATGGCTGGACAGAAGATGTGGAGCCTTGGTTCTATCTATCAGAAAAGCTTGGGAAAATGACCGCCCCTTTAGTTGGTGCAAGAATGGAAGAAGTGATTGTTACAGGTTCGACGACAACCAATCTCCATCAGCTGGTTTCAAGCTTCTATAAACCACATGGGAAGAAAACAAAAATTCTGGCAGACGCTTTAAACTTCCCGTCTGATATATATGCGCTAAAAAGCCAATTAAAATTAAAAGGATATGACCCAAATGAGCATTTAATCCAGGTGCAAAGCAGTGACGGCAATACCTTGAATACAGCTGATATCATTAAAGCAATGACGGATGATGTTGCATTAATCATGCTGCCTGGTGTTCTGTATCGCAGCGGCCAAATTTTGGATATGAAAACACTCACAAGAGAAGCCCATAAACGCGGAATCGTGATTGGTTTTGACTTATGTCATTCCATTGGCTCTATCCCGCACCACCTATCCGACTGGGGAGTTGACTTTGCATTTTGGTGTAACTACAAGCACCTTAATGGCGGCCCGGGATGTGTTGCTGGCTTATATGTAAATAAGAAGCACTTTGGAAATGAACCTGGCCTTGCGGGTTGGTTTAGTTCATCAAAAGAAACACAATTTGATATGTCGCATACACTTACCGCTGCTGAAGATGCCGGTGCATACCAAATTGGGACACCTCATGTGCTGAGTGCTGCACCCCTGCTGGGATCATTGAAAGTTTTCCAGGAGGCTGGTATCGACCGCGTTCGCAATAAATCCTTACAATTAACGAAATATATGATGGAACTTATTGAAGTCGAGTTGAAAGACTATCAATTTACTATTGCCAACCCAAAAGATGATGCCGTGCGTGGTGGTCATATTTATTTGGAACATACGGAAGCTGCCCGTATATGCAAGGCATTAAAAGCAGATAAGGTTATTCCAGATTTTAGAACGCCAAACGGAATTAGACTCGCCCCGGTAGCACTTTATAACACGTTTGAAGAAGTATGGGAAACTGTTCAGATTTTAAAAACAATCATGCAGGAAGAACGATACAAAAAATACGAAAATAAACGAGGTGTAATTGCATAATGACGAATGAATGGATTGATGTTTCGCAACCATTAACAAATGATATGGCACATTGGCCTGAGGATACACCTTTTTCCTATTCACTTACAATTGCTAAACAGGATTCTGGTTCTGTCAATATTGGGCAGATAACCACAAGTGTGCATACCGGTACACATATCGATGCACCATTTCATTTTGATAATGATGGTAAAAGGATTGATGAACTAGACGTTAATCTGTATGTGGGTGAAGCAATTGTTCTCGATGTGGGAAATGTACAGGAGATCACCGTTGAAACCTTAGGCAACTTTTCATTTGATGGAGTTACACGTGTATTATTAAAGACTTCACTGCCAAATGACCATACACGCTTTCCTGAACAAATTCCTAACCTCGATCCACGGATTGCGGACTTCTTAGCGGAAAAAGGAATCAAACTAATTGGCGTAGATATGCCTTCTGTCGATGCACTTGACAGCAAAGAATTACCTACACACCATGCACTGTATACTAATGGAATTCATATTTTAGAGAATTTGATGCTTGATAACGTAGAACAGGGTAACTACGAATTAATTGCACTGCCACTCGCAATTAAAGGTGCGGACGGCAGCCCGGTTCGCGCAGTACTACGGAAAAAAACGGAAACGGATCACAATTAGGAGGTCATCACCATGACAGACTCGCATGAAAACAATGCATTCAAAAAAGAAAAAGGCATCCACACAGATTTTATTGAAAAAATGACTTACGGTGACTACTTGCAATTGGATTCATTGCTGTCCAGTCAAAAAAGATTATCCAATCATCATGATGAAATGTTATTTATTATCATTCATCAGGTTAGTGAACTATGGTTGAAATTGATTATACATGAAACACAGGCAGCAATAGATGCGATTAATGAGGATGATTTAAAGTCATCTTCGAAAATGCTGTCACGTGTATCGAAAATTCAAACCCAAATTATTCAGGCGTGGGACGTACTTTCCACCCTTACACCAGCAGAATATATGAAATTCCGTGATAAGCTAGGCAATGCTTCAGGGTTCCAATCCTATCAATATCGCCTGGTTGAATTTGTTCTCGGCTACAAGACTCCATTCATTTTAGAAATTTACAAGAAAGATCCTGAGGTCCATGCTCTTTTGGAAGAAGCCTACCATAAGCCCGGTCTTTACGACGTTGCTATTCAAGCTCTAGCTAGAAACGGTTTTGAAATTGATAACGATATATTAAATCGTGACTTCTCAGAAACTTATACCGAAAATGATTCTGTCGAAAATGCTTGGCTTGAAGTCTATAAAAATGTTGATGATAACTGGGAACTCTATCAGCTAGCAGAAAAGCTTGTTGATGTGGAGGACTGGTTTCAGCAATGGCGTTTCCGCCACATGAAAACAGTGGAACGAATTATCGGTCACAAGATTGGTACCGGTGGCTCGTCTGGTGTCGGTTATTTGAAAAAAGTTTTGGACCACTATTTTTTCCCGGAATTGTGGGGGATCCGCACAAAAATCTAATTCCCGGTTCTGGCTGAGAGCCAGGATTTTTCTACCATGTTCTTCTTTAGTCTTGTACTAACCCATAAGAACATGGTATTTTTATTAGATAATTAATATGATAAAGGAGTTAATGTATGAGTAAAAAACAAGATCAGTGGTCATCAAAGATTGGATTTATTTTAGCATCAGCAGGAGCAGCAATTGGCCTTGGGGCCATATGGAAATTCCCATACATGACGGGAATGAATGGTGGCGGCGCATTTTTTTTACTTTTCATTGGCTTCACAATCATCATCGGATTACCGCTGTTAATTGCTGAGTTTGTCATTGGCCGCGGTGCACAAAAAGAGGCGATCAGCGCCTACAAAAAGCTCGCACCAAATAGTGGCTGGTCCATTGTCGGGCGTTGGGGTGTATTTGGAGCATTTCTGCTTATGTCATATTACAGTGTCGTGGGTGGATGGGTCCTTATTTATTCTGCCTTGTCCATTCCTGGAATGATCATAAAAGACAGTGCAAATTATGAACAACTATTCGCGTCTATAACTGGTAATCCATTAATAACAATTATGGGACTTGCACTATTTATGCTGCTGAATATTATTGTCGTTTCATTTGGGATTAAAGATGGAATTGAACGTGCCAGTAAAATACTTATGCCATTATTATTTGTCTTTTTTATTGTACTGGTTATCAGAGCGGTTACCTTTGAAGGCGCAATGGAAGGCCTGGAATTTTTCCTTAAACCGGATTTCTCAAAAATCACTGGGGAGAGTGTCCTGTATGCTTTAGGCCAGTCATTCTTCTCACTTGCGGTAGGTATTTCTGTGATGGTAACGTATAGTTCTTATCTGGGTAAAGACGTTAGTCTGCCAATGTCGGCAGGTTCCGTTTCAATAATGAATATTATTGTATCGTTATTGGCAGGGTTAGCTATCTTCCCAGTAGTATTCTCATTTGGATTAACCCCGGCGGAGGGACCAGGTCTATTATTTATGGTTTTACCGGAGGCCTTTGCACTGATGCCTTTTGGTGAGGTATTCTTAAGCTTATTCTTATTGCTATTCTTATTCGCAGTACTTACTTCATCGTTTAGTATGCTGGAAATCATAACATCCGCCTTTACAGCCAATAAGGATCGGTCGCGAAAAAAAGTTGCAGCTATTGCAGGGTTTATTATTTTCATTGCTGGTATCCCTGCTGCTTTATCATCAAGCACACTGGCAGACCTTAAAATTTTTGATTTAACCATTTTTGATGCGAGTGATTTTCTAGTGAGCAATATTTTATTACCTGGTGGCTGCTTAATGATTTCCTTGTTTATCGGGTTTAAAATGAACAAAGTACTAATGGAACAGGAATTCACCTATAGCAGTCAGCTATCAGGCAGCTGGTTCCAGTTATGGTTTCAGCTTATGCGGTTTGTTGTTCCAATCACAATCATTATTGTCTTTCTCGGATCACTCGGAATCTTGTAGACATTAGAAGCACTGATAAATTCAGTGCTTCTTTTTAGCTTATAATCAAATACAAACGGGTAGAATAAAAGAGAATGAAAGGAGTGTGTGTCAAATTGGGAAATAAAGTAGTTATTGTTGGTGGGGTTGGCGGTGGAGCAACTGTTGCTGCCCAAATTAGACGAATGAATCAGGAAACGGAAATTATTCTTTTTGATAAAGGTAAACATATTGCTTTTTCCAATTGTGGAATGCCTTATTACATCGGAGGAGTTGTGGAGCGCGATAATCTCTTAAAAGATGCAAAGGATTTCGCTGAAAAGTACAATGTAAATGTACATACAAATTCCGAGGTTATTCATATTAATCGTGCAAAAAAGGAAATCACTTATCAGGCAGGTGATCACCATTATCAAGAATCGTATGATACGCTGATCCTTTCACCTGGCGCCCATGCATCAGAACCTGACTTGGAGGGATTAAATAAGGAAGTCACATTTCCACTTCATACAATATCGGAAATGGATGCAATTCATAATTTCATTGATAAAAATAAACCGAAAACATGTGCCATCATCGGCGCCGGATTTGTTGGTCTAGAAATGGTTGAAAATTTGCAAACACTTGGGATTGACTGTACAATAATCGATCGGTCCAAACAGGTGATGAAACTTGTTGATCTTGATATGGCTCAGATGATTCAGGAACATCTGCAGGCAAAAGGTGTCAGGCTTGTTCTGGATGATGGAATTAAATCTTTCGCAAATGAGGGGCGAACACTGCAGCTAAGCAGTGGCAAAAGCATGCAGGCGGATATGACCATTTTAGCAGTCGGGATAACACCAAACACGAAATTGGCAAGCGATGCAAAATTGCAAATTGGTGATTTAGGCGCAATCGCCGTCAATGAATATATGCAGACAAATGACCCAGCTATTTTTGCACTAGGAGATGCGGTTGAGACTTCCGATTATATGACCAGCACAACACGCCATGTCGCTCTTGCATGGCCGGCACATCGACAGGCATTCATTATTGCAAGTTACCTGAATGAAAACAAGATTCCATATCAGGGAACACTAGGATCGGCAATATTTAAAGTATTTGACCTTAGTGTTGCTTCCACGGGGCATTCAGCAGCAGCCCTAGATGAACTAGGAATTGATTACCAGGAAGTAAAACATGAAGCATTATCACATGCAGGGTATTATCCCGGAGCTGAAAAAATCTGTATCAAAGTTTTAGTTGATAAAACGAAGCAAACAATTCTTGGCGCTCAGGTAATTGGTGAAAATGGTGTTGACAAAAGACTGGCAGTTTTAGCAACAGCAATAAAGGGCGGGCTTACTGTCACAGATTTAACAGAATTAGAACTCGCATACTCCCCACCCTACTCATCACCAAAAGATCCAATTAATATCATTGGTTATAAAGCTTAATTTAGTAATCTTATTTCGCAGTCGATATAAACTACGACGTAACTATAGGAGTATAAGTCCACCGCAGCTTAAAAAACACAGCGCTTTCATGGCCTCCTCGAGCTTAAGCTGAGGGCACTGAAAAAGGTATAGTTAATACACAAATAGGTGGATCTATCATCGCAACTTGAATATACTTCGCTTTCCGTGGTGGTCGCTGGACCACCAAACATGATTATTAGAATACGTCGCATTTTAAACCCAATGAGAAGTAAGGTCTATAAATATAGCCATGAAAAAATCCGGACTAATACAAATTCTAATAAAGAATTTTGAATCATAGTTCGGATTTCTCTTTGACTAAAACACTTTTGTCACTGCCTCTTATAGGTCTTCTTCAGAACGATAGATTAGTGTAAACTTTTCTTCATCTACCAATTCACTCACATGGACGGTTACCCCATGTCCAAAAATAACCTCACCGTCCGTCATTGCAACAATCATCGCTTTTGTCTGACTTATATTATCCAAATAAATATCGCCAACAACAGGTCGCATCTGGGAATCAGTATCTTCTAAGTTACCAAGTGCTTCATCATCTGCTTCCTGTGTTGAGGATACCAAATTTTTGTCTAAGTAGGCTATATCCTGGCTGTTCTCCAATTTCCCTGGAACTAATAGAACATACTCATTATGTTTAACTCCATTATCACGAGTTGTAACAACATTACCATCTTCAACATTGTCTACTTTTTCGATTTCATTTAATGAATAATGATCAAGGAAATCTGGTGCTGGCTTTACAATTAAAATATAGTCCCCAGCTTCAGGTCGTTTATTTTGGTCAATGGTATATCTTTTCCCGTAGAAAATAAACGAATCCAAATGCTTAGGTTTGTATAACTGGATATCACTAGCCTTCGATAATACTTGCTGCATGTCCTTCAGTCTGTATAAGTGAACAGACTTTTTGAACATGGCCTTAACGGAATAAACCTTGTGCAATTCATTATTATAGTAAACAAATTGCCCCTTTCTAACTTGAAAAAGTTTCATTTAATAGCCTCCTATAACAAAATCAGCTTAATTTTAAATAAGAATTATATCATTATTCTTTTTCCCATTATACCCTAGTATTAAAACATATATGAAGAATTTATATCAATTTTTTAGTAAAAAAAAGAAGCCAATACTGATAGCTTCTCACTTAAGTAACTTACTTATGCAGTTTTCTTATTGCGTATATATCCAACTAATAATAGTCCAAGTGTAATAACAGCGATGATGGCGTACATTACTGGTCCATTATTAAGGTTTAACCAATCAATGATAAACTCGTCACCCGTTATCATCTGCCCTGCTGTCCAGGCCAGAATTCCTGCACCAACATAGGCAATCCACGTGTACTTGTCCATTACTTTGACGATCAGTTTGGACCCAAAAATCATAATTGGAATACTGATTAATACACCAATTGCGATCATTCCAATGTGGCCATGGGCTGCTCCAGCAATTGCAACTACATTGTCCAGGCTCATTACTGCATCAGCCATTATAATTGTTCCAACTGCCTTTGGAAGCGTACCTTGTGATTTGATATTGGCTTCCGGCTCATCATCTACTAATACATGATAGGCAATCCATAGAAGTAATAAACCGCCAACTAAATGAACAAGTGGAATTTGTAACAAATAAACAATGATTGCTGCAAATATTATTCGTAAGATAACTGCTCCACCTGTACCAATAATAATTGCTTTATTTTGCTGTTTTTTTGGTAATCCTTTCGTTGCCATGGCAATAACAATGGCATTGTCGCCTGAAAGCACAATGTCCAGTGCAATAATTTGCAATAATGCAAGTAAGGACTCTTGTGTTAATTCAATTCCTAACAAAGTATTGCCACCCTTCTACTTTCAACAGTATAATTATACTATTTTAAGGTGAATTGTAAAGTAAATACTGTGTATTTTAGTAGAGAACATTTAGGTTTTTAACTTCTATTACCCGCAGAATGCCGTTTTCGATAATTAATAGCAACGATTCCTATCGCAACAAGCAGAAGTGCTCCAAGTATCATCGAGTTTAGGTTTTCATTTGGAATGAAAATTGCCGATAAAATTGTCCCGGCAACTGGAGTAACAAATTTATAAATACTGATTTCGCCAGCTTTATTGTATTTTAACAATGAATACCACAAGGCGAACGCAACCGCTGATAAAACAGCTGCATAAATTAACAGACCTAAACCAAGTGATGTAAACACCATTGCATCAGATTTCATTTGTGGCAGTCCAAATGCCAACATGAGCACGGATCCAAACGTGAGCTGCCAGCCCGTCAATGCAAATGGATGGATACCAACAGCAAGCTCTTTTGCCATGATTGTCCCTACCGCTCCAGTTAACGCTGCTAAAATCATGAATCCTTCTCCTTTCAATTCAAACCCTAATTGAAAGGATTGACCCCAATTTGCTACAACTATCCCTGCGAAACCAGCAATAAGCCCAATCATCTTCGGTATATTCAATCGGTCGTTCCGGTAAAAGAAATGGGCAAGTATCACCGTAAAAAAGGTGCCGCTCGATACCAAAATAGCGCCCTTCATACCGGTTGTATTAGCGAGTCCATTGTAGAAAAAATAGTAATGAATAGCGGTTTGAATAATCCCAAATAGAATGAGAAAAAGAACCTGCCGCTTTGTAACAAGCAGCGCTTTCCGATTGACAATAAAAAGGCCTACTAACAATATTAGCCCGGCTAACAAGAAACGCAATCCTGCAAAAACGATTTTTGCGATTGTATCTTCCGGTACCATTTGCAGCTCCGTATAGCTTACTTTTAAGACCGGGAATGCGCTCCCCCATAGCAGCGAGCAAAATATTGCGATTGTAATTACCGCCCATTTTGTAGTTAAATACTTCTTCATTATGACACCTCAATATTAATACATATGAGCAAACGGTAAATCGGTATCAACCTGACCTAAAATGCGTGTAGTTGTTATCCTTTCGCCACTCATCCATTTCTTAAAATCAAATATTACTGGTTCACGGTTACCGCCAAGGGCAAACCATACTTTTCCTTCTTTTGGGAAATAGCCCGACGTATGAATGGTTCCTGACCAATTTCGATAATCGTCAGAGAAAACCCCTTTATCCAAATCATTCATCATACGAAATGCCTGGTACTTATCCGTCACATTCCCTTTGCTTTCATTTATTGCCTGCATTCTTTTATATGAATCAGCCAAATGATGACGATTTTCGTGTTTTAGCAATTCAAAGTGATTTGTACAAACGTTTGATTGGTATTCCTCTACCCCACGTGGTGTCGCCTCTACAACGTAGGTTACCCCATTTTTATCCAAAACAGTATAGGTAAATGAATGACGGTGCGGAATTTCTTTCAGCATTGCCACCGCTTCCTTCACGCTGGCGCAACGTTCCAAAATAATGCGGCCAATCATGTTACAAATAAACCCGTCACCCGGTTTTTTTCGATGAATAAAGTTATACCCCATAGCTAATCCCTTTTCATTCATCCCATCCATTCGTCCGGTAATACGCTGGGATGGGCCAATTACAGCATAACCGCCATCATTTGGCTGATAAATCATCAATCGCCCTTCATATGTCCTGGGGTGATAATCATAGTTTCTAATCATATAGTCGGTATTTGTGAATATGGAGCACCCTGAACGAACATATTCCAATCTGTAGCCACCAAATTCCTTTAAAACATCGTCTATTGTCCATCCTAATCCGTCCCTAAGGCCAGCAAGTTCGTCCCATATTCTCGGTGCAAATGGTCCAAGTGCTTCCTTTACTGATCGTTCATCGATAATAAAACGGGCTTTGCGCGTCTTCCATTGTTTTGTTCTGTTTTTTATAATCGGCGAATTCTTTAATTCTTCGCCCTGATAGAATCCAAAATCATAATGACTTCCGCGAAATTGTCTAATGTCACTATATATTTTTTTCATTTGTATTACCCCATTTATTTATTGCTATTAACAGTTTAAAGGAAGAACATCAATAAAGAAATAATCTTGTTTGTTGAAACTATTTATCTTCAAATTACGTATAACTGCATGGAAACTATAAAAGTAGGAGTGAAGGACAATCATGACGGGGATTTTATTAGCGGGAGTTTCATCATTCATATTGTACGCTGTTTTATCAATTATTCTTATCTTTAATAAAAAGAAAGCCAAAACTTTAACGGCAAAATTTGCGTTGTTTATCTTTATTGTTTTGTTCATTATTGCAAGTATCGTCAACTACATCTTTTTGGTGCCGATTACCCTGCCGAATATGATAATTGCTAACCTTGTGATGGCAGTTATTGGCATCCTTTTGCTATACGGAATGTCCCATACACCGGGAACGAAAAAGCGCAGTGGCCCATTTGAGGCAACACTTGGTTTATTAATTATTTTGGCCGTTTTAGCAATTCCAACCATCTTTGTCACTGGCATATTTACATTGGATAACTCCTATGAATCAATCAGTCAGAAGGAAGTGGAAGAAGCCAAACCATTGAGTAAAGAGGATACTCCAATAACGGTATCTCCGGAATTTGCCCGAAACAAAACACAAAAGTCAATGAGTGTTATTCCAAATACCCAATTTTATGATCTTGGCAAATTACAGGTACAAAAAGTTGGTGATGATGTTGTGTTTGTTGGGCCAGTTGAATTTACAGGCTTTTGGAAATGGTTCCGTGGTAAAGAAACGGAAGGCTATTTCACTATCTCTGCAACAAATGTTAACGCCCAGCCGGAATTCGTTGAAAGTAAAATGAAATACACGAACTCGAGTTATTTTAACAAAAATGTAGAAAGGGTTATTTATGGTGCATATCCAACGTACATTCAAAGTGGTGAGGCACAAATCGAGGTAGATAAAGATGGAAAACCGTGGTACGTTCAGACACTTTACCAGCCAATCGGACTTACCAATAAACCTGACTTGCAGGATTTGAAAGTAGCGGTAGTTAATCCGGTAAATGGTGATGTGAAGCTTTATGATACAGACAATGCACCACCTTTCATAGATGGATCGGTCAGCTCTGAAATGGCTTCTGACGTGAATGAATACTTTGGTAAATATGTCCACGGCTGGCTCAACTCAATCTTTGGGAAAAAAGATGTGAAAATCCCGAACGAATCAGGGACGGAAAGCAGTGTTACGCCTATTTTCAATGAAAACGGCGACATGTATTATTTTACAGACATGTCATCACCCAAAGAAAATATTGACTCAGCACTTGGCTATACCTTAATTAACGCACGTACAGGGACACTTACCTATTACAATGGTAAAAAGAATAGCGGAATTATGGATAGCACTGGTGCAAAAGAAATAGTGAACAAAGAATTCCCCGAGAAAAACTGGGAAGGTTCAATGCCAGTTTTATATAATATCGATGGAAACCCTACTTGGGTTGTTAACGTTCTAGATCCAAATGGTTTATTCAAAAAGTACGCATATATCAAAGCGTCTGATTCTGACTTCGTTGTGTTTGGGGATACAGCACGTGAAACGCTGGAGGCCTACCGGTTACAGCTGCTCCAGGATCCAAGTAATGTGTCTTCCTCAGGGGAAACACCATTACAAAAGCGTTCCGGTGAAATAAACCGTGTCCTTGTTACAACACAGAAAAATGCGCAGGTTGTCCAGTTCCTATTAAAAGGCGATAAGACAATTTACACCTTAACCGCTGGAAAGGCCCCTCTTGCCTTATTCCTGCAAGAAGGCGACAAGGTGCAATTAGAGGCAAATATCCGTGACAATGGCACCGGAATTGTTGAAAAGATCAGTATCGAAGGTTTAACGGAATAACGATAAAATGTTTTAGTCAAAGAGATATCCGAACTATGATGCAAAATTCTTCAACTAGAATTTTGTATTAGTTCGGATATTTTCTTGGCTGTTTGTAAGGCTTTACTGCAAATTGTCCATAAACTGCGACGTAACTAAAAGTCATGCTCGGAGCACAGCGACCGCCGCTAAAAAAAACAATGCGTTTCCATGGCCTCCTCGAGCTTACGCTGAGGGGACTGAAAAAGGTATAGTTAATACACTAATATGTGGATCTATCATCGCATCTTGAATATACTGCGCTTTCCGCGGGCGAGTGGCGAGTCTCCTTGCCCCGGCAAGGGGTAGCCGACGTTGCCCGCAAAGGGCGGTTTTAGTCGGGCCTCATTAACTGCCGTCCTCCGGGGTCTCGCCGATCTCTCACTTCCCGCAGGACAAGGAAAGCTCCCTTGAGAAACATCGCACGCAGAAAAAGCGGGTTTCTTTTTCAAGGAGTCTCCGTATATTCAAGATGCTAGGTAAAGGTGAAAAACTAAATTTTTTAAAATCCACCACTTTTTCAGTACCCTTCTTATGCTTCCGGGGCTTCACCTATGCCTAATCGACTACTATTCGCAATTACAATTATTAAAGAATGAAGAAATCGATGTTATGGCATTATAGGTAGCACTCAACCTTAGCGAAGGAAAAACACGGAGACTCCTCGAAAAAGGAAAGCACTTTTTCTTCGTGCGATGCCTATTCAGGGTAGCTTTCCTTGTCCTGTGGGAGCAGAAGCCTAGATGAGACCCCACAGAGCGTAAGCTCGAGGAGACTCATCAGCTGCCCACGGAAAGCGCAGTGTTTTTCCGTAGCGGTGGATTAACACTCCTATAAAATTACGTCGCTATTTATATCAACTACTTATGTTCCTACCGCCTCAAAAGGTAGCGTTCTTACTTTCAATCGTTTGCAGTTTGGGTCAAATGTTTATTTATGTCCCATCGTCTTTTGTTTGATAGTAAATATCGACCATCATCCGGATATATACAGGCCATTATTCTAAACTTATTTTCACAAGATTATTTCTCTGCTTCCATTTCCTCTACTAGGATTGATAGTTCGGTCCAGCGCTCCATTTTTTGTTCGAGCTGCACTTCCAATTCACCCTGTTCTTTATATAATTCCTGAACCTTTTCTAGATCACTGCCCGCTCCGGCGATATCTTCCTGCAAACCTTCAATCCGTTCCTCTAATTCTGTGATTTGATCTTCAATTCCGTTCCATTCTTTTTGTTCATGGTAAGAAAGCTTTTTCTTACTTTTCTTGGTGGGTGCTGATGATTTTTCTTTTGGTTGTGCTGTTTCCTTTTCTGCGCCCTGTTTCTCCAAGAATTCACTGTAATTCCCATAAAACCGTTGAACCTCAGGTGTATCCGACATAATTAGCAGTTGTTCCACTACCCGATCCAGAAAATAACGATCATGTGAAACGGTTATGACGACGCCTGGAAAGTTCGCCAGATAATCTTCTAAGATGCTTAACGTTTCTGTATCCAGGTCATTTGTCGGTTCATCCAAAAATAACACATTTGGCTCAAGCATCAGAATTTTAAGTAAATATAATCTGCGTTTTTCACCACCAGAAAGCTTCTTAATATAATTCCATTGCTCGGATCTTGGAAATAGGAATCGTTCCAGCATTTGCTCAGCGGTGATCACTTCACCGTCTTTCGTATGGATAACTTCCGCAACTTCTTTAATATAGTCAATTACCCGTAAGTTTACATCAATTTTTTCATTTTCCTGTGTATAATAACCAATTGTTACCGTCTCACCAACATCAACTGTCCCTTTATCCGGTTCTATGCTATTCGCCATTATGTTTAATAGAGTTGTTTTTCCTGAACCATTTGGGCCAACGATACCTAAGCGTTCACCAGGTACAACCAAGCAATCAAAGTTTGCAATCAATTGTTTGTCACTAAAGGATTTTTCAATCCCGGTTAATTCAATTACCTTCTTGCCCAGACGTTTTGACCCCGCTTGAAAAGCAACTTCACTTTTATTCGTGTCAAAACGTTTTCCCTTCATTTCTACCACCCGGTCAATCCGCGCCTTTTGTTTGGTTGATCTTGCTTTGGCTCCGCGCTTTAACCAAGCGATTTCCCGGCGCAGAATATTTGCATGTTTTTGTTTGCTGCTTTCTTCTAATGCTTCCCGTTCTGCTTTCTTTTCAAGGAAGAGTTCGTAGTTTCCTATATATTTATAAAGGGTTCCCCTGCTTAGTTCAAAAATATGGTTGGTAACCCGATTTAGAAAATATCGATCGTGGGTAACAAGTAGCAATGCACCGCGGTATGTTGACAGAAACTTTTCCAGCCACTCAATTGTTTGATGATCCAAATGGTTCGTTGGCTCATCGAGTATCAATAAATCGGCAGGCTGAATTAACGCTTTGGCAATTGCCACGCGTTTTTTTTGTCCACCAGATAACTCTGATACACGTTTATTAAAATCGGTAATCCCAAGCTTTGTCAGAATAGTTTTCGCAGTGGTATTTGCTTCCCATGCCTTATTTTCATCCATCTTTTGCTGCATGGCAAGAACTCGGTTTTGTGTGGTTTCGCTAGTTGAATTCGCATTGAGTTCAAGGAGTGCATGTTCATAGTCGCGCATCGTTCTCATGACAACGGATTCACCAAAATAGATTTGTTCAATCACTGTCAAGTTCGCGTCCAGTACAGGATCCTGTGCCAGATATTCAATATGATAGTCTTTCGCATGCTTAACAATGCCATCTTCAGGAGTCTCAATTCCTGCGATTACTTTTAAAAAGGTAGATTTCCCAGTTCCATTTACACCAATCAAACCAATTCGATCATTTTCTTTAATCGTACATGAAACCCCATTAAATAAAGGTTTTTCTCCATATGATTTCACAAGATTTTCAACGGTTAGCATATCAGACATTCCTCATTTCGCACTTACTCTAGTTATTAGTATAAGGGAATTCGTAACCAGTGAAAAGACAAAACACGCGGGGCTTTGCCACCCGCGTGTTTATTATAATTTTTCATCTTTCATTCCTTTAATACGCTGTTTAATATATATTACAATTAAAAACAGCAACCACGATGTTACACAATAAAAAATAATTTTACTTGTTGGTTGCATGTTATCAAAGAAGAATGCCATGCCCAGCCAGATAAAGCCAATTCCAATAATTTGATACAACACTAATTTCATTAATCTTTTCCCTCCAGATAACGGAACATTTCTATGAATTAGTGTATCTTATTTGCATATAAATTTCTATTCTTAATGCTGCAGACTCTTGATAAGATTGGCCATTTCAATTGCAGCAACTGCAGATTCTGAGCCTTTATTCCCAGCCTTTGTTCCTGAACGTTCAATTGCTTGTTCAATCGTTTCAGTTGTTAACACGCCAAAAATAACCGGTTTTCCTGTTTGTGCAGAGGCCTGTGACACGCCTTTAGCTGCTTCTCCGCATACATAGTCAAAGTGGGGTGTTGCTCCCCGAATAACGGCTCCAAGTGTGATTACTGCATCATATTTGTTATTCATTGCCATTTTATTTGCTGCCAATGGAATTTCAAATGCTCCCGGCACCCAAGCTACATCAATATTTTCCTCGTGAATACCATGTCTTTTCAATGTATCCTTTGCGCCTTCTAATAACTTACTTGTAATAAAGTCATTGAACCTGCCAACTACAACCCCGATTGTTAAATCCGTTGCTACTAAGCTTCCTTCAAATGTTTGTCCCATCATTATCATCTCCATTTATTAGTTGTGAAGTTCCAGTAGATGCCCCATCTTTTTATATTTGGTTTGCATGTATGGCATATTTATCTCATTATACGTGGTTGTAAGTGGAATTCGCTCCACAATTTCTATCCCATAGTTTTCTAATGCCGTTATTTTCTCTGGATTATTTGTTAAAACATTTACTTGTTTAATTCCCATGTCTTGCAAAATTTGTGCACTAATCAGATAATCTCTCTGATCAGCTGCAAAACCTAACTGTTCATTGGCCTCAACCGTATCATAACCTTCTTCCTGCAGTTTGTAGGCTTTTAATTTATTTAACAGCCCAATTCCTCGACCTTCCTGGCGCATGTAAATTAATACTCCATTGCCTGCCTTTTCTATATCTGCTAAGGCCTGGTGTAACTGCGGACCGCAATCGCAACGTTTTGATCCAAATACATCTCCGGTTAAACATTCTGAATGCACCCGTATTAAAATAGGTTTATCGGGATTGATTTCACCCTTCACAAGGGCAATGTGTTCTTTATCATCGATATCGTTGGAATACCCGATCACCTTGAAATTGCCAAATTCAGTTGGCAATCCTGTTTCCACTTCACGTTTGACATGTTTTTCATGTTTTTTTCGATATGCTACTAAATCTTCAATGGATATCAGTTTCAGGTTAAACTGGGATGCCATTTTCTTTAAGTCTGGGACGCGGGCCATGGTTCCATCCTCTTTAATAATTTCACAGATTACTCCTGATGGATTAGCACCACTCAGTCTTGCCAAATCAACAGATGCCTCAGTATGGCCTTGACGGGTTAATACACCACCGTTCTTTGCTATTAATGGAAAAGCGTGTCCAGGTCGTTTAAAGTCGCCCGCCTGACTATTCGGATCCGCTAGTGCCTTAATCGTTTTTGACCGCTCTGCTGCACTGATTCCAGTGGTGGATTCCTTATGATCGACACTCACGGTAAAAGCAGTTCCCAATGGGTCCGAACCTTCATTTGTCATCAAGGCTAAGTTTAATCTGGCAGAAACATCTTCGGTAATTGAGGTACATACAAGACCTTTTCCATGGGTAATCATGAAATTGATTGTTTCTGGTGTTGCCATATCAGATAAGGCGACAAGGTCCCCCTCATTTTCTCTATTCTCATCATCGACGACAATGACAGATTTGCCATTTTTTAAATCAATAAGTGCTTCTTCAATAGAATGAAACATCCTGACATCTCCTTATTAGAAAATCTTGGCTTGTCGCCAAGAACCAATGGCGAAAGCCTTAGATTTTTTTACACTTTATACCGATAAAGATTTATGCTTTCTTAAAGTATTAGAAAAGCGCAGATGCCCGTTTAGAAGCGGACTCATAAGCAAGGGATCGTAGAACGCATGGGGTTGGCGTTCGTAGTGTCCATTGCTTATGACGGCCGTTTCTGGGCGCCGGAGCTAGACATACTTTTAAAAATAACCGTTTTCTGATAAAAAGGCCTGATTAATACCTTTATGTTTCGTATTTGTTCGCTGCATCATTTGCTCTATATACTTTGCCAGCATATCGCATTCGATGTTGACGATATCTCCGACTGTTTTTTCGCCTAATACCGTTTGTGAAACAGTATGGGGAATAAGTGAGATTGTAAAAGTATGGTTGTTCACATCAAAAACTGTCAAACTAATTCCATCAACAGCAATAGACCCTTTTTTTAATAAATAGGATTGTAGTTCCCGTGAAACCTCAATATCGTAGTATATAGCGTTCTCCTGTTTTTCTTTTCGTGTTATTTTACCCGTACCGTCGATATGCCCCGAAACAAAATGGCCTCCAAATCGTCCGTTTGCAGGCATTGCACGCTCTAAATTAACTGGTGAACCAGTAGTCAACGAACGTAATGATGTAGCTTTAATCGTTTCCGGCATAACATCTACACGGAACGAATCCTTACTAAAAGTTGTTACCGTTAAACAAATTCCGTTCACAGCGATACTATCGCCAATGGTTAGATCAGACGTAATTGTATTAGCCTGAATCGTAAGCTGAATAGAATTCGCGGATTCACGTTTGCTATTTATAAGTTTACCCTTTTCTTCCACAATACCTGTAAACATGCTTACTTCACCTCTTTTGGAATAGAAATAATTTTTAAATCGTTACCCAGCATTTCCACTGATTTCATACTTAGATTAATCGCATCATCTATTGACGCAATTCCCAGACCGGCAAATGAAGTAGGAGCAGACTCACCACCGATTAATTTCGGTGCCATATACGTGACAAGTTGATTAACCGCTTTTGCCATAAGAAAACTTCCGTTGATTGCAGCCCCACCTTCAACGAACAATGTCATAATCCTGTTTTCCCCAAGATAGCCTAGGACCTGGTCGATATCAATGTAATTATTCTCCAATTGGAGAATTGTAACTTCCGGATTATTTGTAAATAAATCCAGCTTTTCTGATAAAACGTTATTCCCGGTAAAAATCCATGTCTCCGCTTCACCGTCTGTCACTACATTTGCTTCGGGCGGTATTCTAAGATGTGTATCTAGAATAATCCGTAAGGGGTTCCTTCCCCCATTCGGCAAACGGACGGTAAGCTTTGGATCATCAGCAAGTACTGTATTTACACCAACCAGTATCGCATCATTGGCATTCCGGTACTGATGAACATCTAATCTCGCTTCTTCGCCTGTTATCCATTTGCTTTCACCTGTAACTGTGGCAGTCTTTCCATCAAGACTTGTGGCAGACTTGACTGTTACATAGGGTGTCTTCGTCTCAGTAAAGTGAAAAAATGGACGGTAGAGTTCATCTGCTGCTTTTTTGCCAACGCCGGATTCCACCGTTATATTGGCCTGTTGCAGCCTTTCAACACCCTTTCCCGCTACTTTTGGATTCTTATCCATAGCTGCGATAACAACCCGTCCGATTCCACTTTTAATAATCGCATCAGCACATGGTGGTGTTTTTCCAAAATGACTGCATGGCTCAAGTGTTACATAAATAGTGGCACCATGCGCTTTTTCTCCAGCCATCGCTATCGCATGCACCTCCGCATGTGCTTCCCCCGCCTTCATGTGGGCACCAAAGCCTACAATCGCACCATTTTGCACAATTACAGCGCCAACAGGCGGATTTGGACTCGTTTGACCCTGTACAGCTTTAGCAAGGTCCAATGCAGCATCCATATACGCTTGATCATTCATCAGCATTTTCCTTTCATTTCTAGGAATTAGAAAAAGCCCTTGAATAGGCTTCAAGGGCTTAATAGTAGAAATTTATAGGTACAATAAATAAACAAAATGCAATGTCGTCAGCATTTATTTATACACAAATAATCCCGCATATAAATTGCGTTACTGCTACCTAGAAATTTCTTCTCCCATCCAGACTATAACTGTCGGCTCTGGAATCACACCAGATCCACCGTTTGGTTACATGAATAACCGCACGGGTCACGGACTAAGAAGTACTATGCTTCAACACCGCCGATTGGGAATTTCACCCGACCCCGAAGAAATTTACAAAATAAAGTTGTATATATTATTTATATATTAAAATGGACTAAATCGCAACTATTTAGGCCAACGATTAATAAGGTTAGAAGCTATGCATATGCAGGAATAGGGGTTATGGGATCTAAACACGTTATACCTACAAAGTGCTCTAGGTCTACTGTTATACAAATGCCAGTAGCTTGAAAATCTGTTACCGGGGAATCTTCAGGGAAGAATGGGCAAACGCTGCTTTCTGTATCACAAGAACAGTCACAGCCGCATTCATCATTCACAGGCATTAACAATTCTAACCTCACACAGCAATCACTGCCTTTCACAAAGCTTTTCGCACGAAATACCGGTGTTTCTACACATTCAAAAAACCTTCTATGGCCTCTGCCATGTGAGGCTTGAAAAACTCCGCTTCCTATAAAAGGTTTACAAGTACCTTTACAATACAGAATAAATGGAATAGTTGTATTGGCCGGACCATGATTTCTTCCTCCTGATAGTAACTCGCGAACAGACCGTTCACACCCTGATGTGCAACAATTATCGCCAACTTCATTCTGAGCTTTGACAATACGTCTTACCACATCGCATACACAGTCATCTGAAGTACATTTATCACATGTGGGCCTGGCACGGTGTCTATATTTATTTTTGCTCATATAATCTCTCCTTAAACTATATAATTTAACACTAATAATGTATGTATTTTGCTGTAAACAACCTGTTTAGTAGTCTAATTCTATGTAAAATGAGCAAGCTGTCACGATAAGTATAGTAAAATGTGTAGTCGTCCTAGGGGAGTTGCCGATTCCCTTTGGTAACAGGTTACATAAATATATATAAATCGATACAAGACTTGTTGAAGATTTACCCATTAAAATACCTCTTTTAAGGAGTCGGCTGATCACTGGCTCCTTAGTTATTAAATGGTAGTTGAATGCTGCCTTTTTTCGTGTACAATGATAACTAGATTAGTAATATAGAGGGGAAATTACTGCCCATCAAACTGTGATAAAGGAGCTGGATGCATGCCCTTATTAAAAGGTAAGTCGAATTGTATTACGGATGTTAGAGGAGTCAAAGTCGGCCATGTCACATTACATAATAAAATTAACGAGACAGACACAATATGTACTGGCGTAACGGCAATCCTTCCACATGAGGGAAATCTTTTCGTGAAGAAGATTCGTGCTGCGAGCCATGTTATCAATGGATTTGGCAAAACGAACGGATTGATTCAAATGGATGAGCTTGGGCTATTGGAGTCCCCTATCATGTTAACGAATACGTTTAGTGTGGGCAATGTCATGCAGGGAACGCTTCAATACATGTTAAATCAAAACGACGAAATTGGTGATTCAACCAGCTCTATTAACCTAATTGTGGGTGAATGTAATGATGGCTTTTTAAATTCAATGCGTATTCCGGCAGTTAAACCGGAGCACGCTATCCAAGCTATCGAACAAGCAAGCACTGACCCTGTTGAACAAGGTGCAGTTGGGGCTGGAAAGGGCATGATGTGTTTCGGCCATAAAGGCGGGGTTGGCACGGCATCGCGGATGATTAAATCGGACAATCTGTCTTACACAGTTGGCTGCCTCGTTCTAAGTAACTTTGGGAAAGCACAGGACGCTATATTCGCCGATTTGGAAAACAGGGAAACGGATACTCCTGATGGTTCTATCATGATGATAATAGCAACAGATGCCCCGTTATACGACCGGCAATTAAAAAGACTAGCAAAGCGATGTGCAGCCGGACTCGGGCGGACCGGCAGCCATATTGGTAATGGCAGTGGGGATATCGCTATTGCCTTTTCAACTGCCAACACATATGCACACCAATCATCGCAGCACACAGAATCTATCAAAACGATTCGCGATGACCATCCACTAATGAATGGCCTCTTTCAGGCCGTCATTGAAACAACAGAAGAAGCTGTAATCAACTCACTGAGGTATGCCGAAACAACAATTGGACGATTAGGAAGGAAGGTTAAAAAAGCTACATTAACCTAATTCTGCTCGAGTTCAACCTGCCCTGCCTAATTTTGTCTTATCGCATATTGTTCTATAAAGAAAAACCACACATCAATCTCTTGGTGTGTGGTTTTATCTAATATTAAGGCTCATTTTAATTTTCTCCAGCTGCTGATTGAATAATTGAATTTCATCTTCTGTTAAATTACTTCCTCCATACCTTATTTTTTGATATATATCTAAATAGGAAGCATTAATTCCAATTCGTTGGAACCATTCCTCAATCGTTTCCGACTGCTTCCTGCCAATCCCTTTTCGTGCTGCAGATTGTTCAAATTTAAAAACCTCCAGCCGCACTTCGTTTGTTGGCTTTTCCACGGACCTGTTAAAGAAACCCGTTTTTTTCTTATTAGCAAATTCACCTTGCACGATATCTGAGGCTATTCTTTCCCTTTTCGTATTTTTTCCTGGATCACGTAACTTTTTCCGCGACAAAAAGAAAATAACAGCTAAAAGGAGAACCACGGCAATTCCAATTGTCCACCAATTGACAAGATCAGGGGGATTATATTCCTGGGCCATTTCTTCATCGGTGATAAAGGGATTGTCCATTTCATCTAATTTTGCTTTAGGGATCTCCTTGGGTGTAACGCCTTCAATTTTATTTTGCAAAGCTTCTATATCAAGATCCGTAAACCCAATAGCGTCAAGCCCCCACCAAATACCAGCGCCGAAGAATTTCAGGAGGCCACTAAACAGGAATGGGATTATCATATTGGCGAGCCGATATGCGGAAAAGGCAATGGCACTGCCTGATAAAACAATCGCAAAAAAAACAATAACAAACGGCAGCGATTGTTTTACACCAATTGATCCATCTACAACAATGTGACTGAGTTGATACCCGCCGACTGTGACAACCAGCATGATTAATGCGATTAAAATAAGGCCATCATCGTAAAAAAAGATAACATCAATCAGCAACGCAATACTTGTGTACACGAATAACTGCATTTGGTTTCTTAGATCCGGCACATCATCATGAACGGAAAATCTCCATATCATAAATACCGCAAATATGACTGCTGAGAAAATTGGAAATTGGCCAATATAGACTGCTATCGGAATAAGCACAATTAAACCAATTAGGTACATACTGTAGTTTGAAATATAGCGCATTCCGAGTGATAAAAGTGCCAATGAAACAACAATCATTAATAGGTAACCCCAAAGTGGTATCGGGTGTTCATACAAAATCAGGATGGGCACGAGTAAGAAATAAAAAAACAGGCCTTCACTTGTAAGCTGATAATATTTGGCGATGGTGCTATTTGGTGTCATTTACAGCTAACCCTTCATTTTTTATTTCAGTTAAACGTGCACCACTTATATATTCCGAAACATGAAGCACACTGTTGCCGCGCCGATTCCATTTGTTTGTATAATGAAGACTATCGCGCTGAACATCACCAATAATGATGACAATATTAGAATCATTAATTTCATGATCAACACGATAAAGCAGATTTGTCATCGACATTACATTACAATCCTTTTCAATTCTAGTTAGTAATTCAAAGGCCTTTTTTAAGTGTTCCCGTCCACCTTCACTCCCAAGTTGAAAAGGCATACTTCCAACCTTTGCAGCATTAACATATAATTCAATCGGGTGTCCCTGCTTCGTAATCGTTTGGCAAATATACGCTGCCTGTGCTATGTATTTCTCCATCATTGGGCTTAAATAAACATTACCCAATGGACTTGATTCAGCAATATTCACGATGATTGTCCATGATATATTCCGGTTGCGTTCAAAAACTTTCGTTTGCAATGTTTGACCTTTGGCAGAGGCTTTCCAATGTATCCGGTGAAAGGGATCAGAAGGCACATAATCTCGCGTTCCAACTGGGCTCAATAAATCCTCAAAAGGTGAAAACTGTGTTACCTGATTCCCAAAATTATTGTAAGGAAAATCATCAATTCCGGCTACTGGACTTAGTTTTGGGTAGACCAATATTTCTGTTTGATACAAACCTTGATAGCTTAGGATAACCTGTTCAAAATTCAAGATATGCGGAAAAGAAAATCGAATGTTCTTTATGTGAACAACACCACGCTCACGGGCAATCAGTGAGATTGGGATCCGTGCTTCTGATTTCCCCATTAAAAGCAACGGGACATGGAAATGGTTTTTCCTTTTCTGGTTAAACCGGACAAACCGCTCGCTTCCCACTTTTTCGTCGGTTGTAAAGCTGACAAATCCGTTGAAAATGGGTAAAATTGATTGGTTTTTTAATACAAGATCAAATTCTGCTTCTTCTCCTTCGAACATGCGAATCGACCGTCTTTTATTTTCCAGTATTAACTTCTTGCCAATCTGCCGGTTGTACAACTGAATAAGTATCATAAACACAACAATGAAGCCAACAATAATCAAAATGAAAGGTTCGCTTATCACAATACTTGTAATGGTTAGTACCACTAAAAGAAACGGAAGCAAATCATATTCATGTCCTGCTTTATCAGAACTTCTTGACCAGTACATTATCCTCTTGTCCCCAATTCAACCGGGACATCAATTGCACGAATTACTTCGTCAATAACCTCAGATTTTGTTTTCCTTATTGAACCTTCCATTGATAAAACAATTCGATGCTCGAAAACATAACAAACTAATGCCTTGATATCCTGCGGTGTTACATACGACCGTTCACGCAAATAGGCTAAGGCCTGACCAGCCCGCATTAATGCAAGTGCCGCCCGCGAACTCACACCCAGTTCAATATCAGCATGATCCCGTGTTTCACGCACCAATGCCAGCAAGTAGTCCTGGACGACATCTGAAACATCAACCTGCGTTACTTCTTTTTGCAATGTTTCTATTTCATTCGTTGTTAAGATTGGGTTAACCAGTTGCAGTGGATCCTCAGTCCGATTCAAATTTAAGATTGCTTTCTCCTGCTCTAGTGTTGGATAATCCATGGTTACTATCATTAAAAAGCGATCTAACTGTGCTTCCGGTAATGGAAATGTACCGTGGTTTGATTCGATTGGATTTTGCGTAGCAATAACTAAAAATGGGGATGGTATCGCGATGGTAATCCCATCAATCGTTGTTTGCTGTTCTTCCATAACCTCAAGCAGGCTTGATTGGGTTCGAGGAGTGGCGCGGTTAATTTCATCCGCAAGCAGGATATTTGTCTTTATTGGACCAACACGCATTTCAAATTCATTTGTTTTTGGATTTAAAAATTGGATTCCAGTCACATCACTTGGCAGCACATCCGGTGTAAATTGCACCCTGCTGAAGTCACCATTAATTATTTTCGCAAAGCTTTTTGCTAGTTTTGTTTTTCCCGATCCCGGTACACTCTCTAACATTACGTGCCCTTTACCAAGTAAAGCAACAAACAGTAATTCAACGACTTCCTCCTGCCCCACTATGACTTGTCCGACGGCTTGTTTTGCTTGATTAATTTTTTCTATTAACGACATGCAGTCTCCCCCTATATGGCGACTCTTAGCTATTATTCTCACCGTTAAAATTATAAATCTATTTCAGTGAGTTTTCAAATATTTTTAAAAATATAACATCTGAAACAAAAGTACTATTTTAATAAAGAAATGGAAGTTTTTTCGAACCGTTCCTTGTTTTCCCACGTTATCTAGGGTAAGTCATTTTTAAGGGAGGTTTTTGCTTGAAAGGAAAAATGTTCATAGTACTAGCTGTCATATTAATGATACTAGTCGTATTGTCGGCTTGTATGAATAGCGATACGGGCAGTGCAGAACCATCTGAAAGCAGCAAGACAGGATCGTCCAGTGGTCCCATGGTTTATGTAAATAACCGGGATGCGAATAACGTTCAAGTTATTGATTCAAAAAAGAATGAAATTGTAAGTACGATTACTGTGGGTGAAAAACCTACCTATAATGAAATTGGACCAAAAGGGCGCTATGTGTATGTTGTTAACAGTAAGTCGGAAGATGTATCAATCATTGATGTGAAATCAAATGAAGTCATCAAAACGATCCCTGTTGGCAAAACGCCAAAAGGTATTAATTTTACACCAGATGGAAAATGGGTATTTGTTATTAATGAAGGGGAACATACCGTTACAGTTATTGATACAGAATCAATGGAGAAAACAACAACTATTGAAGTTGGCCAGTTTCCTCATAACGGTGTAGCAAGTCCCGACAGTAAGAAGTTTTATGTGACGAACACGGGCTCCAATTCCGTTTCCGTCATTGACACCGCTTCCCAAAAGGTTATCCGGACAATTAAAGGGGTGGAAGGTTCACCACATAACCTTAACATCACTCCTGACGGACAAACCCTGCTCGTTACCTTAACAAAAAACAGTGCGGTTGGTGTTATTGACCTAAATGCGGGTGAGATAGTGAAAACAATCCCTGTTGGTATAGGGCACCATGTTCTGGACATTACACCAGATGGAGAATACGCATATGTGGCAAATATCAGCGAGAACTTTATATCGGTAATAGATATTTCGGAACAGAAGGTAGTGAAAAAAATTGAAGTTGGTACGGGACCACACGGGATTACTGTTTCGGAAAACGGGGAAATGATTTACACCGCTGTCACTGGGGAAAATAAAGTCGCTGTTATAGATAGAGCAAGTAACGTAGTGGTTGACACAATAGATACAGGTCAATTTCCATTTTTCATCAGCACAATCGAATCATCCTAGGGAATTACAGTACAAGTGAGAAGTAATATATCAAAAAAAGGAGTGTTTCAAATGAGAAAAATTTTATATCTCATGTTGCTTACAACTTTATTATTGATGACTGCTGCATGCAGTTCAGGTGATGAAGAGAAGTCTAATGAAGGTCAAAATGGACCAAACATGGAAGATTCAGAAGGTGGCGCACCCGAGGAAGATACCACACAGTCGGATGAAACCGATACTACTGATCTTACAGACGGGGTTGATCAAGTACTCGTTTCACTAGATGAGTTAAAAACAGTTATAACTAAATCGCCGGACGACAACGAGAAAATTAAAAATACGGGGATTAAGGTAGGAGAAAAATGGGATGAAATTGAAAAAATGGTAGAGGAAAAGTATCCAGAGGACTACGAAAATATTGAAGAAAGTCTATACCCATTAAAAGCAGAAGTTAAAAAAGATAAATTGAATATGGAAAGGATTAATCAGTTAACATCTGATACAGAAAAAAAGGTCAAAGAATTTAAGCAGAAACTATAGAAACAAGATACTATTAAAGCTGTCCCAAAAGGGTTTAACCCTAAGTTGGGACAGCATTTGTTTTGTCACAATTTAACGGACAGTAATACCCATCTGAATGAGTTACACCTTATGACCCAATTACTTTCTTACCTTTAGGCTGGGTACTGCTTTGATCAGGTTCCATCGTTATTCCTATTTTATCAAACGATTGTTCATTAGATAGCTGATACGTTAAAATTCCAGAACCGGATTCATTCGTTGTAAATATACCTGCATTTTGTCGTTCACCATTTTCCAAGAGCCATACCTGGTAAACTTTATCTCCCTCTGGTTTTGGCAGATCATTTACCTGAATCACAAGCTTTCTTTCTTCTCCTTCTTTAACAATAAACGCATTACCAGTTGCGTTACTTGAATTTTCATCAGTCGCTGTAAGGGTCATAGACGATAGAATTGCAATAGGATTGTTCGTTTCATTAGCTAGTTGATTATTTGATTGAATGCTTACAAACGTTAATCCGCTTATCACGACCAACATCACAAGTACTATAGTTGTTGTCAATGGTGTAAACTGTCTTTTTAAGAAAAGTCCCCATCGTTTAAGCTTATCTTTCATTGTAAGGTCTGTGGTCTGATTATCATTTTCGAATACATAATCAAGCACCTCAGCCTTTAAAGATTGCGGGACCTCTTGTTCTTCAAAGTCAAACTGCAATTCCTCCCATGTTTCCATTAGCTGCTGATATTCTTTTCTGCATTCCTCGCAATGATTCAAATGCCTCTTGAAACTATTTCGTTCTGTCTCATCAAGTGTATTTGCTATGTAATAAAGTAAATGCTCACATTCCCTCCCCATCTATGAACCCTCCAGTTCCAGGTGTTTCCTTAATTGTTTCAAAGACTGATATAGCCTGCTCTTTATAGTTCCCACCGGCGCATTTTCCATTTTTGCTATTTCAGTAAGAGAATACCCCTCCCAATAAAGTAAATCTATTACCCTTCGCTGGGAAGCGGATAGTTTGTTTTTTGCATTGGCTATTTCAATACCTTTTATATTTTCACCAATTGTATCGGTTGGATCGGCCAAATTAATTGTTGTATCTGTTTCATACTTGCCATAATCCTGCGGGTGCTTTTTCTCTTTTCTGATATAATCAATGCATACATTTCGAACAATGGTAAGTAACCAATTTACAAACTTTCCTTTAGAGGGATCATAACTGCTTTTCATCGTCCAAAGCTTTAAAAAAATCAATTGAACCATTTCCTTGGCCACTTCCTCATTTCCATTACAGAACTTCAGGACAACACTATAGATTAATTTAATATACCTCTCGTAAAGCTCTTCCAATGCAGGGCGATGCTTTTTATTAACTAATTTTATTAATGCAGCATCCGTTTTTTTCTTCACTGATATCAGCCACTCCTCACTGCCGGAATACATTTTTTATTCAGTCAATTATACAAGCTAGATAGAAGAAAAGGAACCCTCACAGTAGTGATTGTTCCCTTTAAGTCAAAGTGAATCTTTTGCTTGTAAACTGGGACAAAGTGGTGATGTTGACCGAAAACTAGTGGATTTGCTAGTTACTAGACGCTGGAGCCAATTACCCCTTATTGCCATTCCACCTCAACAGGCATAACTCGTTCAATTGTCTTTTTATGGTTCTTGACTTCTTCTGCTGTCATCCAAATATCAATCTCGCCATAATCTTCATTTGTGCGAATCAAACGGCCAATTCCCTGCCGTAAACGAAGAACCATGTACGGAACGTCAACCTCCAGTTCAGGATTTTCCGCGTGCTTACGTTTAGCCTGAAAAACAGGGTCTTTAGGCGGAAAAGGCAAGGATGAAATAATTACTCTTGTTAGCGCATTTCCAGGGACATCCAAGCCTTCCCACAGATTATACGAGCATAGTACGGCAGAATGATTAGTTTGAAAATCACGTACGGTCTTACTGATTTCCTGATCACCTTCATATAACATGCTAAATGGCCATGTTTGATTCCCCGCCCACTCACGGAACAGATTCATTTCCTCCATTGACGAAAATAAAACCAATGATTTTCCTTTATTTTCATGCAATTGCTTCCCTAGCTTTATCCACTTCTCTTGTAAACTTGCTTCGATATGTCCGTTAATTGTCATTCGTTTCCCATAGTCAAATGGTGAAGCGACTGAGCAGGAATCATATGCTTCAATTCCTAGGCTGCCAGCCAAATGGGTGAAATCTCCTGCCTGTGATAACGTAGCCGATGAAAAGATAAATGGCAGTTTCCGAGAAAATACTTCCTTCTTCAACACCTCTTCCACCAGCCTTGGCATAATCACCAATGTACTCGTTGTATTATTTTCCTCAAGCCAATAGATTCCCTCATTATCCTTTAATAAAATTGACAGACCATATGAAAAAAATTCCAAATACTCCTCAATGATTTTCACGTGGTAGTCCTCTATTGTGAACAGTTCCGCATCAAACACCAACTGTTCCAGCAACTGCTGAACTTTATCATATAGACGACCTGCTATTTCAATCATGTTGTCTGAAAAAGCTATTTCAAGCCGATTTGACCCTTCCACTACTGCAGCGGTATCCCGAAGCAAATCAAACCATTCCTCGTGTAATTGAAGAATATCTTCAATTACATATAGCGAGTCTTCTCTTACATCCTGTCCCATATAACCTGTCAGTACTTTACTTAGAGCTTCAAAGTTAAAACGATAGGTTAAGCCTTTCTGGGCCGCGAATTCCAGCAAATGTCCTTCATCAAAAACGACACTGCTTGATTCTGGTAGCAGCGGTAATTGACCCTCACGCTTTCTGGATTCTTTCGTCCAGACATGTTCCATATAAAAGTCATGGGAGCATATAATAAGATCTGTCGCATGACGATAATATTCCCGGTTCAATGTTTGCCCACTCAAGTGGCGCCATTCACAGGTTGAACATTGCTGCAATGGATCCCAGGCTATTTTTTCCCATGTTTCATTTGAAACCCATGGATATTCTTTTCGATCGCCATAACGCTCAAAAGATTTCATCGAAGTACTGGTGTCAAAGACAAAATCAGGAATCTCATCATGAACGTTTAAGATATCCTGATTATCGGTTTGGTTTGCGATTGGATCCAGTTTTTTCATACATACGTACTGTTCACGTGATTTCGCTAATCTAACATCGATAGATAAGTCCAATGCCTTTTCAAGCTTCTCAATATCGCCACCCTGTTTCACAAGTTGCTCAATTAACGTTTCATCCGCACAGGAGATAATTGCTGGCTTCCCCCGGTAACGTGCATAACAAATAGCGTACAATAAATAAACAAAGGTTTTTCCCGTTCCAACCCCTGCCTCGGCAAATATTGCCCGTTTATTTTTAAAAGCCTGTTCCAATTGGAAGGCCATATATATTTGTTCATCACGCAGTTCGTAACCCTTTTCAGGCAATATATCATAAAATACATCCCCAACATAATCCCCTAGACGTTCAAAAAAGTTCTCTGTTTTTGCCACGGTAAATGGCAGTGAATTATTTCTTATCATCGTAGACTCCTCATTAAAATTCGGGTCGTACCAATCAAAGGTACCACCCGAATCATCGAATATAATCATCTTTAACTTTAGCATACTTTTACCTTGATTTGCTTGTAAATGCATCTGGAATTTTTGCTTCAAAGCGCAGCAGCTTTCCGGATGCAGGATGCTCAAACGCTAGAACAGTAGCATGAAGGCCAAGTCTTCCAATGGCATTTGTACTCGCCCCGTACTTTTTATCCCCAACAATTGGGTGACCGATATCCTTCATATGAACACGTATTTGGTTCTTTTTCCCTGTCTCCAGATTAACTTTCAATAACGAGAATTCAGCATTGGCCTGTACCTTTTGATAATGTGTGACAGCACGTACCCCGTCTCCAGATTTAGAACTTGAGTACATAACGAATGTACTGCTTTCTTTTAACCAAGAGGCTGTAGTCCCCCTGGATTTCTTAACCGCCCCTTCTACAAGCGCCACGTATGTTCGTTCTCTTACAACTGCCTTCCAATTATCCTGCAGCTTTCGTTTCGTTTTTTCGTTCTTGGCAAAAATCATCACCCCGGATGTATCCCGGTCCAAGCGGTGAACAACAAAGATGCGATTCTTCGGACTTTCGATTCGAACATAGTCCATCAACTGACTATAAGCGGTCAGTTTTTTTTCTTTAGCTGATGCAATCGAAAGCAATCCAGCCTCCTTGTTGATTACAATAATGTCTTTATCTTCGTATAGAATTGAAAACCCAGTCATTTTATTTACCTTTGCCGCAACCTTATTTTTAAGAATCCCGACTTCTTGCCCTGGCCTTAGCTGGTAATTATGTTTAGTTGTTGGATCATCATCGACAGAAACTTGTCCGCGTGTAAGTATTGATTTAACCGAATTTCGGCTGCGGTTGATCATTACATTTAATAGGAATGGCAATAATTCTATTGGTTTATCAACTGTATAGGTTTCGTGGTTGGAATCATTATTTATTTGTTTCCTTTTCATTTAATCTTCATCCTTAACATCAATGTCCTCCGGTATCGGTTCATCCAAATAGTCCTGTATCATTTTTCTATATTTTTCTACTTGCTCAAAGTGAGTGGTAAATTGATCTTCATTTACTAAAAATTGCTCTCCATCGTGGATCGTACGTATTCGTTTTTGTTGGATCAACGCTTTAATTTTGGATTCAGGCATGGATAAATGTTCTGCCGTTTCTTTTATTGTTAAATACATTGGATGGTTCCTTTCCAAATAACTGCATTTCTATCTACCCTTTACTTTAGCATACATACAGGTATCTCTCAGCTCCTTGCCATCGACTGATAGATCTTCGTTTCGAATAATACCTTCCAATTCATATCCCAGTCTCTCTGGAATCGCACGGCTTCTACTATTACGAGAATCACATTGAATTTGGACCCGATTCGCATGAAGTTCATTAAAGGTGAACACTGTTAAACCTGCAATTGCCTCTGTCATATAGCCTTTTCCACAGAAACGTGTATCACCCCAGTAGCCAATTTCAAACTTTCGTACATCCCAATCAATGTTATGCAAGCCTGAGGACCCAACAAACTGATTGGTATCTTTGAGAAAAACCAGCATTCTTAGTTTCTCTCTTTTTAGGAAACTAATGTGTGCTTCTCGGGTATTAGTTTCAACTTCAGCTTTCGTTTGGTCATTTTGAGCAAAACCCATCCAAGGTCTAAGCTCATTGATGGAGGCGGTTATCGCTTCGTGAACAGCTTCTCCATCACCAGGAATAGGCATTCTTAGCAGTAATCGTTCCGTTTCAAACTCATGTGGAAAATCCAGTAGTATTGGGTTCATAGCGTCATATCCTTTTTATGTATTCCAAAAAATATATACGATTATGGAGAAAAATGCAAGGTGAAATTTTGTGTGGGATAAGGGGAAAGCGATGGTATTTCCGCCCGAGTTCCGCACCATCTAGCACGAACCGATGTTGACTCATCGTAGTGAAGGAGTGTGTGTGAAGTTGAATGAATACAATAACATAATATAAGCGCATTACATCTGATAATACGGTTGATTCATTTGGAAAAGCCCTTGTTTAATAGAATCTCTAACATCCCTGGCTTGTTCTGTCATCTCCAGGTGGAAAAATAGACTACTTAAAAATTGTTTCACATTCGCGCGGTATATATAATAAGATTGATTATCCGCCGAAACATCTTGCTTTAAGTCATCGGTAAGCTTGATAACTTTTTCGCAAATTATCGATTCGTCAAATCCACGTTGCAGCATAGTAACAATCGGAATTGCCATTCGTTCTTCTTCATCATATAGGAAATGTTCTTTATGGAAGGCCATTTTACTTAACAACGCATGGAAAATAACCTCTAAGTTCACTGTTGGAAGACTTGGTTGCTTGATTAGTTCATCTATCGCATCTGCTATATGTGCAACACTGTGCGCCCAGCCTTTATTAGGGACCATTCCCCTGACGTCCTGTTCCTGGCTTAGATATTTCACGAGCAATGTGGAAGTGTCCGCGATTTCCACTTCTGTCAAAAATCCTTTTTCAAGATTAACGTGCAATAATACGGCAATGATTAACGAAGAAAAGGACCTGGTAAAGACGGAATCTGTATCCGTTTCACCGATTTTATAAAATAAATGATTCTGGTCCAAACACGTATGGTGCAATTCATTAAGGATCTCATCTGAATAAGTATCACTAATAATCAGCTGCGCAAAAGAAAGATAAATTAGTTCATCTCTTAATACTGGATCCACATTGCCGATTTCCCTCAGCATAGCAGCAGTAAGTTCGGACATATCAAGTGACTTATCAATTTGATAATCATTGTTTTTATAGGTTGTTAATATCTTTCTTAACCCCGTCGTATTCACGGCTCATCACAACCCTTTCAAGAACTTATCAATTTCAGCTTGGAATAATTGTTTTTCCTCTAAAAATGGATAATGGTTGCTTTCACGGAAAATAACTAAATCGGATTCGAATATGTTTTCTTTCATTTCCATGGAGTACTGCAAAGGACATTGTACATCATGTTTCCCGCAAATAATTAGCGTTGGCACTGTAATTAACTTCAACTTCTGAGTTACATCAAATATAGGAAGCTCCCGATTGAAAAAGTTCATTCTGGCTGCTGACATCTTTTTATGTATATTCTTATCAAATAGCTGTTCGTATCGGGCAGATTGATGAAGCGATAGCTTCGTTCGTTCAATTGAAATATCTTTCCTCTTTTGATCGGACAGACCGGATTGTTTAAGTATTTCGATCAGCTCTTGCATTCTAGTGAATTGAGGATGGTCTGGATTATAAATACAGTTGGTTGAAAAAGTATAATCACGGGCAGCTGCACCAATGACTAGTAAAGAATCCAAGCTATCAGAAAAATAGATGCCGTACATGATTCCTAGCATGCCACCAGTAGAATGTCCAGCAAACGTCCACTTTGCAATGCCAATTGTTTCTCGAATTTCCTCAAGATCGAATAATGCCTCCAGCATACTTAGCTGGTACGGCTCATGCGCCTTTTCTGAGCCCCCAGACTCTCTTAAATTGACCAAATAAACTTTGTGATTGTGTGTGAAGGAATCAGCAAAGTAGTCGCCCGATTCGTTAAATGATGAATAAAGATGGGTTACACAAATTGACATGCCTTCACCTTTGACAAAAACCTCAAAAGTGCCACGGCTTGTATTTATAGAATTCTTTTCCCAAGTGTTCATGATCTAATCACCTCTTAACTTGCCAATCTTGATAGTTAACCATATGTAATCCTAATTCCTTTGTTTTTAACCATTCAAAGGCTTTCAGAACAAATCGAAGCGATTGGTATAGGGTCCACCGTTTTTATCGATAACTAATAGTTGATTATTTTCTTCATATATACTGTAAACACCTAATGCCCTGTGATGCTTTTTAGTCTGTCCCAAGTGCTTTCCTCCTTCCGAAACTAACAATTAATTTGTTCTAAATCGCTTAGAAAAAAACCGCTTCAATCCTAGTCGTGCGAAAAAAAGGGATTGTATAAAGAATAAAACCCCCCATAACAGCGTCGGAATAAATGTTACCTTTGCTAAATTAGTTGCATCGCCGGCATTGCTCGGGGAAATAAAGCCAAGATACATAATTTCAAACGCAGATGTAACAGATTCCACAAGCAGCAGCGACGTAATGAATAACGCTAAATATTCTAACACTGTCTTTGAACCCTTCACCAATACTATTGAAAATCCAATAATTATTGTGATAATCCAGAATAACCCAAAAGGATTTCGAACCCAGAACAACAGGCCAATAACTAATATTATTAGTAGAATTGATAGGACATAGCCACTTTTTCTCTTATAAATTAAAATCATAAATAAAAAGGCCATGAAAGATGAAAAGACATACCCCGCTAAACTAGTTAGAAACCCGCCAATCCAGAATTGGTAACTAGAAAGTGTGGTACCTTCCGTGTTGGAAAATAAAGAAATAGACTCTACTTTGCCTCCGGTAATAATAGCAATTAGCGAGTGACCCATTTCATGTATTAATGTGTTAACAATTGAGAAATACTTTCCGATAATAGGCATTTGTGTCAGAATCACTGCCAGGATAATAAATAAAATTATTTTTTTCTTCACCATAATCCCCTTCCTTGACAGTGCATCAAGTGCGTATTTCTATTCCACTTATTGCACGGTTCATACAAATTTTTATAAAAGTTTAAGGGGTTCAATTCTTTTAAAGTTCGCCTATTCATTGAAGGTTTTTCTAAATCCATAAAAACTGCGAAATCCTAACTTTTCATAAAAAGCCTTTGACGTGCTGAGTCCAAGTAATTCCATTCTAGTATTTGGATAAAGGTTATGAACGTATTTCAATAGATTCTTGCCAATTCCCGATCCACGAAGTTCTTTTCCTATAATAACTTCACAAATATACAGCGTTATTTGTTTATCGGTAAAACCTCTTATATACCCTGATACCTGATTGTCTACTATAACAACATAGGAAACGTTGGAATTCTCCAATGCTTCTTTGGTCTCCTCCCCCGCTCAACTAATGTATTCCAGCCCTCACTAGCATTAAGTTCTTGGATTGCCGAAAAGTCTTCTGTTTTATACTCGCGAACGATGGCTTCTTTGCCATTTTCTAATGTAAAGTTCATGTTATACTCCCCTTATTTTCCTCAAATAATTCTTTGTGTCTGTAGAATTCTGCAGCACAACCAAATTTTCATTATATGTATTCTTTTTGCTTGCAATTAATCCACCACTTTACTATTCAACTTTACTGTTAAATTCCACCAAAAAAGGATGTTTCTCTTTATCTAAGCAATTTTCAATTCTTTTCCGAAAATTGGTCCAAGTAACCATCGCTAAAGCTTTTTCAAGTGGGAAATAACCGACCTCTAAGCTTTCACTGCTAGTAGTAGGCTGCCCACCTACTGGTTTCCCTAAGAACAATGAATTGCAAATACTCCTTGAAACACTTTGATAAATCCCGCAAAACTTCGTGATTTCTATATCAATTCCTGACTCTTCCTTGGTTTCCCTAATCGCGGCATCCCTTAAGGACTCGCCCTCTTCCACCTGACCCCCAGGTATTTCCCAGCCTCTGCGTGGACCCTTTATTAGCAGAAGTTCTTTTCTTTCGTTAAGAACGACTGTTGCCGCGGAAACAATATGCTTAGGATCGCTCATTTATCATCCCGCCTTTCTTCAAAAAATGTCATATGTTTTTTATCTTTTTGATAATAATTCATTCGGTCTGCTAAAGTGCCCGTATGGAATTCAAATTTATGCCCATCGGGATCAGTAAAATAGATGGAGTTCTTATCTTGGCTATCTCTTTTCCTGCCATTCAGAATGTTTACTTCTAGTTCTTCAAGAAGTTCACAGGCCTTAGCAAATTCATCTTCATCAATGCTAAACGCAGTGTGCGTGTAGGACTCTTTTATCTCTTCTCGTGGTATATCTTTTTCAAGGTTGAGTGCGAGCCAAAGCCCGTTCAGGTCAAAATAAGCTGTGCTATTCCCTTTCACCAACAGCTCCGCTTGAAAAACATTTTGATAAAATTCAATAGATCTCTCTAAATTCGAAACGGAAAACAAAAGATGACTAATACCTTTTATTTGCAATTTATCACGCCTTCTTTAGATATTTGGCGCTACCAATTCTACCTTCACCCTATCAGGGTCCTCGAAGTAGACGGCATAATGGCCTTCCCCGCCCGCAAATGGATGCTTATCGGGGTACAAAATTGTAATTTCATTCCTTTTTAGTCTGCTTGTTATTGCATCTACATGTTCCCTAGATTCAGCATGGAACGCCAGATGATTCAAACCAATTCCCTTGCGATGGTAGGGGACATCAAGAAATCGTTCATCTGCCTGCACAAAAACGATATAGGTTTCGCCAAGTTTGAAACTTTTCCCTCCGTCCCATTCCTGAAAGGCTTGATAACCAAGTTCTTGCAGAAACCAGCTCCAAAACTCAACCGAACGTTTCAAATCGGATACATACAGCTCGACATGGTGGATTATTCCCTTAGTCATCATCTGCCTCCAAATTCATCAATTTCCTTCACTAGCTCTTACAATGGATACAATTTTGTTTCAGCATTTTTAAAGAACACGATAACTGGATTCTCACTGTCCTCAGAAGTTTCAAATCATAGCCCGTCCCAATAAAATTGAAGTGATTTTCCGATATCTTCTACCCCAAGTGTTAAAAGATTCAATCTATTCATTATGCAACATTCCTTTTTTTGATTTATTATCCTAAGTATTCTGTTTCTATTTCTTCCTCGACAGCTCCTTTTTCGCTAAATTTCACTCTGTATGCCCTTGCATTTGGCCTTGAACTAATTGCCCTAATAAGTTTTTGACCTTGATAATGAATTGCTCTATATTTTTAGTAAAGGGCTTAAACAATGATAAATGAGAAGGCTTACATTTTTGATCTTTAAAAAAGTCGTAGAATCTTTCAATATATCCCTCTGCATCCCCGCTTGCAGTCGCTAAAAAACAGATCTTCGGATAAAGCTTATCGGATTGTTCCAATATATATAAATCTAGCAGGGGATTATCCGGTTCAATGGAAAATCCCCCGCCACCTAATGCAATTATTTGCTCCATTCAGTTACTTCTCTCTTAGGACTTTTAAGTTGGGATGAAACACATTACCTGATTCCCAATCCTTATACTTTTCCGGTATTTCAATTGCATCGATATCCTGGTCACTTTTCGCCAATTTACTGATATCCTGCATATAGTCAATAATTGGACCGAATTCCTCTTTGGTTGCGACAGGTCCGTGTCCTGGAATCACTGTCTTGATATCTATTTCATCGACTTTTTTCAAATTCTCGGCCCATTGTTCCAGGTTAGTTTCCGGAAAAAAGATTGGATGTGATTTCACAAATAATAAATCACTAAGGAAAGCAATTTTTTCCTCAGGGAGATAAAGAATTGCGTCACAAAGCGTATGTCCACCGCCGTAGGTAAGTATATTTACTGAACGCTTGGTCCCGTGGAGGGAAAACTCATCCTGAAACGTGTACTGCGGAAGAACCAATTCAAGTGTTGGCAATGACTCAGCAATTTCTTTTTGGAAATCAATATCAGTTGCTAATTTCGGATCATTTGTTTTGGCATACTCACTTTCCATTGAATCAATCTTATTATGTAATATGTCAAGATTATCTTTATCATTTTTCATTTTTGTCGGATGCATCTCCGCCATTTTGTCACGGGTTTTGCGACTTGAAACAATTTTACTTTCAGGAAACGATTGATTTCCATGAATATGATCGCCATGCCAGTGGCTATTGATAACCAAAGAAACAGGTTTTCCTGTAACATCTTCTGCAGCTTGTCTTAAAGCTTCACCGGCTTGTTGTGTATTTAAAGTGTCAAATACAATTGTCTGATCTCCCAAATCGATTATCCCCGCATTAGCAAATGCTCCGCCGCCTTTTTTCTCGATTGCGGCATATACGCCATCTGCGATTGTTTCTAGTTGAAAGTACTTATTAGAATAGTTTTCATCCATTTTTAATACCTCTCCTTTATTTAATAGTTGGGTAAGTCGTTACCTCTATGATACTCCAAAACTTCGGGTATGCTCAACCATTGTGATATTGCTGTCTCCTGAGTTGGTGTGGTTCTGTCATAAGTTCATGCTATTGTCTCCCAAGTTGAACGGGCGTGCTGTCCTGAGTTATAGCGGTTCTCTCCTGCGTTGACGCAGTCTTGTCTCAAGTTCATGCCTGTCTCTCCCGAGTTCACACTATTTTCCAACGGGTTCAGATTTTAGTTGAAGATGATCCAATGGAACTCCCGTTTCAATATAGCTTCTTATCAATTCCCAACTAACCTCATTTGTCTTCTTAAAAGTGTCAAAAAATAAATTCGCTGTCTTCATCATTTTACCGTCTACATTCAATGTCGCGGATAAGATAGCTACTATTTCATCATCTTTGACTTTACATCGCGTTATACCTCTCCACCTTGAAATAATTGTAATTACTATTTTATAGCAATTCACTTTTAATGTGAAGAAATTTTCAGAATGGTTCATGTTGAATTCTTGGTCTGATAAAATGTATTTTTTTTATTAACAGCTGGAATTCGGTCACATTACCTTTCTAATTTCAGCCTGACAAACTTTCGCTTTCCAGCCTGCAGAACTAGACCATCCCTTATCGTTACAATAAAGCTTGGATCCTCGACCTTCTTCTGGTTCAAGCGAATTCCTCCATTTTTAATCATCCGGAGCGCTTCACTTTTTGATAGCAGCATGTTTAGCTCCGTGATCAGATTCAAAATGCCTGCCGTCTTATCCTTATTCCAGATAACTTCAGGTATTTCATCCGGCATTTGATTTTTTTGAAAAACGGTTAAAAATATCCCTTACTTGCTTCAGCAGTTTCTGTATCATATAACATCTCTACAATAGAGAAAGCTAGGCGAATTTTAACATCCCGCGGATGGAGGTTCCCACTATCTATCTGATCCTTTACTTCAACAACCTCATTAATGGTAATAATTACGCCTTGTCAGCCTCAAGACGGATACAAGTAAATCAGAAATACTTTATACTTATTTATAGTGATGTCTTAAGGGGGAATTAGTTATGGAAAAGGTAATTAGTGAAAATTGGGATCTTGAATCCCTTTATCCAGGTGGAAAGAACTCAACTAAATTACATGCGTTAATTTCGCAGTTAAAGCTGGATATCAAAAGACTTCAGGAAAAAGTTCAAACGTTTGATCAATTTGAAACAGTGCGTCTGGCTGGCATTTTTCAAGAAGTTCAGGAAGTTATCAGTGCTGCTTTTGAACTTGATGAATATTTAATCTGCCTATATTCCGTAAATGTCGATGATTCGGATGTTGCCAAGTTAATTGATGAAAGTGAAAAATTAAAAGCGGAAATCGAATCTTTAAAAATTGACTTGGATGAATTATTGGCGGGCCTTTCTGATACGGACTGGAATGAGTTACTACAAAACGATAATGTTAAAAAATATCAATTTTACTTAGAAGAACGCAAACAAAAAATGAATGATAAGCTACCACTAGAAATGGAGAAACTAATTAATACACTCTCCATAAATGGGTTTTATGGATGGGAAGACTATTATGAACAAATGATGGGCGACTTACGAATCCCTGTTGAAAAAGATGGCAAGGAGGAAGAAGTATCGATTGGTCAGGCATTAAGCTACGTTATGTTCTCGAGTGATAGATCCGTCAGGCAAAAAACCGCACGGGCAATGGTGGAAATCTGTAAAGACCAAGCTGAATCATTCGCCACTGTGCTCAATCGGATAAACGGATTTCGTATCGATGTGTATAAACAGCGCGGCTGGGACAATGTTTTGAAAGAAGCAATGGAGGAAAATAGAATTAACCAACAAACGGTAAAGACAATGGTTGCAGCCATTAAAGAGAATAGAGATATCGTACAATCGTTTTTAAAAAGAAAAGCTCAAGTTATGAATCTGGAAAAACTGGATTGGTACGACACAGACACTCCAAGCTTTACCCCAGACAAAAAAATTCCTTATCGTGAAGCAGCAGAAATTATCATTACACAGTTCCACAAATTCAGTGAAAAGCTAGGTAAGTTTGCTGAAAAAGCGTTTAATGAAGGCTGGATTGAAGCAGAAGATCGCAAAGGAAAAATGCACGGTGGCTTTTGTGCGTCCATGCCTTTGGCCAAGGAAAGCCGAATCTTTTTAACTTATACAGGAAGTTATCAAGACATTGTGACAATCGCTCATGAGCTAGGTCACGCTTACCACAATTACATCTTGAAGGATGAACCAGCGTTTTCTAAACAAGTCAGCACAAGTGTTGCCGAGACGGCGTCAACCTTTGCTGAAAATCTAGTGTTGGATGCTGCCATTGAACACGCGTCCAGTGAAAAGGATAAGCTGGCCCTGCTTGAATTGAAAATCCTAAATGGTTTGAAGTACCAGGTAACGGTTCCGGCAATGTTTGAATTTGAACAGAAGCTTTATGATAAAAGGAAGCAAGGACCACTTACTGCCAAAGAAATTTCCGATTTAATGGAAGCAACAATGAATCACATGTATGGTGATACAATCAGCGAGAATAACCACTACCATTGGATGACTATCCCACATTTTTATCATACAGATTTGGCATTCTATAACATCCCATATACAATTGGATACTTATTCAGCAATGGAATCTATGCACTAGCCAAAGAACAGGGTGAAAAGTTCCCTGAACAGTATGACGCATTATTGCGCGATACAGGCAAAATGACGGTTGAACAATTAGCTGAACGTCACTTAAACCAAGATATTGAAAAAAAAGAGTTCTGGAACGCTTCTCTAAAGCCGGTAATTGAAGCGATTGATGAATATATGAAGCTAACGGAAAAATTGGTATAAACGAAGAAAAGCGAAAGCGCCCCGCTTAGAAGCGGACGCATAAGCAAGGGACCGTAGAACGCTTGGGTTTAGCGTTCGTAGTGTCCATTGCTTATGACGGCAGCTTCTGGGTGCTGGAGCTAGACAGATTTTCGTTTATACCTTAAAGTCTTAAAAAGAACCTACAGCGTTTGTAGGTTCTTTATCTATTATTCATTAGGGAATATTTTTCCTGGATTTAGAATGTTGTTCGGATCCAGCGATAATTTAATTGCTTTCATCGCCTGTAGTGCCTTCCCATGTTCTTCAGCTTGATATTTCATTTTGCCGATTCCCACACCATGCTCACCGGTACATGACCCGCCGCGATTGAGTGCGTATTCGACGATATGTTTATTATACTTCTCTGCATTTTCAACCTCTACCGGATTTTCAGTATCAAACATGAGTGTTGTATGGTAATTACCATCCCCCACGTGTCCAACAATACCTCCATCCAGGTTATACTCCTTCAACGCCTGTTTAGCAGATTTAATTGCCCCAGCAAGTTCGGATAGCGGCAAGCATACATCCGTTGTCATCAATTGTTTACCTGGGAATCCATGTTTATACGCATATGCCACAGTATGACGCGCTTCCCATAACTTGTTCTGTGCCTGTGTATCCTTTTCAAATTCAAATGTATCATGGTTGAGGTCTGCCAATATTTCTTTCGTAAATTCGATATCCTGCATTAAGCCTGCTTCGTTACCACGAAATTCAATAAATAATGTAGGCATCTCAGCATAATTTGTTTCACTATATTTATTCACTTGTTTAATTGAGTCTTCATCGACCAATTCAATTCTTGCTACCTGGATACCTGCAGAAAGAATATTCACTACAGCATCCACTGCGGAATCAATTGTATGGAAAGTTGCTCTGCCTGCTAGAATCATTTCCGGAATGCCGTATACACGTAAGGTTAACTCTGTAAAACAGCCAAGTGTCCCTTCAGATCCTGTAAATAATCCATTTAAATTATAACCTGATGAAGACTTAGCAGCCAGATTACCTGTATGCATAATGGTTCCGTCTGCAAGTACCACCTCAAGGTCCCTCACCTGATCACGCATGATCCCGTACTTCACTGAGGTTGTTCCGCTGGCATTTGTCGCAGCCATACCACCAAGTGTTGCATCAGCACCTGGATCAACCGAGAAAAACAGCCCGTGTTTCTTTAATTCCTGATTTAATTTGGAACGCGAAACACCAGGTTGTACTTTTACGAGAAAGTCATCCGGCATTACATCGATGATTTTATCCATTAATGAAAAGTCGATTGAAATTCCACCATGATAAGGAATAACATGCCCTTCAAGACTTGAACCAAGGCCAAAGGGTACGACTGGAACTTTATGATTATTGGCGATTTCCATTACTCGGCTTACTTCTTCAGCATTTTCCGGGTAAATGACAACTACTGGCAGGCTCGGTGTATGATAGGACTCATCCTGGCTATGCTGCTCTAATATCGTTGTATTTGTAGAAATTCTATCCTTAGGTAGAAATGCTTCTAATTCTGTTATGTACTTCACTTCTCTCACCTATCCTTTTTTAGAAAATCTTGGCTTGTCGCCAAGAACTAATAGCGAAAGCCTTAGATTTTTTATACTTTATACCGATTAAGATTTATGCTTTCTTAAAGTGTAAAATACCTATATATATTATTCGACAAAATCTACTGATTCCCTTTTCCAAATCACTAGTCTATTCGACTATCGGCAAAAACTACTATTTTTCTCATGGGTTCCACCCAATTATGAAGCCATCATTAAGTTTTATCATACGTTTCTACTAGTTTTCCGCAACAAATCCAGCGCGTTTACACTCTATTTACAAACTTTACAAAATTCGCTACAAAACTACTATTTTTAAAAATAGCTTCCTAATCTACTATATTAGGTGAAGACATTAAAAATTCCAAGGAGGATGGACATGAGAAAAAAAACATGGATTTTCGTAGCAGTCTTTATGTTAGTTGCAGCCAGTGTGATTGGAATCAGCACGACAAATTCTAGTGCTGACAGTGGTAAGCACAAAGGCAAAGGTAATAACGGAAAAGTTAAGAATGTTATTGTCATGATCGGTGATGGTATGGGACCAGCTTATACAACTGCCTATCGGTACATGAAAGACGATCCATCTACAACAAAAATGGAAAAAACAGTTTTTGATAAACATTTTGTTGGCATGGCCAAAACGTATCCGGAAGACCCCAAGGAGAATGTTACAGATTCAGCGGCGGCAGCAACCTCGATGGCCGCAGCAATTAAAACATATAACGGCGCAATTTCAGTAGATAATGATAAAGAACCTGTAGGAACAGTCCTTGAAGCAGCAAAGAAAAACGGCATGGCTACCGGGCTTGTGGCAACATCCCAAATCAACCATGCAACGCCGGCTGCATTTGGCGCGCATGACGTATCACGAAATAATTATAATGATATTGCTGATGATTACTTTGATGAAATGATAAATGGTAAACATAAAGTTGATGTTATGCTCGGCGGCGGTACTGATTATTTTGACCGTGAAGACAGGAATTTGATTAAAGAATTCAAAGAAGATGGTTATAATTATGTGACCACAACAGAAGAAATGCTAGAAAATGAAAATGAGCAATTACTAGGTTTGTTTGCGCCAGTTGGACTGCCAAAAGCCAAAGACCGCAATGAATCTACGCCTACATTAGCAGAAATGACAACAACAGCTTTGGACCAATTAAGCGAAGATAAAGATGGTTTCTTCTTAATGGTCGAAGGCAGTCAAATCGATTGGGCTGGACATGCTAATGATTCAGTTGGCGCAATGAGTGAAATGGAAGACTTTGCAAGAGCATTTGAAACAGTAATTGAATTTGCTGAAGAAAATGGCCACACGCAGGTTGTATTAACCGCTGATCATTCAACAGGCGGATTTTCGGTTGGTCGCGACGGAAACTACAACTTTAATCCAGAAGCTATCAAAGCTGCTAAACGCACACCTGAATTTATGGCACAGGAAATTATCGATGGCAAGTCTGTAGAAGATGTGCTGGACAAATATGTAGCGTTTGATTTCACTGACAAGGAACTTTCATCAATCAAAGAAGCTGCTGATACAAACGATTTCGACAAATTATACAGTGCCATTTCAAACGTTTTTAATAACCGTGCAGGTGTAGGATTTACAACTGGCGGACATACAGGTGTCGATGTTCCAGTTTATGCATACGGCCCGAAAAGTGAGGTGTTCTCAGGATTAATTGAAAATACCGATATAGCTGGTAATGTGTTTGAATTTTTGAAATAAGTGCATAAGAAAAGCGAACGGCTTTTAAGGGCCGTTCGCTATTTAAATTCAGTTTACTATGTCAGTGGAAATCAAGGCTCATTTCGTTTTTCTTTTTCAGCAATTGTGTCCTGTATCTTTCCTTCCGCTTTATCTTTTTTACCACTTGCCTGCATATCTTTATTATTTGTTGCATTACCAAACTGATCCTTTATTTCACCTTTAACTTTATTCACACTGCCTTTAATTTTGTCGGAATTACTTTTACTCATTTTTAAATTCCTCCTTTACTAAAGCTTTTCACTTTTTGGAGAAGGAATAAACCTCTTCAGGAAATCTTATGTCTTACACTACTTCCTTGTTCTCTTTGGATACAGACCGTTTCTTTTTATAACTTCCAAACAGCGATTCTATAATTGAAAACGCCCATTGCAATGCCAGCCCTTGAATCGCAATCCCAACAATCGATATACTGGTTAAGCTCCAAACTGAAAATTGGTTCTCAATTATAAACGTATCATGACCAAAAAAGAACAAATAGCCAAATAAAACAAATAACGCGTCATAATATGTCTGAATCGAACTTTCGAGCCTTAAAATTACTAGCGATTCAATAAATAATAAAATGGCAAGCACGGATACAAGTATACTCATGGAACGAAAATTTAGCTTTTTTAAATATGGTGAAATATAGTATTTTGTGATTGTCTTGATCCGAAACAAATAAATAATCCGTACAATTCTAGCCATCTGGAAAAACTGATCAAACGGAATAATCGCTATGATAAGAAATGGGTTTCGCTTAATAAACTCCCATTTTTCCTTGGACATCAACAAACGAATGCAAAAATCAATAAAAAATATCCCCCACACGATCCAGTTTATCGTGGAGTTATATGTGTTTTCACTCCACAAGGTTATGAGTGTGAGCATCACAAGCAAGACCATAATGCCTTCATATGCTGTTTTCATTATTTGCTGCATACCTATCACTCTCTTTTAAAACCCACTTATCCCATTATATTAGAAAAACCATGGAAGTGAAGCCCCCATGGCATTTAAACTAATTATTAGGTTTCTTGCTATCGTGCCAGTACATCTTGAAATTCTAGCGTTTTATCTATTTTCCTTTTAGCATAAGAACATTCGGGTATGATTTTCTTTCCCTCTGCCCTGGCGTAACGAACAACCTTTTCCACTAGCTTTCCGGCAAGTCCTTGACCACTTAGCTCGTCAGAAACAAACGTATGGTCAATAATTAACTTACCATCGTCAGCAGGACTGAAAGTAATTTCTGCCAAAGGCTCTGCTTCATTATCCCCTGCAAAAAATTTATTTTCACCTTTCTTAATTTCCGTCATTGTTGTACCTCCTTAATTAGGTATTGTAACAATAATCATCATCAGGAAAAGTAATGCTAAATAATTTACTGAACAAAGAAACATTACTTGTGCCCATTTCCAATCATCCTTCGTAAAAAACCCGCCGATACTGACTACCAACCAAATGACAGTAAGTATGGTGGAAGCTACAATAAATACTGTACCAAGTTGCGCTAAGAAAAATGGCAATGGGAGCAGACAGGCGATATAGACAACCATCTGTCGTTTTGTTATGCCAAACCCATAAACAACTGGCAGCATGGCAACTTTTGCAGCCTTATATTCATCATACTTCTTAATTGCTATCGCAAATGTATGAGGCATTTGCCAGATAAACAAGATAAGGAATAAGATAATCGGCACGATATGATAGGCCGGCTCAATTGCCGCCCAGCCAATTAAAGGTGTAACTGCACCTGAAATACTTCCAATCACTGTATTAAGCGTATATTTTCTCTTAGACCACATGGTGTACAAGATGACGTAGGTAAACCACCCTATAAATGCATAGATAGCCGCTTCAATTGTTGTGAACAGCAGCAAAATAAACCCAATTACAGAAAAGGCAATTCCCATGTACAGTACCGTTTTAAGCGAAATAGAGCCGGTAACTGTTGGACGATTTTTCGTTCTGGCCATTACTGTATCAATATCAACATCATACCAGTTATTAAGCAGAAGTGCCCCTGCCATAACCATTGTACTTCCTATAATGGTTAATAAAAATATACCCCAATGATCGTTAAAAGATGCATTCGTAAAATATAACGCAAGCCAATACCCCGTAAAAACAGGTAATATATTTAATAACAGTACGACAGCTTTAAATAGCTCCTTCAAGTCCCTTAAAATAGAACCATTTTTCCCGGCATGGCTTTCCATCTCCTGTGAGGGAGGAGTAACCTCTTTATTCATTTTATATCCTCTTTCTATTACTGACTAGCAGATTTAAGACTTTATAACCATAATACCATTTCTAATCAGTTTAGATAACTAATTAGAATTAGTCAGAATTGAAAATTAGGAAACCCTACTCTGTATGGGGAGGTGAATAAAATATGACAAGGAATAATAAAATCCTGGTCCCGAATGCACGAAAAGAATTGGATCAACTAAAAGGCCGCGTAATGGAGGCAAAAGGGTATGAGGTGAACGCGTCCGATCCTGATGCCGTAAAATACGAAGTCGCCGATGAACAAGGTATCCATTTAAAGAAAAAGAATAACGGTCAACTCACGTCTGAACAAGCTGGGAAAATTGGTGGACCCATTGGTGGGAACATGGTCAAAGAAATGATCAAAATGGCTCAGGAACAAATAACAAGAAAATAAATATATCCGCTGGTTTGACATTGGATCAACCAGCGGATTTTTTATTGGGATAAAACCACTCATATCAGAAATAATAACCTACAAGATGATAAAGGAGGAAGGTGAACGAAATGAAAAAGGTAACTCCCGTTTTTTGGATTACATTAGCTATTACATTGATTTTATCCTTTTGGGGGATTTTCGATCCCAAAGGATTTGAAGATATTTCAGGCACAATCATGACCTATATATCGATTCACTTTGGCTGGTATTATTTATTAATTGTTTCGTTGTTTGTCATTTTTTGTTTATACCTGATCATCAGCCCGTATGGAAAAATCAGGCTAGGCAAGCAAAGTGACAGGCCCGAATTCAGTTATGCCTCATGGTTTGCCATGCTATTTAGTGCCGGCATGGGAATCGGACTTGTATTTTATGGTGTAGCTTCGCCTGTATCCCATTATATTGAGACACCTCCTACGGCCAAACCCGGTACAGTAGAAGCACTTGAGGATGCATTGCGTATCACTTTCTTCCAATATGGCATACATGCATGGGCAATTTACGCCATTATTGCTTTAGTTCTTGCTTATTTTACGTTTCGTCACGGGAAGCCCGGACTAATTAGCGCTACACTTGAACCCTTATTTGGAGATAAAATAAATGGACCTTGGGGAAAGTTTATAGACATTATTGCTGTGTTCGCAACAATAGTTGGTGTTGCCACTACCCTTGGATTTGGTGCAACACAGATAAATGGCGGGTTCACCTACCTGTTTGGAATCGATAGTTCGTTCTGGGTGCAACTAATCATTATTATTGTTGTAACTATATTATTTATGTTTTCCGCTTACTCCGGTCTAAGTAAAGGCATCAAATATTTAAGTAATGCCAACATGACCTTAGCTGGAATTTTGTTCTTTGCCACCTTAATTCTTGGACCGACTTTGTACATTTTAAATTCACTTATAGATACAACTGGTGCATATATACAAAGTCTTCCAACAGAGAGTTTACGGATCTCACCAAATGATAAAGGGGAACGTCAATGGGTTATGGACTGGACCGTCTTCTTCTGGGCCTGGTGGATTGCCTGGGCCCCTTTCGTTGGTATCTTTATTGCCCGTATATCGAAAGGACGCACTATTCGCGAATTTTTATCAGGCGTTCTGATTGTTCCTTCCGTTATCAGCTTCTTATGGTTTGCTACATTTGGAATGTCAGGAATTAATGCGCAAAATAATGGTGCAGACATTGCCGGGCTGCCTGATGAACAAGCTCTATTCGGGATGTTTGACCAATTTCCATTTAGTGTAATTTTGTCCATATTGGCTATCCTGTTGATTGGAACATTTTTTATTACGTCAGCAGATTCAGCCACCTTTGTTCTTGGCATGCAGACAACTAATGGTTCTTTATCCCCTCCAACAGCTGTTAAATTTGTATGGGGCTTTGCCCAATCAACAATAGCTGCTGTACTCCTTTATACTGGTGGACTGCAGGCACTTCAAAATGCATTAATTTCAGCAGCATTACCATTTTCGTTTATCATGCTGTTGATGGTTTACTCTTTCTATAAAGCTCTAAGGAAGGATAAAGGAGAATCTATACTGTAGTATTTTGGGGGCTGTATGGTGTTAATAAGCCATACAGCCTTTATTTAGGAGTCAATTGAAAAAGTAGTTAATTACTTTACTTTTTCATCAAGCATCTGAAATACTTTCCGCAAGGTTTCCTTAGGTATAGTTGAGTACTTATTCCCGATGCTTATTTCAAAATAGCACTTCTTATCACTTGTCTCTTGTAAATTTCCAGCCAAGCCAACCCCGGTTTCTTTATAAACCGATAGTAGTACTGGTACAACATCTTCTTTCGCCATATCAAAATGGACATGAAACATATTCGAGACTGGAATATTTGGCTTTGTCGAAACAGAACCACATTCATTAAAAAATGCAGCAAGTTCTTTCGCTTCTTCATAGTACTGATTCATTTTATCTGCATGCTGGTCAAAATAATAATCAGCACTGACTATGTACGGATAAAAGCTAATCAGATCCCCGCCATGACGCCTTTTCCATACTTTTGATTTCTCTGTAAAGTCCTTTTCACCGGCCAAAATTGCCCCTGCAATTCCACCAATTCCTTTGTAAATAGAAATATAAACACTATCAAACAGCTCACATACTTCGGCAGCTGACTTTTGATAATAAGGTAAGATCTCGAAAAGTCTGGCTCCATCTAAATGAATCTTAATGCCATTATTCCGGCAGTATGCAGAAATACGTTCGAGGGTCTGATAATCTGGTAACTGCCCACCAATCTCACGTTGCGGCAACTCAAGTAATATGCAAGCAACGTCTGATTCCATGTTCACTACATCTTCCAATCGAATAACGCTGTCTTTGTCTGCTAATAGGACAGGTTCAATATGATGCAATTTTTTTAGCCCATCCTGTTCATGAATTTCCATATGACATAATGGATGATAGGCCACTTTTTTTATACCTTTATCATCACACCAAATTCTTAGTGCAATTTGCTGCGCCATTGTTCCGCTTGGAAAAAATACTGTTGATTCCTTACCTAAGTAATTTGCTATTTTATCTTGAAAATCTTCTATAATCTTGCCATTTCCATACATATCACTTTCCTGTTCCCCGTCCACATTTTCAAGTGCATCTTTTAGTACTTGAATGTTTCTCGGACCATGCCCAGCCACCTGATACTTTGTTTGTTTAAATGCGTCAAATAAAGCGTTTTTATTAGTCAATTTCAATTCCCCCTCCACTGCACTGTGCTTTTTAAATAAAGTAGTTACAGGAATAAGCTTAGTCCTTTTTTATACTCTTCACAACTTTCAATTCTGGAAGATTTGTTTTCTATACTTATCGCAAGGACTACAACTGGAAAATTCGGTTAGAATAAATAGTATTGTATAATCAAGAACAATATGAGGGGATTTTGATATGGAGCTTCAGTTAATTGAGATATATGCACCCGGGAATGTCAACTTTGAAAATGATCTACTACAAAACTTTTCTTATACCTCCTATTGGGTATCACATTTAAACGACGAGGTACACATTCGGATTCTCGTTGAAAAACAAGCTGCAGAAAAAATTTTAAATCACCTTGAAAAATTGGCTTCAGATGAACACAGCCAATTTGATGCCTTACTTTATACAATTAAAGCGTACATTCCTAGTAAATATCATGAAAAAAATACCCCAAATGATAATAAGGATGAATTTGAGAGGGCCAGTAGACTCGAGTTACTTTCCGTTGTTGAAAATTCAAGTAAAATTAGCAGCAGTTTTTCCTGGTTTACCGTTTTTGCTGCACTTGTGGCAGCTGTTGGAATTATACAAAATAGCCCAGGTTTAGTTTTAGGCGCAAATATTATTGACCCTTCAATGAAACCTATCACGGGGGTTTCCTTTTCCTCTGTACTTGGTGAAAAAAAGCTGATTCGTCAGTCAATTGTCACAGCAATGTTCGGTCTATTCATTTCGATTACTATTGCGGCTTTATTAGGATTCTTTATTCCTCTTCCTACAGGCAGTAACGAATTTATCTCCCAGACCAAGGTTCACATTCTAGATATAGTAGTTGCAATTTCCGCTGGTGCTGCGGGAGCTATTTCTTTTGTTAAACGATCCCAAGGACAATTAGTAGGGGTAATGATCTCATTAGCTTTATTACCCCCTGCAATTGTCTTAGGTATGACGCTAGGAGCCTTTCAACTCCAGTCGGCCATTCAACCGTTGCTATTACTGTTAATCAATGTCAATTCAATCCTGTTGTCAGCCATTATTGTGTTTTGGCTCAGCGGCATTAAACCAGTCAATTGGAAAGATATTAAAGAAGCTAGCACTTCACGTGTTAACTCTTTATTGTTTACTGGTATAATCTTTTGTATATTGATCATTGCTGTTGTCCTTCTCCAATTCTAGCAATTAACTTTGCCGTCTGACTGATAACTCTTCGTTAACCATGGAATACATTTTTTCCACACCTACACCTGAAGTATCAAAGCTGTAGGCATTTTCCATGCAAATTCCCACATTACCCGCTTCTTTTATAGCATCCATATTGGCACCGACGAAAAGAAATTCCCACCCGTATTTTCCCTCCTGATGACAGATCATTTCTTTAATTTTCTTGTGGGTGAATTCACGACTCGCGTTTTCCATACCATCCGTCGTAATCACAAATAGTACCTTACCAGGCGTTTTTTCTTCACTTGTCCTTGATAACCTTTGCCCAACATCCAGAATAGTCCTCCCTACTGCATCAAGCAGGGCAGTACATCCTCTTACATAATATTCCTTATTCGTCAGTCTGGCGATTCTTGCGTCAACACCATTCCAAAGTACTTCATACTGATCATCAAAAAGTACCACTGATAAAATTGTTTCACCCTGCAGGTTACACTGTTTTTCAATTAAGGCATTAAACCCGCCAATGGTGTCACTTTCAAGGCCAGCCATTGACCCGCTGCGATCAAGCAAAAAGATAATTTCCGTCCGCTTCGCATTCATATTAACCATCCTCCTCATGATATAATAGTAGCTGAATTTATCCATCATGTGGTCGCCTGCTTAGCGACATTTTGGGAGGTACACAATATGCTTAAGAAAAAGATTTTGAAGGAATTGCAGGAGTATATAGAAAGCCGCGAAGATAGATTCGTTGTGTATAATGAAGCTCTTTATAATGAGAGTAGAATCATAAAAGAAGTAAGTGAGAATGAATTAGATGTTTTTATAAATAACAATCGTAAACCATCCTTTAAACAAATTCTGTTTCGTTTTATCGATCAAACGGGGGCAAGTGACCCTGAAATTTATCATAAAGCCGGAATGGACCGCAAGCATTTTTCAAAAATACGATCCAATCCAAACTACCGGCCAAGGAAAAATGTGATTATCGCACTCGCCTTAGCACTAGAATTAAATAAAGATAAAACCGATACACTTCTAGCCTCAGCTGGTTATTCCTTTTCGGATAGTGATACATCTGACTTGGTGGTCCAGTTCTGCTTGGAGAAGGGAATTTATACTATCCATGATGTCAATCAAGCATTGAATTATTTTAGTTTGAAACCACTGATTGGATAAGATGTATAATCCAGTAGTCATGTAACAATCCTGAAATATTTTGTTATATACCATCCTTTCCTTACCAGTTCATTCAATTTTTGTATTTTTCCAAAGCTAGGTAAAAACTTCCATAACCAAGGCCATTACATGAGTGGTAACGGGGTTACTGATCAAAAGTTTTATAGTCATATATTGGATAATGCTAAACTGTGTTACATTTAGTAACCTTCTAGAAGAGAGCTAAAAACTACTAGGGGGTTACGAATTGTACAATCACAAGAAATTATTTTTTGTCATTATATTATCTATCAGCGTATTAGCCCTTCCAATGGCTGCGAACGCTGCATCGTATACAGTTAAAGAAGGCGAGTCATTCTGGTCAATTTCGCATAAGTTTGACGTTAGTCTATCAAACTTACAAATAGCAAATAATCGTTCTGGGAGCCTTTTATATGCAGGAGAAATGATTAGTATTCCAAATGATATCTCCTATGAGGATAAACAATTGATGGCACAGCTTGTCCACGCGGAAGCTAAAGGAGAACCATACGCCGGAAAGGTTGCAGTTGCGACCGTGATCCTAAATCGAGTTGATAGCAATAAGTTCCCTGACACAGTTGAGGGAGTTGTTTATGAGCGCGAAGGTGGACACTATGCATTCACACCTGTTAAAAACGGGGCAATCAACCAACCCGCGGGGGCAGAATCAATGAAAGCTGTCAATGAAGCAATCGCATTCAAAGGTCAAGGACAAGGATCCTTATACTTCTATAATCCGGAAATATCTACAAGTGACTGGATATTTTCACGTGATGTGACAGTTACAATTGGGAATCATCGATTTGCTAAATAAATTGAAAACCATGTCTGGAATGACATGGTTTTCTTGTTTTTCATCTACTTTTTTTACCATTTGGGGTCAAATCAGTTTAACGGCCTACCTCGCTTTTATCTTCAATAGGGAATTTATCAAGCAATGCCCGCACTTCATCTGTTGACTCCGTGCTCATCAATTGATTTCTTAATTCACTTGCCCCTCGAAATCCACGAACATATATCTTAAAAAAGCGACGAAGAGGTTTAATCGGACGATGTTCTAATTTTGAATATTTATCATGGAGATCCAGCTGTAACCGTAAGAGATCAAGCAATTCTTTACTAGTATGATCTTTTGGCTGCTTTTCAAAGGCAAATGGATTTTTAAAAACACCACGCCCAATCATAACTCCATCAACACCGTATTGATCAGCCAGCTTCAAGCCAGTTTGGCGGTCAGGGATATCCCCATTAATCGTCAAAAGTGTATCTGGTGCCACCTGGTCACGAAGTTTCTTAATCTCCGGGATTAGTTCCCAATGAGCATCTACCTTGCTCATTTCCCTTTTTGTACGCAGATGAATGGTAAGATTAACAATGTCTTGTTTCAATAGGTGTGTCAGCCAGTCATGCCATTCGTCTACCTCCGTATAACCAAGCCTTGTCTTCACACTTACAGGCAATCCCCCTGCTTTAGCTGCTTGTATTATATCTGCTGCAACTTCTGGACGACGGATAAGGCCACATCCCTTACCATTACCTGCCACATTAGCTACTGGACAGCCCATATTGATATCAACACCCATGAATCCAAGTTTTTTCATACCAATACTCATTTGCCGAAAGTATTCAGGCTTATCCCCCATATATGCGCTACAAGTGGTTGTTCATCCTCCGTAAAGGTCAAACGTCCACGCACACTTTGTTTCCCCTCAGGGTGACAATAACTCTCCGTGTTTGTAAACTCTGTAAAAAACACATCAGGTCTGGCTGCTTCGGTCACTACATGGCGGAAAACAACATCCGTCACATCTTCCATTGGTGCAAGTATAAAAAACGGTCGTGGTAAATCACGCCAAAAATTATCTATCATATTCAAATTCAAACCCTCTCATTTTAGAACTTCAGGCTAATTCATGTCCCTTTAGAAAATCTTGGCTCATCACCAAGAACTAATAGCGATAGCCTTAGATTTTCTTATACGACTTATACATTTCTTAAAATGCAACCTAAAAAGCAAAGATGTCCCTGCTTCTTTTACACCTATACCGTGCCTAAGCACTTTTTATCAAACTATAGTAAGTTTTGAACATTATACATTTTAATATTATCAAATAAAAAGTGCAATGAAAATTGGTAGATGAGGTGATACGAGACACACAGGGATAGGTTCCTACTTCACATTGTTGGAACTCTTTAGTTAGTAGGTGGGGGTACGTTACGTTCGTGTCCCGGCCCTATTGGAAAAATTAGTTTTCATTTCTTATTTCTTTTAACAGTCCTTCAAACCATTGAACATTTACTAAATGGTGAGAAAGGGAATTTTCCAGCATTTTTTTAAAATAAGCAGGAATTGTTTCATACTGAATAGATTGTTCTAATAGGGAAATTTTCTTTTTAGTTTGTTCGATTTGAATTTCTATTAGTTTTGTTAGCTCCTCGCTTTTATATTCATCAGTAAACAACATTGCTGCATAAAAAGACAAGTTTATATACTCTGTCTTAGAGCCATACTTGTACATTAATTTTTCAAATTCATTATCCCCTAGTTCAGTGATAATATAATTACGCGTCTCCCTAGTGTTGTCTAATTGGTCAACTTTTTTAATATATTGCTTTTCTTCTAATTGTTGAAGATTATAGTAGAATGACCCTTTAGTGAAATTAACAATATATTTATAATGTCTCTCATCCATAAGGGCCAATAATTCGTATCCGTAAGAACCTGGATTTTGTTTTAATAAACCTAAAATTAGTAATGGTATCAAAAAAACACCTTCTTTAAATTTTTCATTAAAGTATGGTTATTCCTTGTTAAAAGCTTAACCATTGTTGAGCTGGATGAGCTGAGCTTCGAATTCTGCATACGATATTTTTCCCAACGCCAAATCCATACTTTTTATATACATTTTTTCTGCCTTGGTAAGTGTTCTGGCATGATTAAGATTTATCATCTCATTTTCATTAAATAATGGCTTCAATACATGTTGCTTATTAGAAAAAGCTTCAAAATATCTTATACCAAATTTTCTTTGGGAAATTGCGTCAATATGAATACCATCAGGGTTGGATGTTAAGCCTGATGCTGTGACAAAGTAACAATTATCTTGATCAAAAGCAAATTTTTGTAACTCTTGATTAATAAAGTTGTATTCCGTACAGTTTTTCCCAAATCCCTCTTTGCCTAAAAAGTTTCCTAAACCGCCAATAATGAGAGGGATATCCGGAGCATTCAACTCCCTTCTAAGAGCCTCAATAATTAAAAGTAATTTTTTGTAATAGACTTTGTAATTGCCATTTACACTATCACTTTCCCCTTGATGCCATAGAATTCCTGTTAACTCACTATTCCGCATAGCAAATTTAGCTTCCGTTATTGCATGTCTGAAAAGGGCTTGATCTACTGCCCATTCATCCAGTGAGCTTCCACCTTCTGCACAAGGAATTAAGCCAATAGTATCTTCTTGATTTTGACGACACCATGCATCTGCAAATGAACCAGCCAGACTTATTCCCGAAACAGGACGGTCATAATTGATAGGCTCAGTCATCATTTGCCATCTACCATTACGCAACATTTGGATTCTTTGATTATAAATCGGGATTACTTCATGAATAAATCCCCGTCCAGCCATATTCGACTGCCCTAACATTAAAAACGATTTAACCATTTTTTTCATCCTTTCTTTTTATTTAATATTTATGAATCAATTTTGTTACCAATAAATACCGATTAACTTTTTAATTCGCTGTTTCAGTAGCTTAACCAAGATATTAAAACTACTAACTTTGTAATTAGTCTAATTAGACTTGTGACATTTAACTATTATAGTCTAATTAGACTAATTGTCAACTATATTAATGCTTTTAGGGATGTAAGAAATTAATCACAAAAAAAAGCCGACTAAGGTGGATTCTTTTACCTCACCCTAGACGACATAAGTTTTAGTACCCTGTTTAATTTATTTCTTGACATCTATTTATTTAAAACCGTATCCGGATCGAAAATGTTTGTTCTTGTTTATTTTAACTAGACGCTTTTCTTTCCAGCCAACAAACACACTCCACATGCCCAGTCTGCGGGAACATATCAACAGGCTGTACTTCCCTTGTCTCATATCCCCCATCTTCTAATATCCGAAGATCACGGGACAGCGTGGACGGATTACAAGATACATAGACGATCCGCTTCGGCTTCATTTCAATCATCGCCTTCAACAATGCTTCGTCACAGCCTTTACGTGGCGGATCTACCACTATCACGTCTGGTTCCAGCCCCTGTGACGTCCACCATGGCATTACTTTTTCCGCTTCCCCTACAAAAAAATCTGCATTGGTAATTCCGTTTAGCCTGGCATTTTTCTTTGCGTCACTAATTGCTTCCGGAACAATTTCTACACCGTACACCTTCTTCGCTTTTTGTGCCAGGAATAATGAGATTGTCCCGATTCCGCAATATGCGTCAATGGCGACATCATTGTTGCTGATGTCCGCATACTCCAATGCTTTTTCATACAGCGTTTTTGTTTGGGATGGATTCACCTGGTAAAAGGATTTAGCTGAAATGGCAAAAGTAATATCGCCGATCTTGTCGTGAATGTACTCGTCCCCCCAAACCACTGTTGTCTTTTCACCTAGGATAACGTTCGTCCGCTTCGCATTTACATTATGAATAATTGATTTCATGTTCGGATACGTTTCCGTCAATTCTTTAATCAACTCATCCTTGTGCGGCAATTTGTCTGTGCGTGTTACGATCACGACCATGATGTCTTTTGTTTCTTCACCCGTCCGCACCATAATATGGCGCAAGACACCACGATGGTTCTGCTCATTATATGCTCTTATGCCAAGGCGATTGGCAGTTTCTCGAACCGTCTTTACGACATCGTTAATGACTTCATTGTGTGTGGTACATGTTTCGGTATTTTCGATAATGCGGTGACTGCGTTTTTGATAAAATCCAGTTATCAGTTTTCCGTCTTTCTCACCAACTGGGATCTGCACTTTATTCCGGTAATGCAATGGGTGTTCCATTCCAATGATCGGATGTACTGGTACATGCTCCAGATGCGCTACCTTTTTCATGGAATTTTTAACTTGGTTCATTTTCATCCATAGCTGCAGTTGGTAGCTCATATGTTGAAGACCGCATCCGTTACAATGGACATGACACACAGGTTCAACCCGTTCTTCGCTTTTTGTTTTCAGTTCAAGCAACTTACCGAACCCAAAGTTTTTATTAGCCTTTACCACTTTTACCGTTGCTTCTTCACCCGGCAATGCGTTTGGGACAAATAGCGGATAGCCATTTATTTTACCTACACCATTTCCTTCATGTGTTAGATCTTCAAATGTTAAGGTGATCGTTTCGTTCTTCTTTACTGGTGCTGATTGTTTTGGCATGAATACCTTCCTTTACGTAATGTGGGCCTTTTTCCTATCTAAAGAGTTTCTCAACTTCTACAACGAACGCTGCTAATACCTTGGATTGAACTGTGCCTACATTCTTAGCTATATCCGATTGCTGATAGTTTCCTTCATCATTCAGAGAATAGACTTGGACCGTGTTTAATAACGGGTTAACAATCCAGTACTCCTTCACGCCATATTGCATATATAAATTCAACTTTGTCACTAAATCATGTGACTGATTAGATGGGCTAATTATTTCAATAATGATGGTGGGAGCACCACTATACTTATTATTCTCTAGACCTTCCCTGTCACAAATAACTGTCAGATCAGGAATAACAATTTTCTTCTCCTCACCATCACCTTCACTAAATTCTACGTCTAATGGTGCATGAAAGACTTCACAATCTTTGTCTTCTAACAGGTTGAACAATTGTGCATGTAATCGCCCAGAAATTCGCTGATGCGCAATTGAAGGGGAAGGGGCCATAAAAACCACCCCTCCTATATACTCCATTTGTTTATCCGTTTTTTCTCTTAGATGATAAAATTCACTTAGACTTACTTTCTTTTCTTCTGGCAAAGTCACATCAGAATCTCCTTTCCCAAGAGAGAGCGTATATTTAGTCTTATTTTACCACAAATACATTTTCCCATGAAAAAAGACTGCTATGAATTAGCAATCTTTTGTTTCTCCACAAATTTATCTGTTACAAAAAACTCAATGTGTTTATTTAGGTTAGTAAATTCACCAGGCAATAATCCGCCAAATTCACCATCGATATTCAGCTGCATTTTGTCCTCTGGTGTTACTTTGATGTTTTTCGCTTGCGTATAAATGACATGCTTGTCATCCAAATGGGCGCCTCTTGATGCTAGGCTAGCGATACGGATAAATTCAGCGAGATTCATCTTCTTCAGGATAATTAAATCAAAGTATCCATCATCAAATCTTGCATCCGGTGCAAGCTTCTCAAAACCGCCTACAGAATTTGTGTTTGATACCAAGAATAACATGATGTCTTCATCAAGAACTTGTCCATCATACTCAATTTTCACTCGGGTTGCTCTTAGTGATGGCAGCATTTCAATCCCTTTCATATAGTAGGCAAGCTGTCCAAGCATCGTTTTTAACCTGCTTGGCACTTCATACGTCAACTCGGTAAGTTTTCCTCCACCGGCGATATTCATGAAATAGCGATCGTTAACACGCCCAATATCAAGGGACATCGATTGACCATCTAAAATAACATCGACTGCCTTCTTTATATCTCTTGGGATACACAATGCACGAGCAAAGTCATTGGTTGTCCCAACTGGAATAATTCCAAGCTTTGGTCTAAATTCCTGTTCAGCCAGACCATTGATCACTTCATTTATCGTGCCATCTCCACCAGCTGCGACAACGAGATCATAACGCCTTTCAACTGCTGTCCTGGCAGCCGTTACTGCATCACCTTCACATGTCGTTGCATGGGTGGATGTTTCATATCCTGCTATTTCAAACCGTTCTAAAACGGCTGGTAATTCCCTTTTAAATGCCTCACGGCCAGATGTAGGATTATAAATAATACGGGCCCGTTTCATAAGGTCCCCTCCCTCTAATGTACACTTACAGACTTAGTGGAATAGATCCGTTACACGTCCAAAGACTATCATAGTCCTTTTGGAGCAATTTGAAAAGGTTTAAAGCTGATATTTTTTCTAGGGAGCTATTAAGAGCAAAAATAGACTACCCTACTCAAGCGAGGGTAGCCCTATCCAATATTTACCGTTTATTCATTTCGTCAAGCAGGATTTTGTTAACCATCGGTGGGTTTGCCTGTCCTTTGGTTTGTTTCATCACTTGTCCGACTAAAAAGCCTAATGCGCGATCCTTGCCGTTTTTAAAGTCGATGATGGATTGTTCATTATCGTCTAAAATCTTCGTGATAATCTCACGTAATTGACCCTCATCCGAGATTTGAACAAGTCCTTTATCTTTAACTATTTGTTCCGGATCTCCACCTTTATCAACTAACTCGGCAAATACCTTTTTTGCGATTTTGGATGAAATGGTTCCATCTTCAATCAAACGAATCATTTTACCAAGAGCTTGTGGCGTAAGTGCTAAATCATGCAGATCCTTTTGATGTTTATTCATGTATTCAAATACAGCACCCATTAGCCAGTTCGACGCTTGCTTTGTGTCTGCACCTTGTGCGATTGTTTCTTCAAGGAAGTCGGCCATTTCTTTTGAATTCGTGATAACCGCCGCATCGTATTCAGGCAATTCAAGTTCCTTCACAAACCGTTCTTTTCGTGCATCAGGTAATTCTGGGATTTGCTCACGAATACGTTCCTTCCATTCATCACTAATATGCATATGAACCAAATCCGGTTCAGGGAAATAACGATAGTCGTCGGATCCTTCTTTTACACGCATAAGGATAGTTTCTTTTGTCTTTTCATCATAACGACGAGTTTCCTGTAAAATTTCTCCGCCAGCAAGCAGCACTTTTTCCTGACGCTTCTCTTCAAATTCCAATCCTTTTTGGACGAATGCAAAAGAATTTAGGTTTTTTAATTCCGATTTAACACCGAACTCTTTTTGTCCGATTGGACGGATGGAAATATTGGCGTCACATCTTAGTGATCCTTCTTCCATTTTACAATCAGAAACACCTGTATATTGAATAATGTTTTTCAGTTTTTCCAGATACGCATACGCTTCTTCCGGTGAGCTCATATCAGGTTCCGAAACGATTTCGACTAATGGCGTTCCCTGACGGTTAAAGTCGACTAACGAATATCCATCATCACCATGTGTCAGCTTTCCTGCATCCTCTTCCATGTGCAGACGAGTGATACCAATCCGTTTCTTCTTACCATTTACCTCAATTTCAATCCAGCCGTTTTCACCAATTGGTTTATCGAACTGGGAAATTTGGTAGGCTTTTGGATTGTCCGGATAGAAGTAGTTTTTACGGTCAAACTTCGTGTCTGTTGCTATTTCACAATTAAGTGCCATCGAAGCTTTCATTGCATAGTTAACTGCTTCTTCATTTAAGACCGGTAAAACGCCCGGATAACCCAGATCAATCGGGTTCACATTTGTATTCGGTTCCGCACCGAACTGGTTAGGGCTCGGGCTAAAGATTTTCGAAGCCGTTTTTAATTCAACATGTACTTCAAGTCCAATAACTGTTTCAAAGTTCATTAGTTAGCACCTCCAAGTTGAGGTCGTTTAGTATGATGGTCAGTAGCTTGTTCATATGCGTGTGCTGCGCGGAAAATCATTTCTTCATCAAAATGTTTTCCAATAATTTGCAGTCCGATTGGCAGACCATTTTCTGAAAATCCACATGGAACGGAAATACCAGGAATACCAGCAAGGTTAACTGGAATTGTTAAAATATCATTGGTATACATGGTCAATGGATCATCCGTTTTCTCACCAACTTTAAATGCTGGTGTCGGTGTTGTTGGCCCAATAACGACATCGTATTGTTCAAATACACGCTCAAAGTCATTATTAATTAGCTTTCGTACCTTTTGTGCCTTTTTATAAAATGCATCATAATAACCTGAGGATAATGCATAGGTTCCGAGCATAATACGACGTTTTACCTCATCACCAAATCCTTCGCTGCGGGACATCTTGAACATGTCCAACATATTTGTTGCCTTCTCGGAACGAACACCATAACGAACACCATCAAACCTTGCCAGGTTGGCAGATGCCTCTGATGAAGCTAGCAGGTAGTACGCTGCAACTGCATATTTTGTATGTGGTAAAGAAACTTCTTCCCATTCTGCACCAAGTGATTCATACACCTTTAATGCCTCCATAATGGTATCTTTAACTTCCTTTGACACACCTTCTCCTAAGTATTCTTTCGGTACAGCAATTTTAAGACCCTTTACATCGCCTGTTAAAGCATCAGTAAATCTAGGGACCTCAATATCAGCACTAGTGGAATCCATTGCATCGCGTCCAGCAATTACTTCCAATACACGAGCACTATCCTCAACAGTTCTGGTTAATGGTCCAATTTGGTCAAGTGATGATGCGAAAGCCACAAGACCGAATCTGGAAACACGGCCATACGTAGGTTTCAATCCGACAACACCACAGAATGCTGCCGGTTGGCGAATTGATCCACCGGTATCAGAACCAAGTGAAAATAGGACTTCTCCAGCCGCTACTGCAGCTGCGGAACCGCCGCTTGACCCCCCCGGAACATAATCCGTGTTCCATGGATTTCTGGTTGCGGCATAGCTTGAATTTTCATTCGATGAACCCATCGCAAATTCATCCATATTTAATTTTCCAATGTTGACAGCTTTTGCTTCGTCTAGGCTTTTCACAACGGTTGCATCGTATAAAGGGTCAGTAAAGTTGTCCAAAAATTGACTGGCACATGTTGTACGTAGATTTTTGGTAACGATATTGTCCTTAATCCCAGCAGGCATTCCGAACAATAATGCCGCGGCATCTGAATTTTCAGCATCCAATTGTTTTGCCTTCTCCAGTGCTTTTTCCTTATCCAAGGTTAAAAAAGCCTGTACTTCCTTATCCACTGCCTCTATTTGTTGATAGGATTCGTTGACAAGATCAGTAACCGTTATTTCCTTATTATGTAGTTTCTGCTCAAGCTCACTTATTGTGTAATCAAATAATGACATGTATTTCCCTCCTTACTCCATGACAGATGGCACACGAAAATGACCGTCTTTTTTATCGGGTGCGTTTTTCAGTGCTTCTTCCTGTGTAATCCATTGCTTCGGTTCATCCTTACGCAGGACGTTTTTAAAGTCCAATACATGCGTTGTTGGCTCTATTTCATCTGTATCCAGTTCATTCAACATTTCAGCATAATCAACAATCTTGCTTAATTGCTTGGTGAATTTCTCCGCTTCTTCATCGGTAATCGCAAGCCTAGCCAAATGCGCAACATGCTTAACATTTTCCTTTGTAATATCCGCCAAATAAAGCACCTCCAAATAACTCTTACAATACTATAGATAATAGCAGAGTTGGCAGTGCATAAGCAAGGGGGACAGTCCCCCGCCGCAGTAGTGTGTTAAAGCGAAAGTTATAATTCATGGATATTGTTTGCGTTTATTAAACAAAAAAAGGCCTGAAATAGCTTCCACACTATCTCAGGCAGTTCATCATATAGTAATAGGGTAAAAAATTACTGCGTAACCCAATTGATTAAAAGGTTGGGTTACCAATTGAATAGATGCTTGGTTCAATGTCACGAGCTACTTGATCTGTTGGATTGTCAATAGTGAAGAAAAGTCCAGCAGCAAGTAAAGTACCTAATGATACGCTTACAATAAGCTTCTTCATGTTCATCCCTCCCCTCAAATTACAAAATTGTAATTTGATCATAAGCAAAATTAGCTAGTTTATAATACTTTGTTGCTTCCTTGTATATGTGTAACTTCTCATAATGTTTGCCAAGCATTCTGGCATATATGACAAGGTTTGCATAATCTTTATGTTTCTTTAAATATGGAATAAATTCCTGTATTAATATATTTTCAAACTTCTCGTGTTGATTGGTTATTTCATAATCATAAGATTTAATAATATAATAATACACTCTGCAATCTTCAAAGTTCTTAAACTGCTCAATCAATTTGTAGCCTTGTTCGATTTTTTCTTTTGCTTCATCAATATTATATAAGTTATAATATTCCGCCACTAGGGAAGAAATCGCTGCAAGCCTTTCCCCAATATAAACTTCTTCATCATCCACAATTGCGGTAAAGAACTTAATAGCTTCTTTTGCCTCACCTTTAGTGGAATACAACACTCCAAGGTTCTGATTTGTTAATTGTATTAACTGTTTATTTTTACTCAGCTTTGCCAGATGTAATGCTAGGTTATAATTCTTTATTGCCTTGTCATAAACACTGATTCGCCGATGTGATATTCCCAATAATATATGGCACTGGGCACATCTGAAAAAGTTATACTTAATTTGGAAAGTATCTAAGGCCCTTTTTGCATATTCGATGGATTCCAGCGTATTTCGAAGTTTACTATGTGTCACAGCTATCGTATATTGGAGATCTGCTTCATATTCTTCGTCGATTGAAATCTGATTCAGTTTTTCTTCAGATAGCTTATACATCCGCATTGCTTGATTGAACTCTCCATTTGATGAATTATAATTCCCTTTAAACTTATACCAGTAAAACTGGTGTAAACTATCAAAAGTGTTGGAGATTTCATTCAGTTTATTAATTTGTTCCAATGCCAGGTCGAATTTACTTAACACCAAATAATATCGAATTCTATGAATCTCAAATAAAATTAAGTTGTCTGAATGGATATTACTAAGCAAGCTCTCTAATTCCTCGTACTTTTCGGTAATCACCTGTTTATCATTTGTTTCAAATAACAGATCATACCATTCCTGGCACTTCTCTTTAATGCTAACCTCTTTATCATCATCCCGCTGTACACCAAGCCGTGTGCATAATAGACTAATCACCTCTGAACTTGGTTCCGTTTTCTGGTTTTCAATTTTGGACAAGTATGACATGGAAACAATACCCTCGGCTAATTCCTCTTGTGTCATTCCTTGCTTAATCCGTTGTAATTTAATAAAGGGTCCCGTCTCCATCTATATACCCACCTTTTTGATATAATCGGGTAAATTGCTGTGTGAAATGGTATATTTATATAATACCACACTTCCAAATAATTCATATTGGGAAAGTTGATAGGTTAATATCTGTGTTAACCCCACGAAAACTTTCCTACTTTCCTAACCATATGACAAAAACCCTTATTCTACAATAAATTTTGCAGGAAAGTTGAAAATTGTCTATTGGGTCTATTGACATAGAACGTAAGATATAGCTATTTGTTATATTTTTCCTGTCACCTTCCGACAAATTCCATATTATGTAAGCGACAAACTCGCAACAGAAAAAATCCCTTTCTAACAAATTTTGTTAAAAAGGGATTTTTGCTTGTTTACTATTTTTAAAACATTTCAGACGTTGTTTTACCTTGCATATGTTGGATTAAGTAATCTGGTCCGCCGGCTTTTGAATCGGTTCCTGACATTTTAAATCCGCCAAATGGCTGATAGCCAACGATTGCTGCAGTACAGCCACGGTTGAAATACAAGTTCCCAACGTGGAAGTCCTCACGTGCTTGTTCCTGGTGTGCACGGTTATTAGTAATAACAGCACCGGTTAAACCATAATCCGTATTATTTGCAATTTCAATAGCCTGATCGAAATCTTTAGCTTTCGCCAGGGCCACAACAGGTCCAAAAATTTCTTCCTGCATGATTCGTGCTTCAGGGTCCAGATCAGCAAATACTGTTGGATTTACAAACCAGCCTTTACTGTCGTCGCCATCACCACCAACAAGAAGTTTACCTTCCTCTTTACCAATTCCAATATATTTCGTGATTTTATCGTATGCTGCCTGATCAATTACTGGTCCCATGAAATGCGAGTTGTCAGATGGATCCCCAGCACTTAATTCTTTTGTAAGTTGTGCTACACGTTCAGACACTTGATCGTACACATCTTCGTGGATGATTGCACGTGAACATGCTGAACATTTTTGTCCAGAGAATCCGAATGCTGATTGAACAATAGATTCTGCCGCTAGTTCAAGGTCTGCTTCACTATCAACCACGATGGTATCTTTACCGCCCATTTCAATGATTGTACGTTTAAGCCAGTTTTGACCCTTTTGTACTTTTGCTGCACGTTCGAAAATGCGTGTTCCAACATCTCTTGAACCTGTGAAACTAACAAATCGTGTACGAGGGTGATCGACCAAATAGTCTCCAACTTCACTACCAGAACCTGGAATGTAGTTCACTACACCAGCCGGCATTCCCGCTTCTTCTAGTACCTCCATCAATTTATATGCAATCACAGGTGTTGCACTTGCAGGTTTAAGTAATACCGTGTTACCAGTAACCATTGCTGCAACAGTAGTACCTGCCATGATAGCAAACAGGAAGTTCCAAGGTGAAATAACTACACCAACACCTAATGGAATGTAATTAAATTGATTGTATTCGATTGGTCGGCTATTAATTTCCGTACCACCGTTAATTTTAAGCATTTGACGGCCATAATACTCCATGAAGTCAATTGCTTCAGCAGTATCAGCGTCCGCTTCTTTCCATGGTTTTCCGCCTTCTTTAACAAGGTGTGCGGTAAATTCAAATTTACGGCGGCGTACAATTGCCGCAGCACGGAATAAAATGTCAGCGCGCATTTTTGGGTCTGACTTTCTCCATGATTCGAATTTGCTATCCGCAACTTTCATTGCCTTTTCAGCCAATTCTTGGTTTGCTTTTGAGACATACCCAATGACCTCATCTTTTTTAGATGGGTTAACAGAAACAATTTTGTCATCAGTTGTAATACGTTCCCCGCCTATTATAAGTGGGTATTCCCCACCAAGATCAGCTTCAACCTGTTTGATTGCCTCTAACATTAACTTCTGATTTGCTTCTACTGTGAAATCTGTAAAAGGTTCGTGTTTGTACGGTACTACCATGAAAAAAACCTCCTTAAAAAATAATTACTCCATAAATTGATTGCGTTTTCATAAAATGCAAGAAAAAAAGGATGGAGTGATTCCACCCTCCATTTTAACTGAAATAAACTAACAGTTCAATGAATCTAGTCTTTTCTAATGAAAAATATGCACTGTAGGATCTTCAACGCCTGCACTTCGATAGATTAGACTTTCCAGTTTATCACTTGAAGTCACCTTGATCTCAATGTCGAAGTGATCAGGAAACATCTCTTTTACCAGGCCATAAGCATATTGAGAAAATCCAATAACCTCACCCTTCCCATAAAACTCAATGGGTATCTCTAGGGTCAGCTTCTTCATTTCATCATCAATATAAAATCCTTCACCAATTACTCCAACATAATTAGGGAAAAACTTAGCTACTTCGTTGGCGAAGTTAGCAACCAGCTGGGAATCATCATAATGTTTTTCTTTCGCTTCATCGGATGGGAACAGGATATAATCTTCTTTAATAGCTTCCCAATCACCAATTGACATATCGCTACCTTTCACACCTGCCTTGGCGACATAATTTCCGGGTATCGGTGACCCCTCCTTTTCTTCACGGTATAGGGCAAACATGATTGGTATATCTTCTAATCCTTCCATCTTCCGCAATCGCTCCAGAATTGTCTGGGCCATTTGCTTACCATGTTTTAACATTTCTTCCTCACTGATTTCTTCATACAAATAAGGGCCATCCTTTACTGCCTGAAAACGATACTCTGACTTCAATGCCAGTCCTATTGACATTCCAACCAACTTAACGGACTTATCCTTATTTTTTTTCAAATAGTTCTGTTCTACGATGTGTGAAAGATACCTAGGATTTTCCCGGTAAGCACTTTCGCTTGCACCATCTTCATTTGCAGCACCTGGTAATTCAGGGTTTAGCGCCAAACTTGCTTCTTCCTTTATATTTTTCGTTATTTCTGCAATTTCATCTTCGCTTTCTTCACTTTCTGTGGAATCCAGTTTTTCCTGTACCGCCTGCTTCAATTGCTTGTCTGTTAAATCTCTGCCTAGCCATTGCAACACAGTGTCCTTAGAAAGGTTTTGACCAGCTTGGAACAAATACTTACTTGGATCAAAGTACTCCTTGGAATGCCGCCTGAGGCCTTCTTCCATTTCATCAATATCTAACCGGTTTCCTACTTGACTGACGATAAGCCCACGAGCCGCACTTGGCTTGTATGGCAGAATCATTTTATAATTTTCTTTTGAAAGTTGATAGCTTGGAACAATGGATTTTTCCTGATTTGCGGTTTCATTATCCTTTTTCACAACTTCTTCGTCATTGATATTTTGTGAACAGCTTGTCATGAAAAGAAGTGCACCAGTCAACCAAATCGCTATTTTCTTCAACATTCTCCACTCCTTACTTACCTAAGACTTCTCTAAGCTGTTGTTCATTCCAAATGGAGACACCAAGTTTCTGGGCTTTATCCAGCTTCGAACCAGCATCTTCCCCTGCTATAACATAATCGGTATTTTTACTGACGCTGCCTGTTACGGATCCCCCTAATTGCTCGATAGCGGCTTTTGCTTCAGGCCGGGTCAAAATTTCCATCTTTCCGGTTAATACCACTGTCTTTCCGGAGAAAATGGTGTCTTCTGCAACATCCTGTTTCTTCGGTCCTTTATATGTCATGTTAACACCAATATCTGCTAGCTCTTTCACTAGGTCGATTACTTCTTCCTCGGAAAAATATTGCGCAATGGAGTCAGCCATTTTATCGCCTATTTCATCAACGCCGATCAGATCCTCGTAGCCAGCCCGCATCAGCCCTTCCATAGTTTCAAAGTGCGTTGCCAAGGTCTTTGCAGCCTTTGCCCCTACAAAGCGAATTCCCAGTCCAAATAGGAGCTTTTCCAACGAATTATCTTTGGAAACCTCAATCGCCCTTTGGAGGTTATCAACTGATTTTTCACCCATTCGCTCCAGTTTTAATAAATCCTCACGTTCCAACCGATAAATATCAGCAATTGTATGAATGAGTCTTTCCTGGAAAAGTTGAATGATTACCTTTTCCCCTAGACCATCAATATTCATAGCATTTCTTGAAACAAAATGAATTAGTCCCTCTTTTAATTGGGCCGGACAATTTGGATTAATGCAACGCAAAGCTACCTCTTCTTCTAAACGGACAAGCTCACTTTCACAAGCCGGACAGTGTTCAGGCATGCGGAAATCTTTCTCTTCACCGGTTCGTTTTTCTTCAACAACCCGGACAACTTCCGGAATAATATCTCCTGCTTTCTTAATAACGACTGTATCACCGAGTTTAATATCTTTAGCCCGGATTAGGTCTTCATTATGTAAAGAAGCACGCTTAACCGTGGTACCCGCAACCTTAACGGCTTCCAAAATCGCAGTGGGAGTAATCACGCCCGTGCGTCCTACACTTAGCTCAATGTCATGTAAGGTCGTCATTACCTCTTCAGCAGGAAACTTATACGCAATCGCCCATCTCGGGCTTTTTGCCGTAAACCCGAGTTCCTCCTGTTGATCCAGACTATCTACTTTAATGACAATACCATCAATTTCGTAGCTTAGATTGGGACGTTCTGTTTCCCAATGGGTTACGTAGTCAATTACTTCCTCGATTGTTTCACACTTTTTCCATTCCGGATTTGTCTTAAATCCAAGTTCCTTTAAGTAATCTAACCGTTCACTGTGCGAGGAAAGCGGTTCTGCCTCCCAGTCGCCAACACCATATAAAAATATATCCAGGTTACGGCTGGCTGCAATTTTGGGATCAAGTTGACGTAATGAACCAGCTGCGGCATTCCTAGGGTTAGCAAATGGTTCTTCTTCCTTTTTCTCACGTCTTTCATTTAAAGCCAAAAAGGATTTATGCGGCATGAAGGCTTCACCACGTACTTCAATGGTTTCCTTCTCTTTAATGGATAGTGGAATACTTTTAATTGTTCTAAGATTACTTGTAATATCTTCCCCGGTGGTTCCGTCGCCACGTGTTGCGCCACGAACAAATTTCCCATTTTCATAGGTTAATGATACGGCCAGCCCGTCAATTTTAAGCTCACATACAAATGAGAGCTTGGAATCCGTACCACTTGCTGCGCGCCGTTCAAAATCGCGCAGGTCATCTTCGTTAAAGGCATTGCCAAGGCTTAACATCGGTATATTATGCTGTACCTTCTTAAAACCTTCCAGTGGTGCACCACCGACGCGCTGTGTTGGTGATTCAGGTGTCACATGCTCTGGATATTCTTCTTCCAATGCACGGATTTCCTGCATTTTTTGGTCATACTCTGCGTCGGGAACACTCGGCTTGTCCAACACATGGTATTCAAAGTTATATTGATTCAGCAACTCGGTTAGTGCAGCGATTTTTTCTTGTGCCTGTTGTTTGTCCACTTTCGAGGCACCTCCTATTGTTTCGTGATTGGAGCAAATTTTGCCAATACCCGTTTAATGCCGGTCGGCGCCGGAAATGCAATATCAAGTTCCATTGCTTCCCCCTCACCTTGAACCTTCACAACAGTACCAGTACCCCATTTTTTGTGTGATGCTTTGTCACCAGTTGACCATGGCTGATTTTCCGCACCTGTGGTTGTCTGCATTTTTTGTGCTTTGCGTTTGACAGGAGCTGGTGTTTCTTGGATTGGTCTGCGTCCTCCAAACATCGCTTCCCGGGCTTCCTCAATTCCATCAAGCAGGTCGGTAGGGATTTCGTTGATGAATCGGCTAATTGGGTTCATATTTGTACGACCAAATAGTGTACGCATTTTTGCATGCGTTACATAAAGTTCCTTTTCAGCTCTGGTAATCCCAACGTAAGCAAGTCTGCGCTCTTCTTCCATTTCATCTTCATCAAACATGGATCTTGAATGCGGGAAGACGTTTTCTTCCATTCCGATTAGAAAAACAACCGGAAATTCAAGGCCCTTTGCAGCATGCAGTGTCATTAGCGTAATTTTTTCATCTGCAACTTCATCTTCATCTTCCACCTTATCTATATCAGCAATCAATGCTAGGTCAGTAAGGAATGTAACAAGGGTTTTGTCTTCCTCGCTTGTTTCCTCAAAATCCTGGGTTACCGTCATAAATTCTTCTAAGTTTTCCAGTCTGCTTTGTGATTCGATGGTATTTTCTCTTTTTAGTGACTCTTCATAGCCTGTCCGCTTTAAAACCGCTTCAACCATATCAGTTGCGGTCAAAAATTCCTGTTGCTGTGATAGCGATCCAATTAATGAGCCAAATTCCGATAGTGCCTGTGCAGCCTTTTTCGAAACACCGACAAAGTCAATTTCCTTCACCGTTTCAAAAAAGGAAATTCCATGATCGGCAGCATGCGCACGAATGCGGTCGACCGATGTTTTGCCAATACCGCGCTTTGGAACATTTACCACTCGCTCAAAGCTTAAATCGTCATCAGGATTAGTGATTAAGCGTAGATAAGCTACCATGTCTTTGATTTCTTTTCGCTCGTAGAATTTTGTTCCACCTACCATTTGATATGGGATGGTTGATTTCATTAATGTATCCTCAATTGCCCGTGACTGGGCATTCGTCCGGTAAAGCACTGCAATATCGTTCGGTGTATAGCCATGTTCACGTGTCAGTTCCTGAATTTTATCCGTAACAAAAAACGCTTCTTCATGTTCAGTTCCACCTTGAAAATAATTAATATTCTTGCCGTCATCGTTTTCTGTCCACAGGTTCTTCGGCTTACGCCCTGTATTGTTTTCAATCACTTTATTTGCCGCTGACAGAATAGCCTTTGTTGAACGATAATTTTGTTCCAGAAAGACCGATTTTGCAGACGGATAGTCCTTTTCAAAGGTTAAAATATTAGTAATATCGGCTCCGCGCCATCCATAAATCGATTGATCTGAATCACCAACAACACAAATGTTCTGGAAGCGTGATGCAAGCTGCTTCACCAGGAAATACTGTGCATGGTTTGTATCCTGATACTCATCAACATGAATATATTGAAAGCGTCTTTGGTAGCTTTCCAGCACTTCTGGAACCCGTTTAAACAAGTGAATGGTTTGCATAATTAGGTCATCAAAATCGAGGGATTGATTTTTCTGCAGTGTTTTTTGATACGACGTGTAAATTTCGGATATCTGGCGGTCATAAAAGTTGCCTACATTCTTGCTGTATTCCTCCGGTGTGATTAATTCGTTCTTTGCATTACTGATCGCCCCAAGCATTGCTCTTGGCTCAAACTTTTTCGGGTCTATATTGAGGTTTTTAAGAATTTGTTTAATGACTGATAACTGGTCACCACTGTCTAAAATGGTGAAGTTACGATTATAGCCAATTCGATCAATGTCGCGGCGTAAAATACGGACACACATGGAGTGAAAGGTAGAAACCCAGATTTTTTCACTTTCCGGTCCAATCAACTTACTTACACGTGCTTTCATTTCACGTGCTGCCTTATTTGTAAAGGTTATAGCTAAAACATTTCTTGGTGCGACATCCTTTTCACTGAGTAAATAGGCGATGCGATGTGTTAACACGCGCGTTTTCCCACTGCCTGCACCTGCCATGATGAGCAATGGTCCTTCTGTTTGTTTAACTGCCTGCTGCTGCTCATTATTTAATCCTTTTAGTAAGTCGTCTATAGTCTGACTCACAACGACACCACCTTAATTATCTTTTTCCATATCGGATACTGCTTTTACCGTTTTTAATGCTTTCTTGAAATTTGTATAAATGCTATTACCAACAATAATAACATCAGCATGTTCTTTCATTTCTTTCGCCTGAAAATTATTTTCTATTCCCCCGCCATAAAATAGCATCGTGTTATTCAACTGTTCTTTCACTTTTTTAACAAGCGCCGGGTCACCATAAGTACCACTATACTCCATATAAAATACCGGTAAATGAAAAACATGCTCTGCCATATATGCGTATGCTGTTACATCTGTATCATCAGGCAACTGACTGTTCGTATAGCTAAAGGCCTTCGCATGTTCGTTTAAAATGCAATAACCTTCTACAAAAATTTCATCCCAGTCCATTATATCTTTGTATTGTTTAATCGCTTGATGCTGGATATCCATCATCCACTTCTTGTCCTTGCTGTTCATGACCATCGGAATAAAATAATGATCAAACCCCGGTGTAATGGATTCCATATTGGAAATTTCTAAAATACATGGCACAGAATGACGGCGAATGCGTGATAGTAAATCCAACACACCATCCAAAGTCACATCGTCTGTCCCGCCAACAATAATCGCGTCTGTCCCTGATTCACAGAGTGTATCAAGGTCTTCATCAGAAATTTCCTTTGCTGGGTCAAGTTTAAATATATGTTTAAAATTTTTCAATGAATTTTGCAAGATATAAATCCTCCATCATTATATTCCATTACTTTATTATAGCAAAAAATTTAGTATGAATTTAGGTTTAAGAAGGATTCTTTTTTGGCAATTTATATGCTGGAGTTTTAACAGTGGGTATACGGGGATTGGGATTGGCGGTTATATTTCTGATTTGGCCGATATATTTTGGGTTTGGCTGTTATATTTTTGAATTGGCCGTTATATCTTGAATTTGGCTGTTATATTTTTAATTCGGCTGTTATATCCCAGATTCGGCTTTTATATCTCAAATTCGGCCGATATCCTAGAAACGAATAGATTGGGAATTATAAAGGATAGATGATATTTGGTGGTTTTAAGCGGGGGTGCTGCTCCTAGCAAGATGCACCACAGCTGCTGCCTGCAGCTGTGGCAGTTGCTATTTATTTTCTTTTTCCTCTAATCGGTCAAGCACCATCTGATAGCCATCACTGCCAAAATTGATGCACCGTCTGACCCTGGAAATGGTCGCGGTAGATGCATTTGTTTCTTTTTCGATTGTATTGTATGTGAGTCCCTCTGATAACATTTTTGCTACCTGCAGACGCTGTGCAATGGAATGAATTTCACTCATAGTCGCAATATCATCAAAAAATTGGTAGCATTCCTCGCGATTTTGCAACGAAAGGATTCCATCAAATAATTGATCCAGTTGCTTACCCCGTAGTTTATCTATTTGCAATTTGACTCCTCCCAACTGTTTCAGCTTCTTTCCCGGCTAAAAACATACATGAGACTTTACTTTGAAACATGCACTGGTGTGTTTAATGGAACAACATTAATCCATGTTTTACCCGGAACAAAGCCTACTTTCTTCCCGTCTTTAACAGGGATAATCCGGCCATCCTCATTTTTCCAATTCACTTGCTGGATCTTCCCCTTTTGGATCAGGTAGCCCTCACCGACTGAAGTAAGGTCAACTGCCCTGCGTCCAGCATCATCTATTACCTCATGATGGGTTTTAACGATAAAAATATTATCAACCAGAATAGGTTCATTAGAATCTAGTTCCACTGTTTGCTTCAGGTCGCTGTATCGCGTATATTTTCCAGCCTTTTCATCATAATCATATTCTACGATTTCCATCGGCTGGTCTGAGTAGACAATTTCAACATGTGATGCTGGGTCGCCGTCAATATTCTTCGCTTCAGCTTTTTCCAAGAACGGCAATGGCTTATCCTTGGCTTTTACCGGATAATCCTTGGATTTTGCTACGTCGTAAATAGCTCCTACCTGTACATAGGAATTATGTGGCGCCTTGCGAAAACTTTCCCGTTTAAACAGGTGACCATCATTGTCGTGCAAGGAACCATTCAAATGTTCGATACCGCGTTCCTTTATCATGTCATTCACAAAATTTGCTGCACCATGATAAACATATAGAGCGTTATAGCCATTCGCCAGTTCAAAGTAATACTCACGTGCACTGCGTACAGGTCCCACTACATCAGGCAGTTCGCTTTGAAACAACGCCAGAAAACGAGTGATTTGTCCCTCTGCCAGTATCTCAAAAACAATGTCGGCTTTCGATAATCCTGTTTGCGGCCGAGCTTTTGTGTGGTTATTCACCATGATGCCGATTGCACGATTGTCTACCTGTTCATCTGATTCCATGCCTGTTAATGGGTAAACAAATTCAGCCTCCTCAGCCACTTTTGGTGTGCTGTCTTTTTCTTCAACTGCATTTTCTTTATCATCATTGTTTGTTGCCCTGCTTTCCTCTTTCGAACAGCCTACAAGTAGTATAACAATCGCGATAAATAAATAGAAGAAAGTTTTTTTCATTCGGTTCATTCACACCCTTTTTTATAAAGAAATATATGCGCCAGTCTGTCTAGGTGAACAGCGCCACCGCCTTTCCTTAATGCTACCGCATGATTGCTGGGAAGAGTACTTCTCTTTTCTTTACGTCAACAATTCCGCGCTGGGTAACGCGAATAAACGGCAAATGAGTAGCTGATAAAAATAATATGGAATAGACTGGATCACTGTATGGATATCCATGCTCTTTTAAAATTAGTTTCAGCTCTTTTTCCTTAGCAATTAAATCATCCATTTTGCCATCAAACATAATACCGGATAACGGAAGGGGAAGTTCAAAGATGATTTCGCCGTCATGGGCAACAACGATTCCCCCGCCAAGCTCATGCAGCCTTGCTGATGCGAGTAAAATATCCTGTTTATTTTTACCAATAAAGACAATATCCCCCGTTGTGGAATAGGTACTTGCGATAGCTCCAAGTTCTTTGGTAAACCCGCGCAAGGTTGTATTCACTCGCCATTTGCCGTTTCGGTCAATCAGTAACAGAAATGCATCGTTGTTCATGATTGGCAATTGATTAAGCGTAACGTCAGTCTTAATTGCGTATGGCTTCATGATCACATCATTAATCATATCCAGTCCGATTGGTATTGAAAATTGCAGATCGCTTTCAGTTAACGTCCAATCAAATGTTATTGGTCGAATATCGTGTTTCTGCCAATCAATTTGATGGTTTACTGGTTCACAGGCATGATCTTTTGTAATCCATTGTCCATTTGCTAATACACTAACTGGATCAGGATTAACTTTGTCCTCTAATATATTAATGTGTGCAATTTTTCCAGGTGCAATACCTCCAAGCTCATCATCGAAGTTAAAATGTTTGGCAACATTGTAGCTTGCCATGCGATATGCGTCTTCAAGCGGGACCCCCTTGTCAATTGCAATCGCGATACAAACATTCATTAGTCCTTCTTCATAAAATGCCGGCGTAGACCCATCCGTGTTCATTGTCATATTTTCATAGGTATTAATCCCTTCAGCAACCAGTCCTTCTAGAATTTCTGGTAAATCCGGACGAATTGATGAATAGCGTAATCCTACCTGGAATCCCAGTCTTAGTCTTGTCCTGACTTCATCTGCTGTCATAGATTCATGGTCTGCGTTAACACCGAGCAGCTTCATTTTATTCAGGGTTCCCTCCGACGCTCCCGGCAGATGGCCCTCAACAGGCTTCCCAAGGCAGTTCGCCTCCTGCATCCAGTAAAGCAAGCGGTCGTCACCCCTGAGCAGTGCCGGCCATGCGGTTAATTCCCCGCCCTGGACAACAGCCTTATTCTCTAGCCATGACAGCACGGTTTCACTATTAAAAAGCTCTTCATCATCCTGCAATGCCGTTTGTGAATCAAACCGAGCCCACCAATACATAGAGATTGGTAGTTTAGTAAACTCCTTCAATAAAGAAAACGCTTTCTTCTGGTCTAATAAAAAAAGCCACATTAAATTATCATTGACAAGTGTGGTTGTTCCAAATTTAGCCGCGTGTTTGGCAAGACTCTCCGGATTATATAGCTGAAAAGGGTGTGCATGCGGTTCAATGTATCCAGGTACCAGATAGCGGCCCTCACAATCTATCATTTCCACACCATCTGTTTGCTCTGGTAATTTATCTCCTACATAAACAATTCGATTTTTTAATATCCATATATTTGCTTTTAGCCATTGTTTAGTGTAAACATTTAAATAGATTCCGTTTGTTAGTACTTTTGTTGGCGCTACCTTTCCATCGATTACTGCAACATGTTCTCGAAGCTCACGGTTCCGCCAGAGGTATCCGTTCTCTTCCATAAGACAACTCTCCAATTTCATATTTTCTATATCGTACCATATTTATAACTTTTACACACTATCGAATTGGCGTGCGAAAGTGACTATTTTGTGAGGAAAATAAGAAAAGCTCAGGGCGCCCGTTTAGAAGCGGACGCATAAGCGAGGGACCGCAGAACGCATGGGTTTGGCGTTCGTAGTGTCCATTGCTTATGACGGCAGCTTCTGGGCGCTGAAGCTAGACAGATTTTCGTTTATACTATCTGATCTTATAAAAAATCCAGAGGGTTCCCAGTTCATTTTAGTCAAAATGCCAGGATCCCATCTGAATTTAAATTAATTATCAATGTTTACCGATATCTTTGCGATAGAAGAATCCATCAGTGTCATCAAGTGATTTAAGAGTTTGATAGACCGTTTTGGCTGCTTCATTCATATTGGTTTCCTTTGCACCAACTAAAAGAACACGCCCACCATCAGACACGATGCCATCTGCCACCTTTTTCGTGCCGGCGTGGACAACGTAGGCATTGCCTTCCCGTGGAATCTCTGGTAATTGCACCCCTTTTTCATAAGAACCAGGATAGCCAACCGACGCAACAACGACACCAAGTGCAACCTGATCATCCCATTTTAATTGTGGGTCTTTGCCATCTAAAACGTCGAGGAATACCTGTAATAAATCATTTTGTAACAACGGTAAAACGACCTGTGTTTCAGGATCACCGAAACGTGTATTGAATTCAATCACCTTAGGTCCATCTTCGGTTTGCATTAATCCAGCATACAATATCCCTGTAAACGGACGACCTTCTTCCACCATTCCATCTGCTGTTTTTTGCAAAACTTCGCGTGTTGTATAAGCGATTATCTCCGGTGTAATATCCTCAACGGGAGCAAATGCCCCCATTCCGCCAGTGTTTGGCCCTTGGTCATTATCATATGCCCGTTTGTGGTCACGAGCAGGAACCATTGGATAAACATTCCCTTCATTTACAAAGGCCATCAAGGAAAACTCTTTGCCGACTAAGCATTCCTCTACAACGATTGTTTCTCCCGCTTCAGCAAATGCTTTGTTCACAAGCATGTTATCTACTGCTTCTAGTGCTTCCTCAACCGTTTCGGCCACGACAACACCTTTTCCAGCAGCAAGTCCATCTGCCTTAATAACGATAGGCGCGCCATTTTCTTTGATATGACTTTTTGCTTCCTCAGGGTCTGTAAACGTTGCATAGCCCGCCGTTGGAATGGCATATTTTTGCATGAATTCTTTGGCAAAACTTTTACTGCCTTCTAAAAGGGCTGCTTCCTTCGTTGGAGCAAATACTTTAAGCCCCTCATCCTGAAAACGGTTGGCAATTCCATCGAGTAATGGTTTTTCAGGTCCAACAACTGTCAGATCAATTTGGTTCCGTTTAGCGAAATCAACTAATTGATCTATTTCTGTTTCATTTATAGCAACACAGGTAGCATGTTGCGCAATCCCACCATTGCCAGGTGCAGCGTAAAGGTTTTTGATATCCGCACTTTCAGCCAGCTTCAGCAAAATACTATGCTCACGCCCACCCTTTCCAATAACAAGTACATTCATTTGCTCACTCCCTGAATGGGGACAGTCCCCCGTCACTGTAAAACTTTACCGCGTTAACGCGGCGGGGACTGTCCCCCACTTAATGTTTAAAATGTCGCATCCCTGTATATACCATTGCAATTCCGTGCTTGTCACATACTTCAATGGAATCCTGATCGCGCTTTGATCCGCCTGGTTGAATGATGGCAGTTACTCCTGCTTTAACAGCTGCTTCCACCGTGTCAGGCATTGGGAAAAATGCATCTGAAGCTAACACAGAATCCTTAGCTTTTTCACCCGCCTGCTCAATCGCAATGTTGGCAGCACCGATCCGGTTCATTTGTCCAGCACCTATTCCAACTGTTTGGTTATCTTTTGCCAGCACGATCGCATTTGATTTGACATGCTTGACTACTTGCCATGCGAACAGTAGATCAGCCACCTCTTTTTCCGATGGCTGACGTTTGGTTGGATATGTCCACTCATTCACACTTGTCTTGCCTTTGTCCTGGTCCTGAACAAGCAACCCGCCATTTACACTGGTAATTTTTTTCGATTTGCTATTTTCTTGTTGCATGGAAACTTCAAGCAGGCGAATATTTTTCTTTTCAGTTAAAATAGCTAATGCTTCCTCGGTAAAGCTTGGTGCAATAACAATCTCAAGGAAAATTTCATGCAGTAACTTAGCTGTATCTGCATCAATTTTGCGATTGCATGCAACGATGCCGCCGAAAATTGAAATTGAGTCGGCTTCATATGCTTTTTCAAAAGCTTTCACAATTGAATCACTCACACCAATACCACATGGATTCATATGCTTAACAGCGACTACCGTTGGCTCAGTGTATTCAGCTATCATCTCCAGTGCAGCGTTAGCATCCTGAATATTGTTATAGGATAATTCCTTACCATGGAGTTGTTTAGCTGTTGCTAGACTGTAAGATGATGCACCACTCTGTTTATAAAAAGCTGCTTGCTGATGCGGATTTTCCCCATAACGAAGCGATTGCACTTTTTCATACGTATTAGAGTACGTGTTCGGGTAGTCGTCGCCAATTTGCTCATTAAAGTATCCGGCGATTAGTGCATCATAATGTGCGGTATGACGGAATACTTTTGCCGCAAGCTCGCGGCGCTTCGCCTCATCTAAATTGCCTTGTTTAGCTGCATTCAGAATATCGCTGTAATCTGCAGGATCGACAACAACCGCTACATTCGCAAAGTTTTTGGCTGCTGCGCGAAGCATAGTCGGACCGCCAATATCGATATTTTCTATTTTATCCGCATCAGTTGTGTTCTCATTTGCCAGTGTTTCTTCGAATGGATAAAGATTAACGATGACCAGATCAATCGCTGTGATCTCATGATCATTTAATTGCGTCAAATGCTTTTCGTTTCTGCGATCAGCCAGCAGACCACCATGAACATATGGGTGCAATGTTTTCACCCGTCCATCTAAGATTTCCGGAAACCCGGTGATATCCTCCACGGAACTGGCGGCAATCCCCGCTTGTTGTAATGCTTTCAATGTTCCGCCGGTTGAAATAATTTCATAATCAAGTTCCACTAACCCTTTTGCAAAAGCTTCGATATTGTCTTTATTAGAAACACTTATCAGAGCACGCTTCGTCATGAAAAAACTCCTTACTATTATCTATTTAGTACATGTTTAATTACTTTTGGATATAGTCGATGTTCGATTTCCTGGATCCGTTGTTTTAATGTCTCTTCCGTATCTGATGGTAAAATTTCCAATGCTTCCTGGTCGATAATTGGTCCAGTGTCAACGCCTTCGTCAATATAATGTATCGTTACCCCCGTTGTATGAACATGGGCACGGAATGCCTGCCCAATTGCATCAAGACCAGGAAATGCCGGCAACAGCGAAGGATGGATATTGATAATTGCGCCATCATACGCCCTTAGCAGTGTTGGTCCAACAATCCGCATATACCCTGCTAAGAAAATATATGTCACATCTGCTTCATGAAGTTTTGCAACAACTTCTTTTTCATAAGCTTCTTTACTTGAAAACGACTTGGGATCGACTGCACATGTAGGAACACCAAAATCCGTTGCCTTATCCACTACTTTTGCCCCGGGTTTATCACACACCAGCAACACAATTTCACAACCAAGTTCCTTATCCTGATTCGCTTCTATAATTGCCTGAAAATTACTGCCAGTTCCTGAAGCGAAAACCGCCGCTTTTATTTTAGTCATCTGTAAAAAGAACCCCTTCACGCTCGGAAACCTTACCAATTATAGCAGCCGCTTCACCGTTTTCCTGCAACGTATCTATTGCAATGTCAGCTTTTTCCTGCTCCACAACAACTGCCATTCCAATTCCCATATTAAAGACACCAAACATGTCATGATCGGAAATATTGCCCTGTTGTTGTAAGAACGTAAAGATTTCAGGTACATCCCAACTGTTACGTTGTATTTCAACACCTAAGCCATCAGGCAGCATTCGCGGGATATTTTCATAGAATCCGCCGCCAGTAATATGGGAGATTCCTTTAATATCCATTACCTTAGTGAGTTTGTGAATTGGTTTTGCATATATTTTGGTAGGCTCTAACAATGTCTGACCAAGTGACTGTGAGAGTCCCTGATAGTTGTCATCAAGTGTTAATTCGCCAACAATTTTTCGCACCAATGAATAACCATTTGAATGAATTCCACTTGACGGCAGACCAATCACAACGTCACCTGCCTTGATATGTTCACCTGTGATCAGCTTTGATTTTTCCGCGATGCCCACTGCAAATCCGGCGACATCATACTCATTGTCCTGGTACATGCCGGGCATTTCTGCCGTTTCCCCGCCGATTAATGCTGCTCCGGCATCCACACAACCTTCTGCAACGCCGGCAACAATTTGCTCAATCATTTGTGGGTTGTTTTTTCCGCAAGCGATATAGTCAAGGAAAAATAGCGGCTGAGCACCTTGCGCCACAATATCGTTGACACACATGGCAACTAAGTCTTTCCCAATTGAATCGTGCTTATCAAGTTGAAAAGCTAATTTTAATTTTGTTCCTACGCCATCGGTACCAGAAACAAGTACCGGCTCCTTGTAGCTAAAGCCGCTTAAATCAAAGAGGCCAGCGAATCCACCTACACCGCCAAGTACTTCCCGGCGATTCGTTTTAGCAATATGCTTTTTCATTAAATCAACAGCTTGGTAGCCTTTTTCCACGTCGACTCCCGCTTCTCTATATGCATCAGACATTCCAGCACCACCTTTCAACTAATTAAATTCCGATCGATCCGAACTGTATGCTTTTGTCGGACTCCGAGCACGAAGCCCGTGTGCTCTACGGTCCCTTGCTTACGCATTTCACCGCTGACCAGCCCGCTACGCTTTTCTTGTCTAGCTTCGCGGGCTAGCGGTTCGTGACGTAAGCAATTGACACTTCGAGCACGAAGCCCGTGTGCTCTACGGTCCCTTGCTTACGCATTTCACCGCTGACCAGCCCGCTACGCTTTTCTATTTACATTCTCGTATATTCAATTTCTGTTTGGCCTTTTTCTTTCACAGGGTATTTTCCTGTGAAACAGGCTTTGCAGATTCCTTGGTTTGGCAGGTCTTCACGAATGATTGCGCGTTCAAGCCCTTCTTCTGATAAATAAGCTAGACTGTCAGCACCAATGATTTCCGCAATTTCGTCGAGTGTATTATTTGCTGCAATTAATTCATCTCTTGTAGACATGTCAATTCCGTAATAACAGGGATGCTGAAGTGATGGGGAAGCAATCCGTACGTGGACCTCTTTTGCCCCAGCTTCTTTTAACATCCGGACAATTCGTCTGCTTGTAGTTCCCCGCACAATTGAGTCATCAATCATGACAACCCGTTTCCCTTCAACAATTCCGCGAACAGGAGATAATTTCATTTTCACCCCTTGCTCCCGCAGTTCCTGTGAGGGTTGAATAAATGTGCGTCCTACGTATCTATTCTTAATAATCCCCATTTCATAGGGTAAGCCCGTTTCCTCGGCATATCCTATTGCGGCGGATATACTGGAATCCGGAACACCAGTGACAACATCGGCGTCAACCTTTGCTTCTTTCGCCAGCTCGACACCCATTTTCTTACGGGAAGCATGAACATTCACGCGATTGATATTACTATCGGGTCTTGATAGATACACATATTCCATCGCACACATTGTACGTGCTTCCTTTTCCTGAAAAGTACGGGAACGAATACCGTCATTATTGATGATTACAAGTTCACCAGGCTCGACTTCACGCTCTAGTGTGGCACCAATCAAGTCAAATGAACATGATTCGGATGAAGCAACGTAACTGTCTCCTAATCTGCCAATCGATAGCGGACGCAAGCCCCTTGGATCTGTTGCCAGGTACATCGTGTCTTCTTTAAGAATGATAAACGCATACGCGCCAACTAACTGACGGAGTGCCTCCATTACTGCTTCCTCGTAATCGTCTGATATACTGCGCTTAATTAAATGCGCCAGCACCTCTGTATCTGATGTTGTTTGTAAAATACTTCCCTCTTGTTCAAGCTTACCGCGCAGCTTATATCCGTTCATAATGTTTCCATTATGTGCAAGTGCAAGACTGCCTTTTTGTGAACGAAATACTAATGGCTGTACATTATCATATCCACCGTCACCTTGTGTTGCATAACGGACATGGCCGATTGCCGCACGTCCTTGAAGTTCATCAAATTTCGCATTTTTAAACACATCATTCACAAGACCGAGCCCTTTATGCAGTTTAAGCTGTTTGCCATCACTTGCCACTACTCCAGCACCATCCTGACCTCTATGCTGCAAAGCGTGTAAGCCGTAATACGTGATTTCTGCCGCCTTTTCATGTCCCCAAATTCCAAAAACGCCACATTCTTCGTTTATGCCTTTGATTTCAGCAAGCATGGGATAGCTCCTTTCCATAATGAGTGAAGTGATTCAATATTTTCATTGATTACTTGATTCCCATTGGACGTAACAACAAGTTTTCCACTATCTGTCACAACACCGATTTTAACGGCATCTTTTACAGTTGATTCAAATTTTTCTTGATTTTTCAGGTTTACTGATACTAAGAATCTTGATTGTGTTTCACTAAATAATTCGACTGTCGGATTGTTTTCTACCTGGACCTCTATGCCAAGACCTTTTTCTGAAAAGGCACTTTCTGTGAGTGCAACGCCCAGTCCACCTTCCGCAAGGTCGTGTGCAGAAACAACAAGTCCTTGGTGTATTGCATCCAGTAACGCGTTTTGTCGTGTCTTTTCTACGGATAAATCAATGCTTGGCGCCTTACCTGAGTAACTTCCATCAACAATATTCTGTAATTCACTTCCACCAAATTCGCTTTTAGCTTCACCGATCACATAGATCAGGTCACCCTTGTTTTGGAAATGGCTTGGTGTCAAGTGGTCAAGTGATTCAATTAGTCCTACCATGCCAACTACCGGTGTTGGAAAAATTGCATTGCCTTTCGACTGGTTATATAACGAAACATTTCCGCTGATAACCGGTGTATTTAATGTTTCACATGCACTGCTCATACCCTCAACACTTTTCTCCATTTGCCAAAAAACTTCCGGATTTGTTGGGTTTCCAAAATTCAATCCATCTGTTAAACCGAGTGGTCTTGCTCCAGAGCATACGATGTTACGCGCAGCTTCTGCGACAGCAATTTTTCCACCTGTTTCAGGATCCAAATAGATGTAGCGGGAGTTACAATCTGTTGTAATCGCAAGTGCCTTATTTGTCCCTTTAATTCTAATCACAGCGGCATCTGAACCAGGTGCCACTACTGTATTCGTTTGAACCATTGAATCATATTGATCATATACATACTCTTTGCTGGCTATGGTTGGCTGTTGCAATAATTGCTTTAACATCTCGCCATGCTGTTCAACAGTCGGCACCGATTCTTCCTGCTTTTGGAAGGCTTGAAAATATGCTGCTTCTTGTGATGGCATTTGATAGACAGGTGCTTCCTCCGCCAATGCGTCAACAGGAATGTCTGCAACAACTTCACCATGCTGTTTTAAGCGAAATGTTTTTTCTTCGATTACCTCACCAACAGCGACTGCCTGCAATCCATATTTTTCAAAAATATCGATGATTTCCTGTTCCTGTCCTTTTTTCGCTACCAATAACATGCGCTCTTGGGATTCAGAGAGCATTAACTCATAAGCATTCATATTTTGTTCACGCTGCGGGACAAGATCTAAATTCATTTCCATGCCAGTACCGGCTTTACTTGCCATCTCACTAGCTGATGATGTTAGTCCTGCCGCCCCCATATCCTGCATGCCGACAAGGGCGTCACAATGAATCACTTCTAAACAAGCTTCGATTAACAATTTTTCCATAAAAGGATCACCGACTTGGACAGCTGGACGATCCTTATTCGCATCTTCCGCTAAATCATCTGAGGCAAATGTTGCCCCGTGAATACCGTCTCGCCCTGTAGCCGCGCCTGCATAAATGACGGTGTTGCCGATTCCGGCAGCGATACCTTTTTGGATATCCCGATGATCAATTAAGCCTACACACATTGCGTTCACAAGCGGATTGCCTTCATAGCTGTCATCAAACTGGACTTCGCCGCCAACTGTTGGTACGCCAACGCAATTACCATAACCGGCAATCCCATGAACAACTTCCTTAAACAAATATTTCACGCGTTCCGTAGTTAAATTCCCGAATCTCAGGGAGTTCATCATCGCAACCGGCCGAGCACCCATCGAGAAAACGTCACGGATAATTCCGCCAACGCCCGTTGCTGCACCTTCATATGGCTCAACTGCCGATGGATGGTTATGGCTTTCTACTTTAAAGACAACGGCTTGCTCGTCACCAATATCAATAATTCCAGCGCCTTCCCCAGGTCCCTGCAATACGTGAGGAGCTTTTGTTGGGAACTTACGCAATAGGGGTTTTGATGTTTTATAACTGCAATGCTCTGACCACATAACGGAAAAGATTCCTGTCTCCGTAAAATTTGGCCGGCGCTTTAAAATCGTTTTGACCATCTCGAATTCTTCATCATTTAAACCCATGCCTTGGTACAGTTTTTCTGATTCAATTTGCTCTGGGTTGATTTCATGCGTTAACAACATGTGTTTCCCTCCAATTGTTCACGATCGATTGAAAAAGCTTCACACCGTCATCACTGCCAAGGAGCTCTTCACAAGCGCGCTCTGGATGTGGCATCATGCCAAGTACGTTACCTTCTTTATTGATAATCCCGGCTATGTCAGCGACTGATCCATTGGGATTATCCTTATATGTGAAGACAATTTGGTTGTTTTCCTGTAATGTTTTTAATGTCGCGTCATCACAGAAGTAGTTTCCTTCCCCATGTGCGATTGGGTACCGAACTACTGCATCTTCTTCATAAACACTCGTAAACATGGTTGCATTGTTTACTACTTGTAGGTTTTCTTGGTGACACATAAATGCGAGATTTTTATTCCGAAGCATGGCACCCGGAAGCAGCCCCGCTTCAAGCAGAATCTGAAAGCCGTTGCAGATTCCAAGAACCGGCTTGCCTTTGGCTGCGTGTTCCTTGATTTGTTTCATTACTTTGGATGTTGCTGCGACAGATCCGGAACGCAGGTAATCACCATAAGAAAATCCACCAGGAAGTAAAATAGCGTCATAGTTTTCAAGATTGCTGTTTTCATACCATACTAAATCCGTATCTTCCTTGATAACATCCTTTACAGCGTGATACATATCCCGGTCACAATTCGATCCTGGAAAAACGATTACGGCAAACTTCACGACTGAACAGCCTCCTCCACATCAAACCTGAAGTCTTCAATCACTGGATTCGCGAGTAGTTGATCACACATCGCATTAATTCGTGCATCTAAATCCTCTTTATCATCAACCTGTAACTCGATAAATTTACCAACGCGTGCCTCTTGCACTTCCTCGTAGCCCAATGAATGCAATGAATGTTGAATTGCCTTTCCTTGCGGGTCAAGAACCCCTTGCTTTAATGTGATATATACCGTAACTTTTTTCATGATCTTGCCTCCAGTCGACGTAAGATTTCTTGATAAACATCCAGCAAATCGCCTAAGTCCTGACGAAAAACATCTTTATCCATTTTCTCCTGTGTATCGCGGTCCCACAGTCTGCAGGTATCTGGTGAAATCTCATCAGATAAAACGATTCTGCCATCCTTCATGCGGCCAAATTCCAGCTTAAAGTCAACGAGCGTTAGATTAATTTCGTTGAACAGTTTTTGTAAAACGGTATTAATGGTTAACGCCATCTCTTTGATTTCATCCAGCTCCAGCCGGGTTGCATCGGAGAGAAACAATGCATGTTCATCATTAATCAGCGGATCTCCTAAGGCATCATCTTTGTAAAAAAGTTCAACAAGCGGCGTCTGAAAAGGGGTCTTTTCCTTAATTCCAAGCCGCTTCGTAATACTCCCAGCAGCGATATTTCGGACAACCACTTCAAGCGGAATAATCGTAGTCTCGTTAACCAGTTGTTCAGTCTCATTCAATTTTTCAATAAAATGAGATTCCAGATTTTGATCAGCAAGATAATGAAATATATAGGATGAAATTTCGTTGTTTAATCGTCCTTTTCCGTCAAAGCTATCTTTTTTCACACCGTTAAATGCGGTTGCATCATTTTTATACGATAATACAAGTTGATCCTGGCTATCCTTTACACGGTAGACCTTTTTTGCTTTTCCTTCATACATCATTTCTGCCTTCATCGTCATCATCCCTTCAAGCAAGTCCGATTCGTTCAAAGATTTGATCTACATTTTTCAAATGGTACGTATAATCAAAGCAATCATCAATTTCAGCCTGCGATAACATGCTTGTAAACCGCTCATCATTTTCGATTAATTGCTGAAAGTGCGTTTCTGTTTCCCAGGCTTTCATTGCTGTCGGCTGCACGATATCATACGCTTCCTCGCGCGCCATTCCTTTGGTAATCAATGACAGTAATACACGTTGTGAAAAAATAACCCCGTGTGTACGATCGATATTCCGTTTCATATTTTCCGGGAATACAGTTAGATTCTTTACGATATTAGAAAAACGGTTAAGCATGTAATTTAGTGTAATTGTCGCATCAGGTAAAATGACGCGTTCTGCAGAAGAATGGGAAATATCACGTTCATGCCATAATGAAACATTTTCATAGGATGTCATCATATATCCGCGCATAACACGAGCCATTCCCGTCATATTTTCCGAGCCAATCGGATTACGTTTATGCGGCATTGCAGATGATCCTTTTTGACCTTTTGCAAAAAACTCTTCAGCTTCGCGTGTTTCTGTTTTTTGCAAACCACGAATCTCTGTTGCAAATTTCTCAATAGATGTCCCGATTAACGCCAAGGTTGATATATAATCCGCATGGCGGTCACGCTGTAAGGTTTGTGTAGAAACAGGTGCAGGAGTTAGGCCGAGCTTTTCACATACATATTTTTCAACAAAGGGATCAATATTCGCATATGTCCCAACCGCTCCGGATAGTTTGCCAAACTCAATTCCAGCGGCGGCACGTTCAAAGCGCTCAACATTTCGTTTCATTTCCTCATACCACAAGGCTAGCTTTAAACCAAAAGTAGTCGGCTCGGCATGAACCCCATGTGTACGTCCCATCATGACCGTGTGTTTATGTTCGATGGCTTTTTCCTTTAAAATGGTTACAAAATTAGTTAAGTCTTTACGAATGATTTCATTTGCTTGTTTTAGTACATAAGATAGTGCTGTATCGACAACATCGGTTGAAGTCAGGCCATAATGCACCCATTTGCGTTCATCACCAAGTGATTCGGAAACTGCACGGGTAAAGGCTACAACATCATGTCGGGTTTCCTGTTCAATTTCATAGATGCGATTTATATCAAAGGATGCTTTCTCACGCATTTCCTTCACATCCTCGGCTGGAATAATTCCAAGCTCACTCCATGCCTCGCATGCTAAAATTTCAACCTCAAGCCATGCCTTAAATTTGTTTTCCTCCGTCCAAATACTGCCCATTTCTTCCCTTGTATACCGATCAATCATGCCTGTTCCTCCTCATATGATCTTACTAGCTGCTTTACTTGTTCAAGCGTTTCAGCGATAAATGTGAGATGACCCATCTTTCGTTTTTCCTTAATTGCATCCTTGCCATAAAGGTGGATAAAACCACTTTCCGATTCTGCCATGTGCTTTAACGCGTGTTCCATATCCTCACCTAGGATATTCACCATTATAGCCGGCTGTAATAATTCAATTTTCGTTAGTGGCAATCCGCATATCGCCCGGATGTGCTGCCCAAATTGAGATATATTGCACGCTTCAATCGTGTAGTGACCGGAATTATGCGGCCGCGGAGCCATTTCATTTAAGTAAATAGCATCACCATCAACAAACATTTCAATCGCAAACGTTCCGACGATATTCATTTTTTCAGCAAGTTTAATGGTTGCATCAACCGCTTGTTGTTTCACTCTGTCACTGATTGTTGCCGGCACCGTTGTTTGATACAGAATATGATGCTTGTGATCATTTTCTCCAATTGGGAAAAATTCAATTTTTCCGTTCTGCGCGCGGGTAAATACAACTGATATTTCTTTATCAAACGAAACCCATTGCTCGATAATGCAGTGTTGATGTTGATCCGCAAAAGCTATCGCTTCTTTATTATCTGCTTCACTGGTTAGTTTAATCTGACCTTTGCCATCATACCCACCGCGACAGGTCTTAATTACAGCCGGATAAGTTAGACTTTCTAATGCCTGACTGCACTCCTCACCATTTTTAACGATGAAAAAATCAGGAACTGGAAGTCCCGCGTCACGCATATTCTGCTTTTCTTTTTCACGATTTTGGGTTACTTCAAGTGCAAATGCGCCCTGAGGTAACTTTCCTTTTTCTTCTATATAAGCAGCCGCTTCTAAATCGACATTTTCAAATTCGTAGGTAATGACATCACTTAATTCCGTTAGTTGTTTAATCGCCTGCATGTCATCATAAGCAGCGGTAATTTGCTGATCAGCAACCTGTGCTGTCGGACAATTAGGAGTTGGATCAAGCACTGCCACCTGGTATCCCATGTATTTTGCGGCGATTGCCATCATTCGCCCAAGTTGTCCCCCACCGATGATTCCGATTGTTTTAGGCGGTAAAATAATATTATTTTTTTGCAAGTTCAACCCTCATTTCTTCTACGCTTGCCTGCATCGTGTCACGATAAGCTGCTAACCGGTTGGCTACCTCATCATCAAATGCGCCAATCATTTGCGCAGCAAGTATCCCGGCGTTCTTTGCTCCAGATCTGCCAATAGCAACCGTTGCTGTTGGTACACCGCCAGGCATTTGTACAATGGAAAATAAAGAATCCAAGCCATTTAATGCCTTGCTTTGCACCGGAACACCGATAACAGGTAATGTTGTCTGTGCTGCTACCATTCCAGGTAAATGCGCCGCGCCCCCAGCACCAGCAATAATCACTTTTAATCCGCGTTCTCGCGCGGTTTTTGCATATTCAAACATGCTATCTGGGGTGCGGTGAGCTGAAATCACATCTTTTTCGTATGGGACCTTTAGCTCGTCAAGCATGTCACATGCATGTTCCATTGTTTCCCAATCTGAAATACTTCCCATGATCACGCCTACCATTGCCATATAAATCCCTCTTTCATTTTGACTGTTTTCTACTTGTTTTCTACAAGTTTGTTGTTTTTGACACAAAAACTATAAACTGCGGTGTAACTGCAACGTGATTTCCGCGGAGGGCAGTCGCTTTCCGCGGGCGGCTGGTGAGCCTCCTCGTGCTGCGCACTCCGGGGTCTCACCTATGCCTATCCTCCCGCAGGAGTCGACTACCCTCCGCTCCAATCACTGAAGAGGTAAAGGATGATCGTCATTGTTCACCCACTATTTCGATAGTTGTTTGGGGCGGAGGACTGTTGACTCCTGCGGGAACAGCACGAGCTGAAGACCCCGCAGAGTGGGAAATGATGAGGGCCGACTAAAACCGCCCTTTGCGGGCAACGTTGGCATACCCCTTGCCGGGGCAAGGAGGCTGAGGCCGTGCCCGCGGAAAGCACGGTCCGCAGCGGAAAACAACCCAGCCGCATATACGTCGCAGTTTAGCAACAAACCATCTGAAAAAAGCCTTCATTTTTAAAGTAAAAAAGTCTATGCATCTCCCTCAGTTATGAGAGAAGATGAATAGACTTATCTTTAGCACATAAAACGGACCATTGCTTACTAAGGCAACGATTCATCCTCCCTCATAGTCCAGCATTTACGGTGCTGGGTAGAAACTTCTGAGCCATATTCTCAGGTATATATGAGGAACCCGTATTCATTTGTTAGCTTTAGGATACCAAATAAGGTGATGGGGTGTCAACAAAAAATCGAACAATGAATATAAATGTATATTTAATGTTCGGTTTTTGGTGAATAAGGAGGTTAAAACCAGAGGGACGCGCGATACCAGTTGACAATCGCCTGCTGGTACCGCGTCTTACAGTGATGGTAAAACTATTGATTTCGTGACAAGCCTGCCTTATCACTTTTTCTATTCATTATCTGCTCCAGAATAATACAGAGGAGCACACCAACAACGAGTCCATTATCAAGGATAGATGTCAGGGTGCTCGGAAAGCCCGACCACGCTTCTTGAGGGACAAACATTGCCCCAAATCCAGCCATTAGCGATACACTAATAATAAACACAGACTTTTCATTCCCGAGTTCCTGTTGATAATTCGAAAAACCGAGCCCTATTAAACTCGAAATCGATAGAAATATAACTGCATAGCCAACAGGCATCGGAATTGCTGCGAAAAATGACATGAGCGGCGGGAACAAACTGATGATGATCATCGCCCCGCTTCCTATTAAAAACGGCAGGCGTTCGGCAATTTTTGTTGTCGATATAAATCCGGCGGCGGTAGCCATCGGGACACCGCCAACCGCTGCAAACAAACCTGTCAAGGCTTGGTTAACGCCCATTACAAACCCAGAACGATTATAATTCAGCTCCTCTTTTTTACCTGTGACACCTGAAACCACATTCATACTTGCTACCATATTCGCCATTAAAATAAACGCAGTAAAAATGGAAGTAAGTACGACGCCAATATTAAAGGTTGGGACCCCAAACGCCAAAATCTCAGGAAGCGCGAACCACGCGTCCACTTCAGACGTTATTGGTTTGGCAATGCCAACAATCGCAAATAACAGCCACCCAAAAGCAAGGCTGATCAATACAGAATAACTGCTTAAAATGTGATTCTGGCTTCGTGATAATGTAACAGCAAGAACCATAGTCGCTACGGCACATAGAGCGACGATAAGATCAACGCCATCTGAGGAATAGCCAACACCAAAAATCCCTTTGATAAACGGACCACTTAGCTGCGTAACGAGTAAAACAAGATAAGTTCCAGTTACCATTGGCGTGAACATTTTTTCAACAACATCCATTTTTCGAAACACGGCCACAAGGATAAACAACGCACCACTGACAAGTAATCCTAATTCAAGACTGCGCAGAACAATTTCCACATTTTCCGCCGAAGATACAAAGCCAGCATACATTAGGAAGACTCCCCACCATAAACCAGCGGGACCATTTAAGATAGGCAACTTATGTCCGAACAACCCTTGCAGGAGGGATGCAAGAGCCATTACAAAAAATGTTCGCTGCAGAAGTTCCGCAATATCCGCCTGGGACATACCGAAAGCATTCCCAACCGATAAAGGGGCAACAATGACACTGGTCATGATAAAAACCATCCATTGTGCTGAAGAAAATGCTAGTCTCATATGATCATGACCCCCTCACTCGTAAATTTTTTATATTAAAAACCGATCATATCATATGAAAACACGGAACTGCCAAGCAGACGACTTTATAACTGCAAGAAAAAAAGAGCACCACATTGGTACCCTTCCTCTAAAGAAAAGCGGAAGCACCCCGTTTAGAAGCGGACGGCATAAGCAAGGGACCGTAGAACGCATGGGTTTCGCGTTCGTAGTGTCCATTGCTTATGACGGCAGCTTCTGGGTGCTGGAGCTAGACATATTTTGGTTTATGCTTTCTGATCTTTTAAAGAACTTAAGAACTAACCATTGCCCCACCGTTCACATGTATGACCTGGCCAGTAACATATGACGAATCATCTGATGCAAGATACACGTATGCCGGCGCCAATTCATATGGCTGACCTGCCCGTTTCATTGGTACATCTGTGCCCCATGTAGTTCCAATATACTCAGCGGAAAAGCTTGAAGGAATCAGCGGCGTCCAGATTGGACCTGGTGCAACAGCATTAACACGAATCCCTTTACCAACAATATTTTGTGACAATGCCCTGGTAAAACCCACAATCGCACCTTTTGTCGAGGAATAGTCAATCAATTTTTCATTGCCCTCATAGGCTACAATGGATGCTGTGTTAACAATTGAACTACCTGCTTCCAGGTATGGCAGTGTAGCTTTTGTCATGTAAAAGAATGCATAAATGTTTGTTAAAAATGTAGCATCCCACTGTTCATCTGTAATGTCCAGCAAACTATCCTGTGGGAACTGAACCCCATGATGATTCACTAAGATATCTACTTTGCCAAAATAATGAAGTGTCTGTTCAACAACATACTGACAGTGTTCTTTACTTCGCAGGTCTCCAACAATTAACAGACATCTTCTACCAAGTTCCTCAATTCTATACTTGGTACGGTATGCGTCCCCATTTTCATACTCGTAATAATAAGGAATAACGATATCGGCGCCTTCCTTCGCAAAAGCAATTGCCGTTGCAGCCCCAATACCACTATCTCCACCAGTAATAATTGCGACTTTATTCTCAAGTTTCCCAGCACCCTGATAATGCGGATTCTCAATAATCGGTTCCGGTACCATCAGTGACTCAATCCCGGGCTGTTTATTCTGATGTTGCGGTGGAAAAGGCGCGTCGTAATAATAATAACTCATTCAAATTTCCTCCCAGAAAAAATCCATTCCCAGATACTATATTCTTCAGGCTGGCATTGGTTCATTTGACCGAAGACCTGAAGAGGATCAGATTAAGATGATAGTCAGATATCGGCCATTTCAGGTGTTTATCGGCTGAATTTTTGATTAATCGGCCGTTTTTGAAGTTTTATCGGCCAAATATTATATTTATCAGCCACTTTTATCATTTTATCGGCCGTTTTTAAAATTTATCGGCCAAACTCCGATTATATCCGCCATTCCTAGTAGCATTAAGAAAAGCGGAAGCGCCCCGTTTAGAAGCGGACGCATAAGCAAGGGACCGTAGAACGCATGGGTTTAGCGTTCGTAGTGTCCATTGCTTATGACGGCAGCTTCTGGGCGCTAGAGCTAGACAGATTTTCATTTATACTTTCTGATCTGTAAAAAAAGAGCGGGTCCAACCCGCTCTACTCTTTTGGCATCATATTCGCTGAATTATTCTTTTTGCCCAACCTGCCTTTTCGGACCTGCTTAACCCAGAATCCGCCGACAATTTGTTTCGGCTCGTAGGAGATCGTAAAGGCTTTCGGGTCAATCGTTTTAATGGTTTCATATAGTTTTAATTCATATTTTCTTGGTGTCAGAATTTGCATTGCTAACCGGTCCCCGTCCATACCATAAGCAAACCAGCTTGTTACACCATATCCTTTGTCACGAAGTTTGCGCGTGAACTCAATGTTTGGATCGGATGAGATTACATTTACGGTAATGTAGCCGAGCGCTAACTTCTCTTCAATCTTAGAACCAACAATGACACCTATACCGAAGCCAAGTGCATAGGCAATGATGTTCTGAATTTCATCTAAGTTATCCAGCACCAAACCTAATCCAATTACATACACAACAATTTCAAACATACTGATAAAGGCCGCAATATACTGACGACCTTTTAGCGTTAAAATCATGCGGAGTGTATAGAGTGAAACGTAAACAATGTTAATGATTAGAATAATTGCCACCATTATATAAGCATTTTCAAGCAAAATTAACCCTCCATTACTTTCTATCATTAATTAAATCTATGAAAACAACTGCTGTATCATGCTTCTTTATTTGGTCCATAGACACGCTTTCCTACAGAGGATTTTTGCCCGCGCAGGCGTTTATGTAATGTTCGCCTCCAACTTGGTGCTAACAAATGGCAGGAAGCAAGTTCATCAGCCCTGCGGAGATCTTCCTTGTAAAAATGCATTACTTCATTACATGCCGCGATTGTCCACTCCGGATATGGTCGTTCTATCAGGTTAAGCGAACCGCCACCTGAAATATAGCCTTCCTTCAGTACACGAAAGTACCATCCAGTGCGTCCACTGTTTTGAATTTGCAATGCAAGGTCCATCACATGGAACCGGCGTGCAGGCTTCCAGCATGGCTGTCTAGGTTGGGAAACCTGAATAATTGCCTCCCCAATTTCGAAAGTGTCGCCAATACAAATGGCATATTCATCAACATTGGTAATGACAAAGTTCTCCCCCATTGCGCCTATCCCCATTTGATCGGTACCCAGCTTTTTTTGCCAGAAAGGATAATGCGCCGATGGATAGGCGAATACTGCTTTTTCTGGACCACCGTGATTTTTGGTGTCAGCTACTTCATCATTCTCGATACCTGTTTCGCTTAGCCAACTTTTCCCTTCCGATTCTTTTTTAAACATGCCACTTTCCCATGGTCTGTCCAAAGGATCTGCTGCCCCCGGCTCACCCAATCGTTTTACTTTTCCCGTTAAAATTTTCTGTATATATGGAGCAATCACCGTGCCACCCACCCCTTATTTATGATATAGTTGATGAACTTAATTAATAGTTACACAAATTATAATTCTCTTCTAAAAAATATACAAATAAGGAATGATCGTTTATGGGGATAGAAAAACAAAAAGCAACTTTTGCTGGCGGGTGTTTCTGGTGCATGGTAAAGCCATTTGACACATGGGACGGCGTTTATTCGGTAGTTTCCGGTTACACTGGCGGTGATGTGATAAATCCAACATATGAGGAAGTGAAAACGGGACAAACCGGGCATTACGAAGCCGTCGAAATTACTTTTGACCCGGAAGTAATTGCTTATGAAAAAATCATGTCAATCTTTTGGCAGCAAATTGACCCCACTGACGATGGCGGGCAGTTTCAGGATCGCGGTGACTCCTACCGCACGGCAATTTTTTATCATAACGATGCGCAACGAATTGCTGCAGAAACTGCAAAAACTGAATTAGAGCATAGTGGCAAGTTTAAAAAACCTATAGTTACAAAAATCTTACCAGCTGTAAATTTTTATACAGCGGAAGATTATCACCAGGACTTTTATAAAACGAATGAACAAGAATACAAGAAGGACCGCTCAAACTCCGGAAGAGATGAATTTATCGAGAAAGTCTGGAAAAAGGATTAATCCTTCTATTTGCGGCCGGTGTTTAGTATACTAAGTTTTTGATACAAAGGGGGTAAATACCTTGACCAAAAACGATTCGCTGCTTCCACTTAAAATGCTTTTGTTCAGTTTTCATGCCACTAATACGATTATCATTAGTTTCCTGCCATTATATTTGAAACATAAAGGTCTTGATGGAACAGAAATTGGCTGGGTGCTGGCTGTGGGTCCCCTGGCTTCCATTTTCGCCCAGCCCTTTTGGGGTTACATGAGTGATAAATATAAGACAGTTAAACGGATTCTATTAATCTGTATTATGGGTCTACTTATTAGCAGTGTCCTTTTCTTTCAAATGAATGGCCTGCTGGCAATCATTCTGATGGGTGCAGTATTTTACTTTTTCACCTCACCAATTGGTGCTTTGGGAGACAGCCTTGCACAACGGCGCTCGGATGATCTTAGGGTTTCTTTTGGAAGTATTCGAATGTGGGGTTCAATTGGATTTGCTACATCGTCATTAATTGTTGGAGAAGTTCTTTCATCGATTGGGATCCAATATATGATCTGGCCATACTTGTTTTTCGGCGTTATTGCATTACTGGTAGCGTTCAGGTTAACCGATGTGAAGGTAGAGTCAGATCCAATCCAGCTAAAGGATGTTAAACAAATCGTTACGAACAAACCATTTATTATCTTCCTTGGCATTATTGTTTTTATCACAATTTCTCACCGGGCAAATGACAGTTATATCGGATTATACATAGCACAACTCGGTGGCAGTGAGAGCATGATTGGATTAGCATGGTTCGTTGGTGTAGCCAGTGAGGCACTTGTTTTTGCTTTAGCGGGGAAATGGTTTAGAAAATATCATCCGCTAATTTTCATTATAGCTGCTGGAATAATTTATAGCGGAAGATGGTTTATTTATTCAGCAATTGACGATCCAATCTATATTATTGCTCTGCAATTTCTGCACGGGGTAACATTTGGCGTCTTTTATTTATCCGCATTCAACTATATTACTAGATTAATTCCAAAACTGCTGCAATCAACCGGACATTTGGTATTTTTCGCTGTATTCTTCGGCGTATCCGGTATTGCTGGCTCATTGGTAGGTGGCGCGCTGATTGACTCCTTCGGTGGCGGCACACTATATGCAGTAATGGGATGTTTCTCACTAACTGGAACTGTAATACTAACCTTGTATCATTTGCTGCCGTATGGAAAAGCAATTAAAAGAGCGCAATAAGATATTAAAACAGCCTGTTTAGCAGTTTAATAGCTCAACAGGCTGTTTTACATTGTTTTGTAATGACCACTTATATAATCTCACCTTTTACGAGAATCAAGCCGAATAACCCTTTTACCCCTGATTCATATTTAAAACAATTACCTTCTCGCGGGTTGCGGACTCAATACTATTACGAATACCTTGTACACCTAGACCAGATCCTTTTACGCCAAGAAACGGAAAATGATCTGGCCCTCGTTCCGTTTTGCCATTTATTTGCACCGTACCAGTCTCAAGTTCATTGCTAATATGGATTGCCTGTTCAACACTCTTCGTGAAAATACTGGCCTGCAGACCATATTCAGATTCATTGGCTATGGTTACCGCCTCTTCAATATTTTTGACGCGAATAACTGGTAGAACAGGCCCAAATGGTTCTTTCCATGCAACCTCCATGTCTACCGTTACGTTATCAAGCAACACAGGATAAACAAGGTTTCCTGCCCGCTTGATTTCGGTTAGGGCAGTTGCACCTTTAACAACAGCATCATCCACCAATTGTTGAACGACATCTGCCGCTTTTCCATTAATTAATGGTGTTACAACAGCATTGTCTTCAGGTGCACCCACTTTTAATGCATTAACTTTTTCTTTCAATTTATCAACTAAGGCATCCGCCACTTCATCCATCACAAGCACCCGTTTAATCGCAGTGCACCGCTGGCCGGAATAGGAAAATGCACCAGCGACAATATCTTCAGCCGCTTTTTCAAAATTTGCATCGTTTAATACAATCGCCGGATCCTTTCCACCTAATTCAAGAATAACCGGGATCATGGATGCCTTCCTGGAAATGGCTTCACCGGTTTCCGTTCCTCCGGTAAAATTGATCATATTGATTGATGGGTGGGTTGTTAAATGATCACCAATCTCTGATCCCTTTCCTGTTACAAGATTAACAAGTCCAGCAGGAAGCCCCGCCTTGTCAAGCGCCTTAATCATTAACGTCCCGCTTATCGCACCCTGTGTTGCCGGCTTGAAAACAACTGCATTTCCGGCAATTAAAGCAGGGGCAATCTTTGATGCCGACAGGTTGACCGGATAATTAAAAGGAGAAATAGCAAGAACAACACCAAACGGTTTCCTTTGTACCATCGCCAGCTTGTTGGCACTTCCAGCGTTAAAGTTTCCCCCGTTAATCAACTCACCGTGAATTCGTTTCCCTTCTTCGGCAGTATATTTGATAAAATCGGCAGTTCGTACAACCTCTTTTTCCGCTGAAGAATATCCTTTACCGACTTCCTTCATGATAGTTTCCGCTATTTCCTCTTTCATCTTAAGCAGCTGGTCCGCCCATGCATAAAGCAATTCCGCACGCTCACTAAACGAACGATTTGCCCAATCTTTTTGCGCTGTCTTTGCCCCAGCCACAGCAAGGTCCACTTCATTTTCCGTCATAGCCTGCACGGCACCGACCGGCATATTATCGGACGGGGACAGATTTTCGATTGTTTTACCAGAACTAGTTTCTTTCCACTCCCCGTTCAATAATAATTGATACGTATTTGCGATTAATTCTGCTTTCATTCCATCAAACCCTTCTGTTTTTGTTATTAATTACCAAATTTAAATATGTTTTACATCATAATAGAGAAAACGCTTCCACGTCAACAGAAAATTTAAACTAATTATAATTTTTTTATAATTCATTTTCCAAACCCCTGTAAACCCAACAAGAAAAGCGCAAGCACCCGTTTAGAAGCGGACGCATTAGAAAGGGACCGCAGAACGCATGGGTTTACTTATGACGGCGGCTTCTGGCGCTGTAGCTAGACATATTTTATACATTTTTATCTTTTAAAAAAGCCTGATTTCCGAGGAAACCAGGCTCTAATTCTATATAATCAACTTAGAAATATAAAATATAAAACAAAAATAACAAATAACAAATACATAATTGGATTTATTTCCTTGTAACGACCTTTTAAAAGCATCGTAATCGGATAGAAAATAAAGCCAAGTGCGATACCTGTTGCGATGCTATATGTTAATGGCATGGCAACAATGGTCAAGAATGCCGGGACAGCAATTTCAAACTGATCCCAATCGATGTTCTTCAATGAGGATGCCATCAATACACCAACAATGATTAAAGCTGGAGCAGTAACCTCTGCTGTTATTACACTTAGTAAAGGAGAAAAGAACAATGCCAGGATGAAAAGGCACCCTGTGACCACTGCAGTAAATCCAGTTCTTCCACCAGCCCCAACGCCCGCAGATGACTCAATATAGGATGTTGTGGTTGATGTACCAACAATTGAACCGACAACTGTAGCTGTAGAGTCAGCAAACAATGCCCTGCCAGCACGCGGAAGTTTGTTATCCTTCATCAAACCAGCCTGTGTGGCAACAGCCACTAATGTTCCAGCGGTATCAAAGAAGTCAACAAAAAGAAAAGTAAGAATAACGACAAGCATGTCCATCGAAAAGATATCACCAAAGTGACCAAATGCCTGACCAAAGGTTGGCGCCAAGCTCGGCACTTCACCAACCACTCCATTAATCCCCGTTGGCGGAGCAATCAACCCTGTTACCATTCCGACGATAGCTGTCACCAGCATCCCGTAGAAAATACCCGCTTTAATATTAAGGCTTAGAAAGACAACAGAAATAATAATTCCAAAAATGGAAAGCAGGACGGTAGGCGATGTGAAATCACCTAATGCAACAAGTGTAGCATCATCACCAACAATAATACCTGCATTTTGAAAACCGATAAAAGCGATAAAGAACCCTATCCCAACACCAACAGCAAGCTTTAGATTGGCAGGAATCGCATTAATGATCTTTTCACGCAGTCCCGTTAACGTTAATAACACAAAAATAAGTCCTGAAACTAAGACACCGGACAAAGCTGTCTGCCATGGAATTCCATACCCGAGTACAACTGTATAGGCAAAAAACGCACTTAATCCGATACCTGGCGCGAGAGCGATTGGGTATTTTGCGATAATCCCCATAAACAATGAACCAATCGCACCAGCAATTGCAGTAGCTGTAAAAACAGCCCCCTGATCAATTCTGGTTACCCCTTCCGGTAAATCCTGAACACCAACTAATGCAAGTGTGTTTGGATTTACAAATAATATATATGCCATGGCCAAAAAGGTTGTTAACCCTGCAACAAACTCTGTTCGATAGTTTGTCCCCAACTCTTCAAAGCGAAAATACTTTTTCACATTTATTCCTCCCTGCTCATTTAATTTGCAGAAAAACCCGATTCGCCTGTTGCGAATGCTGAAGCTCTTTCCTTTGTCCCTTATGCTTTCCATAAATTAAAAAAATAGCACACTTGGACGAAACAAGAATGCTACCCTGACCAGTTCAGAAAAAGCCAACAATATTTTTCATGTCTGCTTTATCCTGCGTAGTCAAACAATTTACGGTGTTTGGTAGAAACTCTTGGGCCATATCCCCACAATTATACGCATGCTATTTAATTAGTTAGATTGTACTACTCTTTTTTCTGCCAGTCAACTAAAAGACGAACGTTAAGACAAGAAACAATCTTAATGTTCGTCTGGATTAGAAATATACAGAAAATCTCTAGTTCCGACACCCAAAGCCGTTGCAAGCCCATTCCATTTTGTTTGTCTAGTTTGGCTCTCAGAAGCTGTTGCTTTTCTTCTTATTCCCACTCTATCGTTGCTGGCGGCTTGCTTGTTACGTCGTAAACTACGCGATTGATGTGCTCAACTTCGTTTACAATCCGATTCGATATTTTTTCCATAACATCCCATGGTATACGTGCCCAATCAGATGTCATTCCATCTATCGATGTCACTGCACGTATTCCAATCGTATAATCGTACGTCCTGGCGTCACCCATCACACCTACGCTTCGAATATCAGGTAACACGGTAAAATACTGCCAGATTTCACGTTCTAAACCTTCTTCTGCAATAACTCTGCGCAATATTGCATCTGATTCTCGTACAATTTCAAGCTTCTCATCTGTTATTGCGCCTAGGACGCGGATAGCTAGTCCTGGACCAGGGAAAGGCTGGCGCCAAACGATAGCTTCTGGAAGCCCTAATTGTAATCCTAATTCACGGACCTCGTCCTTAAACAATGTATTTAACGGCTCAATCAATTCAAATTGCATATCTTCAGGAAGTCCGCCAACATTGTGATGTGACTTTATAGTTTGTGCGGTCTCCGTACCACTTTCAATGATATCAGTATAAAGTGTTCCTTGTGCAAGAAAATCCATGTCCTTTAATTTTCCAGCTTCTTCATCAAAAACATAAATAAATTCATTCCCAATAATTTTACGTTTCTTTTCCGGATCACTTTCGTTCCGAAGCTTCGATAAAAAGCGTTCCTGTGCATCAATTTTGATAACATTCATGTGAAAGTCATCAGCGAATGTTTTCATTACTTCATCCGCTTCATTTTTCCGCAATAATCCATGGTCAACAAATATACATGTTAACTGATTACCGATTGCTTTGTGGATTAGTGCAGCTACAACGGATGAATCTACTCCACCACTCAAGGCGCACAGCACATTGCGATTTCCTACTTTTTCTTTAATTTTATCTACTTCCATTTCGATAAAGTTTTCAATTGTCCAATCTCCATCGGCTTTACATACATCAAAGACAAATTGTTTGAGTACATGATTACCGTATTCAGAGTGCCTGACCTCTGGGTGGAACTGCACACCATATAGCTTTTCATCCGGTTTGCTCATCGCAGCAATTGGCGTTGATGGACTTGTTGCATCAACGTGAAATCCTTCTGGAACTTCCAATACCTTATCACCGTGGCTCATCCATACTGATTGGTTCTTTGGCGTGTTTTGGAATAATACAGGATCATTACTAAGCTCAATCAGCGCTTTTCCATACTCACGGTTTTTTGCTTTTGTTACATTACCGCCAAAGTGCAGTGTCATCAATTGCATTCCGTAACAGATACCGAGAATCGGAATATCTAAGTCAAAGATTTCTTTATCACATCGAAAACTATTTTCATCATAAACACTATGAGGGCCACCAGAAAGAATGATACCTTTTGGGTTCATTCGCTTGATTGCTTCTGCTGTAAGTTTATGTGAATGCAGTTCACTGTACACACCGAGTTCACGTATGCGCCGTGTAATCAATTGATTATATTGACTGCCAAAATCCAATACCAAAATCATTTCATTCGTTTCCATGACAACTCTCCTTATCATATTAAAAACCTGGATTTCCTGCCTAATCTGCTAAAGGATAATGGGTTTCATTCCAAAGCAGTACATAAAGGCAGAAATCCAGGTTCTATACTATCGTAACCACGAACAGATTTCGCCTTCATAGTCAGTGCGTTTACGGTGCACCGGTAGATACTTTCAGGACCATATTACCCGAGGATATACGAATGGCTTTTCTTTGTCCAGCTGCGACTCCTAGCGACTAGCAAATAGTTAGTCCTGATGAATGTGCGTAAAGATCAACGCACTTTCACAGTCCTATCTATTTGTACGTCGCTGGGCAGTCGCCTTCGCTTTTCTTTGTCCAGCTGCGGCTCCTAGCGACTAGCAAATAGTTAGTCCTGATGAATGTGCGTAAAGATCAACGCACTTTCACAGTCCTATCTATTTGTACGTCGCTGGGCAGTCGCCTTCGCTTTTCTTTGTCCAGCTGCGGCTCCTAGCGACTAGCAAATAGTTAGTCCCGATGAATGTGCGTAAAGATCAACGCACTTTCACAGTCCTATCTATTTGTACGTCGCTGGGCAGTCGCCTTCGCTTTTCTTTGTCCAGCTGCGGCTCCTAGCGACTAGCAAATAGTTAGTCCCGATGAATGTGCGTAAAGATCAACGCACTTTCACAGTCCTATCTATTTGTACGTCGCTGGGCAGTCGCCTTCGCTTTTCTTTGTCCAGCTGCATCACCCCTAACCGGGTGGTGCAGCTTTTCTATATTCCCTTATTCTACTTACACACGTTTACCTGGTCAAGACCTTATGCGTTTTATTAAATCTTTCCACAATTGGCTCAGTTTATTAAATTCGATTGAATCCCTTGTCTTTGTATATAGTATTTCTTCATAGGAGTTCGTTAATTCGCCCATCGTTCCTGTATCGAAGCGCCGATCAATTCTTCCGGCATATTCTCTTAGTGTTTGCCCTGATTCTTTCGGTAATCCCTTATGTGCTAATTGTTTTAATAAAAAATGATAAGCATCCTGATAGTTCTTTTCATTTTTATTCGTTTTAAGCCGTATTCTGATAACATAATATTGAAACCGGAATCGCAATAAATAAATACTCCAAGCAAGCAGCGCAACCGCAATAACACCAAATCCTATATACCACCAGTTAATTTCTGTATCAGGATGCTTACTCGTTGAATCCCCTTGAGCTTCCTCCTGGTCTTTCTTAGGTTCTGATTTCTCGTCATCCTTTTTCATAACTGGGGTTGCCTCATTATCCTCCTCCATCGCAACCGTTGAATCGAACTGAAAATCTGCCAGGTTTGAGAATCCTTGCGTAGGTTCAAAAGGAACCCAGCCTTTCCCTGGAAAATAAACTTCAACCCAAGAATGGGCATTTGAATTTGTAACCTCATAGGTGTCGATCGATGTGCCAGGACCTCCTACATTGTTTTCAATTTTTTGCCCGCTTGTAAAGCCCTTCACCCATCGTGCTGGAATATCAAGCGTGCGAAGCATAACAACCATAGATGTTGAATAATTATCACAATATCCGACCCTTGATTCAAATAAAAATTGATCGACATAGTCCTGGCCATCTCCCGGCACTGAAACATTTGTGGTGCTGTAGGCAAATCCATTTTGGCCAAAATACGTTTCGAGTGTCCGCGCAATGTCATAGCGGTTACTTTCGCCGGCTGTTACTTCCCTGGCCAATTCCCCAACACGTTTTGGAAGTGTTTCAGGTAATTGGGTATATTGTTCCCTTATATGCGAAGGGTCATCTGTACCTGCCTGTCGCAATGAGTTAATCTCAAATGACGGGGATTCATAGGTCATCGAATAAAAGTCCGGCATGAAATCATTATTATGAAATTTAGCAATCATTGATCCAGATTGGTTATCCAATAGCAAATCGATCGGTTGAGCCACCCTGAATCGCTCAATTCCATAAGGATAAATAACTTTTGGAATTTGAACGTTACCGGTGAACTGCAGAGTTGCTGTAAACGTCTCCGTCTCTACACTTTCATCAAACGTTTTAAGTAAAATATTTTGAGGATCCTGTTTGATATATTCAGGCTCATGTGAATTCTCCCAGCCTTTCCCCGTATATACATCCTTCGTTTCAATGCGCCAGTACTGTTCTTCCTCCGTGGTTACCTGAAAAACAGGGGTATCGTCCTGAATGAATGACCCGCCAAGCCTGGTATCATCTTCCCCGTAACCAACTTTCCGAACAACACCTGATCCACTATCCATAGAGCCCGCGCCTTCTGCCGTACTTCTAATAAAAGGAACTGGATCAGGCCATTGAGGGTCCAGCTTTGGTGCTGCGTATCCTACTATGGTTGACAGAAGCACCACGCCAATTAACGGAAGTACCCAAATCGCTGTCTTTTTCATCCATAGAAATTGGATTTCCTCACGATCCATTTCCCGCATAAAACTTGCCAATCCTAGAGAAATGAAGGATATAATGAATATCCTGACGATTGCTGCCTCCGCACTAAAGACGGTAAAAGTATCAAGAACAGCAATATAGATAAAGGTTAAAACCACAAATAAAAATATCCGGTTCATTGCTACGAACCAGTAATAAATTAAATAGCTCATTAACCAAATTAACAGCAGGAATAACAAGCTGCGAAACATTGGCGTTAAATTATACCAATCCTGTGAAAAGAGTGCTGACAAATTAATAGAAGCTTCAGAGATTACTTGGGAAAATAAAGCTTTACTAAAAAAAAGCCCCTCGAAATACAATGAATATAAAATGTAGAGAAGCCCTGCACCTTTTAAAATAAAGGACAGCCACCATTTCATTTGTAATAATGTTATAAAAAAACAAAGGGCAGCATACAGTACAAATAAAATTAAATAACTAGTATCCGTAATTTCCTGTACGGGATATAGCCATTCTAAAAATAGAACAAATCCGGCCGCATACAAAATCGCCCTGTAGATAAAAGGCGTTTTCGTTTCCATTACACGGTTCATACTACACGCACCCCGATTCTATCCTGATTCAATTGCTTTTCCGTCATTACATTGATGACAACACCTTGAAACTGCAGTCTTTGAATAAGTTCACGTTGTTTATCCGTAATCAAATTAGCCGATTGAACAAAACAAATAATAATTCTCTTTGAGCGCTGTCTCATCTTTTGCATGTTTTCCACCAATGGTTCGTCCAAGTTTGTTGTAATGATAATTGCAATAACTCCTGTCGTTAGACGTTTCGCTTCCTCCTTCAATTTAACCGCAAATGGTTGTATTCCACTTGGCTGAATTTGTGTTAAATGCTGTCTGATAAATTGTTTCTTACCCGGATCGTGGTGTAACGGTAAAAAGACATCTTTTTCTCCAATAGAAAGAAAGCCTACCTGCGTGGATTGTTTGCGAATAGTCTCCATCAATGAAAGGCTTATCTCAATTGCTGCCTCAAAGGCTAACACATTTTGATTTCCATGGCCGCATCCATCCAAGATCAGTATGGTATCGGTGCTCTTTTCCTGTTCAAACTCCTTCGTCATAACAGAATTTTTCTTCGCAGTTTGCTTCCAATCAATCCAGGAAAATTTATCCCCTGGCATGTATTCCCTTATCCCAGAAGCTACATTGGTGTTTTTTAGTGAAGTATTCTGTGCAGAAATGGATCCCTGCTCATAACTGTTCATTTTATCGGTCAGCTGCACCTGTCGTTCGTTTGGATAAGCGATCAGATTATCAAAGACATTGAAAACATGTTCCTTTTTAATAAATCCAAATAGATCGCCTGTCCGAAATCGAATGGCAAATAATTGATGTTCACCGCGGGGAATTTCTGCAATCTGATAACCTAGGGTAATGTGACGTTTAAAACCGGCGAATACGACTTTCTTTATTTTCCTTACCTGCTCAAGCCCAGCAGGGTTTGCCATGTGCTGATATTTATCCGTGCGGTTATCCACTTTATTCAACGATTCAGGAAACAGTTCTTCACAAATGCAATAATAAAGCGGAAACGGGAAAGATCGTTTGATTGTTATCATGACATCTACTTTTTCCCCGGCTCTGACAACGTGGTGTGAGACCTCCCGTGATACTGTTATCCTATTTATCGGGTAAACCAGCATCCCCACTAAATAAAGGAAGATTGGGAGGAAGCCGTAGAATAGGAACCAACTTACAAATCCCCTTGAAACATTGCGTACGAGAATAACAATAAAAAAATGAAGACGATAAAAATGAATTTACCAATAAACTGTACCGTCCCTTTCATTAATTAAAGTCCTTTCGGATCGGAATGTAGGTGTTCAATACCACAGAGGCAAGCACATCATCACTCGTCATCCCTTCATATTTAGCCTCAGATGACAGGATGATTCGGTGCGAAAGCACAAAAGGGGCAAGATACTTTACATCATCAGGAAGTACATAGTCCCTGCCGTAGATGTAAGCAAGCGCCTTTGATGCGCGCATTAAAGCAATCGCTCCGCGGGGACTGACCCCGAGATAAATAGACGGATGCTTACGGGTTGCACTCACTAGATTAATAATATATTTTTGAACATTCTTATCAATGTAAACATCTTTAACGGCCTCTTGTAAGCCAACAAGCTCTGATCTGCTCATAACAGCAGATATCTTTTCAATTGGATGGTCAAATGACATGCGGTCCAGCATCTCAAGTTCATTCTCATAAGATGGATAACCCATTTTCAGCTTCAATAAAAAACGGTCGAGCTGCGCCTCTGGCAATGGATATGTACCCTCATATTCAATTGGATTTTGTGTTGCCATAACAAAGAAGGGCTGCTTCAGTGAAATCGTATTCCCATCGACGGTAACACTTTTCTCTTCCATTCCCTCCAAAAGTGCTGATTGCGTCTTTGGTGAAGTACGATTAATTTCATCTGCCAGCACTATATTGCCAAGAATCGGCCCTCCGCGAAACTCAAATTCTAGTTCTTTTGGATTATAAATAGAAATTCCCGTAACGTCTGAGGGCAATAGATCCGGGGTAAACTGAATTCTTCTAAAATCACAATCTAGTGATTTTGCCAGTGTGCGAACAAGCATCGTTTTTCCAACGCCTGGCACATCCTCTAGCAATACATGGCCTTGGGCGAGCAAAGCAACTAAACTAAGCCTTGCAGCTTCTTCCTTGCCAATCATTACCTTATTAATCGTTGCTAAGACATTTTTAATATTTTCATTATATACAACCGTATCTTGCTTCATTATATAAACCCCTTCCATAAGGCAGCTAATTATCCAAACATACTACTTTAACTATACTAAAAAAGACTCAGTAAGTAAAAGCAGAATAATAGGAAATTTTACATATTAATATCAGCAGTATTTACAAATAAAGAAAAAATTAAACAGAGAAAATCCCACCAAAAATCAATCTTTGGTGGGTAATTACTTTTTCTTTTTCTCTTTCTTGCCTTTTTTCATAATGCTTGTATCTGTTATTGTCTTTTTCCATGGAGGGTCCCCGTATTTGTGCAATCGTTTATTAAGCTTGTAAACGAGATACGGAATAACAAAGGCTAGTAAGGTGCAAATAATCACCATGAATTCCGGCATTCGTCCGACAAGATTAGCCCACATGACTCATCACTCGCTTCCTTTGTCCTTCGTTTTATCCGTCGCACCAACCGACCGGACAATTGCATTTGCTGTAACTTTTATATTGCAGTCAGCAAAAATATTATCCCCATGATCCCAGTCATCCTTCATTTTCTGCCAGTCATCATAATGCCTTTGCTTTAATAACTCAGCAAAGCCAAAAATGTCCGCATTCAAGTCTTTTTGTGCCTTTTTTAATGTTTGATTGGCGAGCTTTTCCATTTTCTTGCTAATCCCTTTTTCAATTTCCGCAAATCGTTTAGGTGTTAACAGTTTTTCACTTCCATACATCTCACCAATCCTGCCCTCCGCTCCAATTTTAATGGATATATCTACCTTGTTATTATCGTTTACCTCAATTTTTATTGAGCTCTTTGTATTTTGAATTTCGTATATCATCAAATGATTGTCAATTTCAAATTCGACAGTTCCGCCGTCATTATTATGGGTAATAAAGTTTAAACCTTTTGTTTCCTTGCCTGTTAGTGTACCAACCATTTGGTTGTTATAACCATGTATTACTGCGACACCATTCTCTTTGATTCTCTTTCCATCCTCGGTGGTTGTAATGCGGGGCAGGACGTAGCTTCTATCTGTTAATAAATACTCATGAACCTGGCCTATCCTAACAGGCATTATTACTCTCGCTGACTTATAATTGTTTTGCAAAATGGAATCAATATAAATAGCTGGAAGCTTTTGGGCATCCGGCTCTACAGCAAGGATATTTTTGGCATCATTTTCCGAAACAATTACTTTCATTGAACGCCGCATTTCCTGATCACGGATAAAATCATCCATAACACTAGCAAATAACTCAGGTTCTTTCATCACTTCTTCTGAAACAACGATAACCTTTAGATGTTCAAAATAGCCAGCTCTGCTTGTTTGGGTGTCCACATATCTTATGATTTCAAACAGGCTCTTGCCAGTAGCTGAGATATTTGTGAACGCCTTTGGTCCCCCTGATTCACCAGGTGCCCCAAGGCCAGCTGGCACTACAAATTGGTAGGTCATTTTTACGTTGTAAAAGTCTGATTCCTGTTGGTCAGCCAAATCGATCGCCGTCCCAACAACAAAGCCTCGGTCTTCAATAGCCACTTGATCCCAGCAACCTGATAAAAAGAAGATACATGTACAGACAGTTAGGAGATAACCCTTGCTATTTTGCACCCCGCTTCACCCCTCTAATTTTTGCCATCACGAATAGAATTAACCCGATCAATACAGTGTATATCAATGCAAGATCAATTGTAGTAGAACCGAATGTAGAAACCTCCATTATATTTTGTGGAAACATACCAATTGCGTAAACAAGTGGCGCTACTAAAATAACTATTTTTATTTTATTTGTTTTCGTAAAGATCGAGTTGAGGCACAAAACAACGATATCCAAAGCCATTGATGTTGTATTGAAAATAGCCATAATCCAGATCACGAAAAAAACGGATTCAAATCGTTCTAAAAATCCTCCTGGAATTTCTACTCCTTTAGCTAATTCAATGGTTGGATAAATGAGATTTGTCGTTGCCGCGTGACCAAATACACCAATACACATAACAAAAAGGATGATATATAAAACCACAGGTATACACATCCCATAAGCAGCCAATTTGGGTGTTCGCTCGGGATTATCCACTAGTCCTATATAAAATAAAACAATGACGAATCCGGCGTAAGAGGTAACTCCTGCATGCATTCCCTTTATATAACCTTGAATGTCTGTTTTAAATAATGGAAGCAATTGATTGGGGTCAAACCATCTTATATTAAATACAAGGACAGCAAGGGCAATAAAAAGAATGATTGGCAGGAACATCATATTCAATCGAAATAACCCTGCCCTAGAACCTGATACAGCATATACAACGACTAACAGAAAACTAAGCGCTATTACCTCAACAGGTGTACTGTCAAATAAATACTGCTTGGAAACATCAGCAATCCTTCTAACCTCAAATGCTGTTACATTTAACCATATGGCCGCAAATAATAGGGAGACAATAATCGCAACTGGTTTGGAAAGAACGACAGACGTAAACCGAAAGAATGATTGATTTGGAAATTTAACCGCAAGCTTAGCAAGTAACCAGGTAATTAGAATGGCAATGACACCACCACCAAGTATACCTATCCAGCCATCTGATGAAATGGTTACTGAAGCCAAATCTTTTGGTAATGATAAGATGCCCACACCAAGGACAATTGATGGTAAAGCAATCATAATTTCCTTATCGCTGATCTTTTCATCCCCATACTCAAAGCTTTTCATTATTTCTTGTCTCCTTTATCCGCTGATATACTATCATTCGGCTTCAGATATTCCGGACGTTTGGTTAACAGCGGTATCGGTGCACGGAACACAAGGTCCATCCAATCCCTGAAAAATGTAGGTGCAAATGGACTCGAATAAGGCACCCCCATGCTCTTAAGATTTACAATATGAATATTAATCATAATGTAAATGAGGATAATGCCGTATAACCCCAATAATGCCGCCGCAAACATAAACACAAAGCGTACCAATCGAAATGAAATTGCCACACTATAGGCTGGCAAAGTAAATGAAGCAATTGCGGTTAGTGCAACAACAACAACCATAACCGGGCTAACAATCCCGGCCTTTACAGCTGCATCACCAATTACAAGCCCCCCCACAATACCGATTGTTTGACCAATGGTTGTCGGCAAACGTGCTCCCGCCTCTCTTAGTAACTCCATTGTGATGGCCATTAGAATTGCTTCAACAAATGGTGGAAATGGTACACCATCCCTTGTTGCAGCAATGGAAAAAGCCAGTTTTGATGGAATCATTCCCTGGTGGTAAGAAACTAGCGCAATATAAAGTGCTGGTACAAACATCGCAATAAACGCAGCTAAGTACCGTAATGCTCGCAAAAGGGATCCAATCGTCCAGCGTTCATAGTAATCTTCCGGAGATTGAAAAGCATTACCAAGTGTAAAGGGGGCTAACAATACAAATGGTGTTCCATCCAGCATAATGGCAACCTTACCCTGGGTAATCGCAGAAGCAGTTGCATCTGGTCTTTCTGTATTGGAAAGCTGAGGAAATGGTGACAGGAAACTGTCCTCAATCCATTGTTCAACATAACCTGACTCTGGTGCATCATCCATATCGATTGAATCAAGCCGTCGATTCACTTCTTTGATAAGATCTGGATGGGCAACCCCATCTAGATATGCAAACACTAATACTTTTTTTGAACGTCTCCCCACATAGCGCGTTTTAAAACGAAGGTTGGGATCCTGAATGTTGCGGCGAACAAGCATCATATTCGTCCGGATATTTTCGACAAATCCGGAACGTGGGCCACGAATTACGGATTCTGACACAGGCTCCTCGATGGCGCGTGATTCCCAGCCCTTCGTGTCCATAATCATTACCTGATCGACACCATCTAAATAAAAGATGGTATCGCCATATAGCAGGGACTTCGAAATATCATCCAATGTTTTTGCTTTTTCAATAGCACTTGCCGAAATGATCTCCCAATATATTTCTTCAAATAGTTTTTCCGGCTGGGATGGTAATTCTTTACGCTCATTTACAATCTGTACATTCTTCACAATGTTGTTATGTATAAGTTCCGTGTTTACCAATCCATCTATATACACAACAGCACAATGATGGGCGGTCCCACGAACAACAAATTTTCGAATAACTAAATCGTTTGGTTCCTCTAACATTTGCTTAAGATTATCTAAATTTTTATCCAGTTCTTTTACTAATTCAATGGAAAAATCCTCTTGTTCATTTTCAGCTTTCTTTTTCTTTTTTCTTCTCATAAACTCACCTCAGGTCAAACCATTAGTTACTCCCTTTCTTTTGCCCATTGACCCTGCTTTTTATGCAAGGGGTGTTCTTTTGTATAGGAACATTCCTTTTTGGCAAACTATAGGAAAACAACCTGCGTTTTAGACCAAAGGAGTGAGATCATCTATGGATCAAAACATAGATCTAACCGCATCCGAACTATCACAATTATGGGGAGCGTACATGAATGCAAGCCTAATGTCGAAGGTTTTAGCATATTTTCATGCAAAGGTGGAAGATAAAGAGATCGAACCACTAATTCAGGATGCGCTTACTTTAGAACATTCACATTTGAAACAGTTGACATCCATATTCGAAAAGGAAAACAAGCCGATCCCGGTAGGTTTCACTGATAAAGATGTAGATGTTGACGCCCCCCGCTTATATTCGGATAATTACTTTTTACAATATATTTTTCAACTTGGATCACTTGGTATTTATGCCTTTGCGGCATCCGTAACGGTGGCAACTCGGGAAGATGTTTATCTATTTTTCTCAACTGGATTAAGCGAATACAATGCCCTCCATCAAAAAGCGTCATTACTTTCGTTAACTAAGGGAGTATACACACGTCCGCCATATATTCCAACACCAAATGAAGTGGACTTCGTCAAAAAGCAAAGTTTTCTTGCTGGCTGGTTTGGCGAGCAAAGACCTTTGCTGGCTACAGAAATTACCCACCTATTCTCTAACATGCAGCGAAATAACCTTGGCATCGCCACCCTAACAGGCTACAGTCAGGTCGCTAAATCAAAAGACGTTAAGGAATACATTTTACGTGGCATCGGGATTGCCCAAAAACAAGTAAAAGCATTTAGTTCAATATTAGAGAAAAGCAAAGTTCCAACCCCAATGGGTTCTGATTCAATGGTGACTGCTAGTAATACCATATCCCCTTTTTCGGATAAGCTGATCATGTACCATGTTACGGGAATGATAGGAATTGGAATCGGATTTTATGGATTGAGTATTTCTACTACTATCAGAAGGGATATAGCGGCGAAATATACACGTTTAACGGGAGAAATTGCTCTATATTCTGAGGATGGCGCCAACCTAATGATTGAAAACGAATGGTTGGAAGAGCCACCTCGCATGGTAGATCGTGATGAATTAGCAAAGCCTAAGAAATGAAAGGAATATGGATATGGAAAACAATGAATATAAAAAAATCGAACTGACATCGTCTGAAGTTTCGAGTCTTTGGACAGCTTACCAGGCCGATACGATGATGATTCGCGGAATCCAATATTTTTTAGTTAATATTGAGGATGAAGATATTAAGGAGACACTTGAGTTTGCTTTAAATTTAATTGAAGAGCATAAAAATGGTGTTGAAGAAATCTTTACGAAAGAAGAATATCCAATCCCCCAAGGTTTTACAGAAGAGGATGTAAACTTAGATGCTCCTAGGCTCTTTACAGATAAGCTTTATTTAGAATTTATCTTAAGCATGTCTGGTTATACGTTAGCGGCATATAGTGCGGCGTTATCTCAAGCCGAACGAACCGATATTATTGATTATTTCTCAAAGGTATTAGTCAATGATCAGATCTTGCACAAGAAGGTAAAGGAACTAGCCAAAGAAAAGGGAATATTTATCCGTTCCCCGTTTATCCCTAAACCAGAACAGGTTGACTTTGTAGATTCTACACACTTTTTAAAAGGCTGGTTTACGAACAGAAGACCATTACTTGGTGTAGAAATTTCTAATCTTGTATTTAATGCACGAAGGAATGCATTGGGACAAGGTATTATAACTGGTTTCAGCCAGGTCGCACGCTCAAAGGAAGTCAGACAATATTTTGAACGCGGCAGAGAAATATCTGGTAAGCACATGGAAACTTTATCTAATACCTTGAAGGAGTGCTACCTTTCAAGCGGTGCTATACTATCCACACCGGAAGTAACTGATTCCAAGGAAGCGCCTTTTTCCGATAAATACATGATGTTCCTAATTACAACCCTAATTGCATCAAGTATAGGACAATATGGTATCGCAATATCCGTAAGCCCAAGGCATGATTTAGGTGTACAATACTCCCGGTTAATCGCAGAAATAGCTAAATACTCTAATCTTGGCGCAAAACTGATGATAAACAACGGTTGGATGGAGCTGCCACCGATAGCTGCAGATCGAAAGGAATTGGCCGAATAGGCCCTAAAGGATGAGAAGTGTACATGGTATCTCTAAAGATAAATTAGAAAAACTGCTATGGAGCGTTGCATTACCGGGGTTTGGTCAATTATTAAATAAAAGGTATGTAAAGGGTATTGTATTAATTATTCTAGAATTCGCTGTCAATGTCATGTCCCATTTTAACCAGGCAATTATCTTGAGCTTTCATGGAAAGATACAAGAAGCAATCGATCAAACAAATTTCCTGTGGTTGATGTTTTACCCATGTTTATATTTTTTTGCAATTTGGGATGCGTATAAAGATGCTCAAGGTGAAAATAGACCATTTTCTTTCTTACCGTTTGTTTTTTCTGCCTATTTTGTGACTGTAGGTTTAATCCTATCGCCAACCTTTACATTTATGGGACAACTGATTGGCCCCATTTGGCTGCCAATTCTATTTCTCCCGATAGGAATCATCATAGGCTGGATTATAAAATGGATTTTACTAAAGATCAGTTCCAATTCATCCGAACCTGAATCTTGAAATTGCTTTGCTGAATGTCCATCATTTTGCAAAGCATTTTTTTACACTTTTAGAAGGTATATAAAGTATAAAAAAATTTAAGGCTTTCGCCATTGGTTCTTGGCGACAAGCCAACATTTTTTAAAATGATGTTTTTATATGATGAAAAAAGGTTATAAACTAAATACATCTAATTGTAAAATGTATGTAATATTATTTTAATGTTTTGGAGTGGTTTGATGAATTTAATTCTCTTTATTGGTGCCGCGATAGCAGTAATTGCAATTGTACTAGTCTTCCTGCTGCACTCAACCTATACTAATAAGTTCATAAAATACATACCCGCGCTTATCCTAATCGTAGCAGGCGTTGTTTTAATACCGGCTAGCCTTTTTACAAGCAGCTGGACAGGGACCGGGGTAGGCTTATTAGGTCTAATGGCAATAATTTTAGGTGTTGTGGTATTGTTAATTGCAGTCATAATGGACACGGCTAAAGGTTAGTCTGGAAAAGATGCTTCCGACAAAGTACGGAACATCTTTTTTATCCCAACTTCTCCTTTATACCACACAATTAGATCCAGTTTTTGTGCAGCATTTGAACCAGCTTGATGGTCAAACGATGGCATTGATGACAACAGCGGGCAGAGTTGAGGTGTTAATGCAGGGGTCGCAGTTGGTCATATTCAAATGAACCTGGAGGATTTTTCTGTACATGTCCAAATATCACAAATCGTTTATTTCGAAGGTCCTTTAGGCTCTTATTAGCAAAGAAAGCTGCATCAAGGAATCCCCGATGCAACTTTCCATTTCAACGCCTTTCCTATCTATAATACGTTTTTAACTTGAACTAAAAGGTCCCTTTTCATTAATTCCATTTCTAAAACGGAAATGAAATCCTTTTTGATGTCCATACTCAACGCTTTTTTGTAGGAGTTGACTAAAACTTCATCCGAAATATCCTGCATAGTGCCACCCCCTTTCGTTAAACTTGTAAAGTTTCACCTCCTTTTGCATACTAAAAAAGCATATCAATAGAAAGGGCTAAATGGTCAACAAAATTCGACCTTTTAATATGCTGATATTAGAACGCCTTTTTCATTAAATCTATTTATTTTTGCGGAAATTTCTGGTAATATTTGATGTGGATGCACTGGAGGAATTAGAATGAATGCCGACAATCAATATGCAAAGTTAGTCCAGGAATTTGAACAAAAGTTAAACAGGGAACTGACTGATAATGAGCAGAATTTTATTAAATGGATGGTCAATAAACAATCTATAATAGAAGATATGGAAAATGTATAAAGACCTCCCTTAATATTTTCGATTTTCCCCATAAAATTAGCGCTGTCCTTATTAAAGGAAAGCGCTCAATTAGTAAAGTTATTTATCGTTCGTTTCTTCTTTATTATTCCCTCCTAAACCATAAAGAATTTGCTGTTAATTAGTGTCCTGTATTCATTTATTTCGTTAAAAACGGGCGTCTGCACTTTAATTACCCTGTAAAAACATTTTCAGCTGGATAACGAATTTTTTCCTTTTCGGCCTGTGATACGGATAACATAATCGTTAGCGGACCAACAAGACCTAAGTACATCATAAACATAATAACCAATTTTCCAATGACGCTAAGCTTTGCAGTTATTCCCATTGAAAGACCGACCGTTCCAAATGCCGAAACAACCTCAAAGAACAAGGGCAGAAACTCTATATCTTCTGTAATTAATAAAATAAATACAGCAATAAAAATAAAAGCTAAGCTTGTTACAACAATAGCTAGTGCACGGTAAACAATCTTAATATCTATTCTTCGCCCAAATGCTTTAGGATTTTGATTCTTTTGTTTTAGGAAAGAACCAACAGCTAATAAAATAACAATGAAAGTAGTTAATTTGATTCCTCCACCAGTGGAAACACTGCCGGCACCAATGAACATAATCAACATCATCCACACGTTTGTCTGTTCTTCCAGTTCCCCAATCGGTATCGTATTGAAGCCGGCTGTTCTTGGTGATATCCCCTGAAAGTAGGCGGCCCACCATTTGTCGGTGAAAGACAAACTTCCCAAAGTGTTCGGATTGTCAAACTCGATAATGAAAATAACTAAAATGGAAACGACGTTTATAATAATCGTCCCAACAATCATGATTTTTGAATGAAGGGATAACGACCTGAAATTTTTGCTGTACCATATATCATGTAATACAGTAAATCCTATCCCGCCTGTCATGATCATTAACGTAATAACGATATTAACAACTGGATCGCCTACATATCCGGATAAACTGTCAGGCCAAAGTGCGAAACCTGCATTATTAAATGCAGCAACAACATGAAAAATGCTGTAATAGATGCCTTTCCAAAACCCCATTTCCGGCACCCAGCGGTAGGACAACAGGATTACTCCAACCGCTTCAATAATCAGAGCAAAAAATACAACCCTTTTTACCAATTTGATGATCCCACCAATGGGAGTCTGTAATTGTTCCTGTATAATTAACCGTTGCCGTAAACCGATACGTCGTCCAAAAAAAATAATAAGCATTATTGCAAAGGTCATAAAACCAAGTCCACCGATGTGTATCAAAACAAGAATAACAATTTGTCCAAATAACGTGTAAGCTGTATGTGTATCAACAACCCACAAACCGGTAACGGTTGTCGCTGATGCAGAGGTGAAAAAGGCATCAATCCAACTAATTGGCATTTTGGTAGCAAACGGAAGTTTTAAGAGCAAACCACCTACAGCAATAAGGATAAGAAATCCCAAACCAAGAACCTGCGAGGGGCTAAGTCGTGTTTTTCTCATTCTACTTCTAAATTGCTTTTCTAAGTGCATCTAATTCATCCCTCCCAACTAAATTTCACTCTTTTTATCCATAAAAAAATCCACAAGAGAACAAGACCCTCTTGCAGATTCATCATCATGCATACGTGTGGTTGTTATCTCTTTAAACGCTTACGGGGTTAGCTGTCGGATTCGGATGTTAAGAGTCACCCTACCTTTACAAAGGATTCACCCCAGTGGTACATTACCACATCAAGATTGGTTCCCCCGTTCCCATTGGAATTCAGCGATTACAAATGGATTCTTTATTAAGATGAGATATATATTACGCTTGTCATTTTTAGCTGTAAAGGATTAAATTTGACGAAAATAATCCAAATACACCCATTTTATTCATATAATAATGATATACTTCCAATTACGATGTTTTTCATCTAACTTTTATGAATTCGCATGGTTTTCCCATGCATTATTTATTTCCCGGATGATTATTTACATATTCGGGAAAATCAGTAATAATACCGTCGACCTTAAGTTCAAATAAATTGTTTGCTTGGCGCTGGGTGCGTACGGTATATGGGTAAATTTTCATACCTTTATCGTGAACACGATTAACAAGATTAGAAGACACTATGTTCATATTGGGATTAAAATAGTCGGCATATGTTGCGAACTCTGCCAATTGTTCATCTGTAACATCAGCCCAAGATAGCCCCGCAAGTACGCCATGTGGCACGTTTGGCAATAATGCTTTAGATATCTGAACTGATTCATGATTAAATGACTGAATGATAATTTTATTGTTACTAGGTTTGTCCATATGATAAGTCTTCAAAACTTCTGCCACTTTTTCCTCGATACCCGGATAAAGTTCAGGCGATTTTAATTCAATTAGAATACCAATCTTGCCGCGATAAGCATCTAACACTTCCTTAAAAGTCGGTATCTTTACACCAGCAAACTCCTTACCAAACCAGCTCCCTGCATCCAATTGTTGAAGTTCATTAAGTGTGAAATCCCCAACATTGCCTGTTCCATCTGTCGTTCGGTCTACCGTTGTATCATGAATAATAACTAATTTACCGTCTTTCGTCATTTGAACATCAATTTCAATATAATCTGCTTTCATCTCAAAAGCTTTTTCAAAAGCTACCATAGTATTTTCAGGTGCATGGCCCGAGGCCCCTCTATGCGCAATATTCACCATTTGTTGCTGCTTTTGAGTTGAAACTGTTGTAACATCACTCGATGCAAATACCGGAACAATGGTCAAACACATAATGATTGTCGCGATTAATAAACTTGTAAACATTCGTAGCATAAATTCATCTCTCCTTTATAAGTAGTTATCTAGAATTATAAAGAAGGACTGTTAATGTTCAGTAAACTGCGCATTAAGATTTTGTAATAAAAAATATGAGATTAGTAGTGATTCTAAAGTTATAAGCCCCACAAAATCCACCTTAAAGCGGAAACATATCACTCATTTTCTCAGGAAAATCAATAAACGGATTACGGTTCCCCTGCATTTCATAGATTGCTTGATTTCGATGTTTCTCATAAATCTCTGGTGGAAACTTTTGGTGCCAATCAAGCAGAATTTTCGTATCTATTTCTTCCTTATGTGCTTGTTCGATTCCCTCTGGATACCTGATTAAAAAATACAACATGGCCCTAGCTACGGTTCCTTTACCAAATTCCGGTTCAAACAATTCTTCTTCCGCTTTACCGCACGCCTCCTCTATCCGGCTAGCCCTCATCTTCCCCGGGTTATAATCAGTAAAATCATGGTAGGGATAATTACTTCGAATAGAATTGCACACTGGTTCACAGGTAAATAAGTGATGAAGGTCACCGCGCATCGGCTCTTGCTCATTAAACCAGGACTGTGGCACAGCATGTTCGCAGTTATATTTAAAATCTTTTTCTATTTGTTTTAACTTTTCATGATCCGTATTTGAAGTCTTTTCAATTTCTTTCTCCCGTTTTACAGAAGTGGCATAGTCCTCCTGAATAACTTCTTCCGGCTGACGGTTTTTTCCTGAGTATATGCTGGTAAGATTGCCGTTTGGACGTAAATCAACCCATGGGTATACATGTTCACTCGGATCGTAATCTAATTGCTTCGAGTGCGTATCCTTAAGAAGCTGTTCCAATGACTGTCTAATCCCTTCATCGTTTTCAAAATCAATGCCCTGATAATATTGTTCGATAGTAAGTTTATCTTTTTCCGCATCATAATACACCTTCTCGTCTTGCTGCATTTTCACTTTCATTTTCCTATGGTGCGCGCGAATCATACTTTGATGCTTTTGGTCTGTTGTAACTGGAAGAAATCTTTTCTTTTGCTGGTCAGTTAAGTTCATAATCATTCCTCCTCGTATAGGTCTGAAAGAAATAGAGCCCCTCAAAAATTCAGGGAATTGATGAGGAGCTTTATTATGATTAAAGTGTATTCCAGTCCAAAACGGTTTTCAAGCTACAAAAGAATCACAGACTATAGTAGCAAATCCTATTTGTGGAAGGCTGATTTCTAATAGATCTTTAAACAAATAAAACCGTTCTGAAATCAACTGATTTTTAGAACGGTTTTTATGGTTCAATCTTTTCGCATACTTCTCATTATAAAACTTACAATAAAGATTAAAACAATCGCGCCGATTAATGCTGGGATAAGATAAAAGCCTCCCATTTCAGGACCCCACTCCCCCAACACAAGTGTTCCAAGCCAAGCGCCAATAAACCCTGCGATGATATTCCCAATAACTCCGCCTGGAACATCGCGCCCTATAATTAGACTAGCAAGCCAGCCAAGTATACCTCCGACAATTAATGACCAAATGAATCCCATAACAAAAACTCCTTTTATGATAAATTTAGAGATAAGGTTATGTTGCCCAAAAAATGTAATAAAACTCATTTAAAAAAATAGCCACTCATCAATCATTGAATTGATAAGTGGCTAAAATTTGATTATCTATTGCTTACTTTACTTTTTTTTACGAAATCTAGCGAAAGCTTCATAAACGATTGGTACAATAACAAGCGTCAATAATGTGGAGCTTGTTAAACCACCGATTACAGTTACACCTAATCCTTTTGAAATTAGACCTCCGCCTTCCAGTCCAATTGCGAGCGGAATAAGCGCTCCAATTGTAGCAAGAGCTGTCATTAAAATAGGTCTGAGACGAGTGGAACCAGCTTCCAGAAGTGCCTCCCTCGTAGAGAATCCTTCTTTTTCTTTATGAATAACCCGGTCGATTAAGACAATCGCGTTGGTCACAACAATACCAATCAGCATCAATGCGCCAATCATTGCCGATACACTTAATGGTTCATTGGCAATCCAAAGTGCAACTAAACCGCCGATCACAGTAAATGGCAATGAGAACAGAATGGCCAGTGGTGCTAGAGCGCCACCAAATGTCACAACAAGGACAAAGTATACAATGGCTACAGCTGCAAGCATTGCAAGCCCTAATTGGGTGAACGATTCATTGATTTGCTCCGTTACTCCGCCAAACTCAACATTTACACCATTTGGCAGATCCTGGTCACTTACTTTTTCTTCTAGTTCAGTCGAAATGGCCGCCACATCATCTGACGTCACATCCGCACTGAGTGATGCATACATCTTGCCTTCTCTTCGTTCAATGGTGTCCGGTGATTTTCCTTCTTCAACGTCCATCACATCTTCTATTTTTACCGTGGTTCCAAGTGGCGTTTTCACTTCCGAATTTGTCAGATCTTCAATACTGTCATATTGTTCATCTTCCACTTCGATATAAACATTCACATCTTCCCCATCATGTTTCACCGTTGTTAGAACCTCAGCTTCACCGCCATTGCTCAGATTCATACCAATTTGCCCCGCAGTTAATCCATATTGACTTAGTTTTTCCTGGTTTGCTACAAGCGTGTATTGGTCATATGCTTCAGAGATACTTGATTCAACTTTTTCAAGATCTTCGTTTTCTTTCATGAGCGGCAAAATTTGATTGACAGCACTTTGAATATCATCCATGTTATCACCATAGACAAATAACTGTAATCCGCTTCCTCCCATACTGGCGAAGTCGATACTGCCCCATTCACCTTCATCAGTTGTTTTGTTTAGGGAATCAACAACTTTTGTTCCTTCTCCACTAAAGTTCTCGAAGTCATCAGCGTATTCTACATAGAATAATGCGGAATTGCCTCCGCCCATGCCCATCATTCCCATAGGACTGCCGCCGCCTAAGGAATATTGATAGGTGGTAACGCCCGCACGATCACTAAAAAACTCTTCTGCATCGAGCGCTATTTCCTCTGCTTCTTCCCTTGTTTGCCCTGGCTCTGGGCTGTACGTTACCATTAACATTTTCTGCTCATCACTTGGTAAGAAACTTACCCCTATGACTGGTACTAGGAACAAACTCGCAACAAGTACGACCGTTGCTCCGCCAAGGGTTATGATTTTATGATTTAATGCTGCATCAAGAACCTTTTTATAAAAAGTTACTAGTCTACCAGGTTTCGTGTCTTGTTTCTTACTTTCAATTGCTGCAACTTCACTCAACTTCTTCTTAAACAAGGAATGTGCAAGCATAGGAACAATTGTCACTGCCACAATCAATGAAGCAGAGAGTGCGAAGACAACTGCTAAGGCAAACGGTAAGAACATCTCACCAACCTGTCCGCTAACCAAACCTAATGGTAAGAATACAGCAATCGTAACAATTGTAGAAGAAAAGATAGGGATAAACATCTGCCGTGTCGCTTCCCGTATTAATTCTTTTCCGCGGAGCTCTTCCCCTGGTAAAGCCATGCGCCTATATATATTTTCAATAACTACAATCGAGTCATCAATTACCCGGCCAATAGCAACCGTAAGTGCCCCTAACGTCATAATATTAAGGGTTATGTCCATTTGATGGAGCAGGAATACTGCCATTAGCAATGATAAAGGAATAGAAACGATTGAAATGAGTGTTGTTTTAATACTTCTCAAGAAGAGCAGGATTATCACAACAGCAAAAATCGCTCCAAACAATGCTTTGCCAAGCATCGTACTGACCGCTTCTTCAATTGGTTCCCCCTGGTCAAACGTAGTTGTTACTGTAAGACCAAGATCCTCTTCGAATCCATCTATGGCATCTTTAACCGCATTAACTACCTCAACTGTGTTTGCATCGGCAGCCTTTACGATTTGTATACCAATTGAATCCTCCCCATTTGTTCTGGAAATGGATTCCGTTTCACCAACAACTTCAATATCAGCCAGATCATTCAGTTGCACCGTTGGCAATTTCATTGAGCCTTGTGTTTGTGGAACGCTTTGTCCCGTTTGTTTCATCTGACTCTCTTGTCCAGACTGGTCTGTTTGTTTTGGTGTAATGGGAATTTCCAAGTTCCGCAGATCCTTAACGGTAGCAATGTTTCCGTCAATGACCAGATTTTTCACCTTTCCGTCAAAGTTGGTTAGTCCTAGAGGAAAAGATATATCAGATCCCTGAATCAGCTGTTTTATTGTATCTTCGGATAAGCCATATTCAGCAAGCTTTTCCTTATCAAAATCAATGGTAACCTTTTGCACCTGCTGTCCCGTAATTTGTGCATCTGAAACGCCCTCAAGTCCTTCAAGTTTTGGAACAACATCCTCTTCCACTGTAGTTGTCAACTGTTCAAGCGAATGATTCTCATCACTAATACTTAACGCGATAACTGGAAAAGCATTTAAACTTAATCGTGACACCTGTGGATCCTCTGCTCCTTCAGGTAAATCAAGGTCGGACAAAGCACTTTCGACTTCATTTGTTGCCTCATCCATATCCGCGTCAAAATTAAACTGGATTTGAACAGAAGAAGCATTTGCTAGGGACGTCGAGCTGACAAGCTCTACCCCTTTTAAATTCTGGATCCGCTGCTCGATTGGCTCCGTTACCTCTTCTGCAATTTCATCCGGTGCCGCTCCTGGATATGTAGTCATCACAGATACGTTCGGCAACGTAATATCCGGCATCGTTTCCTGTTTCATATTAAGACCCGAATATAAACCTGCAATAACAACGATAATAGTTAATATCCAAATTGCAAATTTATTATTTATCGAGAAATTAATTATTTTTTTCAAGTAGTACACCCCTTTTATTCCATTAATGACTGACTGGTCAGAACAGTACTTAATATAAACCATTTACACTAAATATGCAACTTATATTTCCCTTGCATCTATTGTTGTGCAGATATATAATTTAACTATAAAAAATCTGACCAGTTAGTCATATTAAATCAAAGGTCGTGAAATTATGAATGAAAAGAAAAAGAATATTATCGTTACTTCCATTGACCTCTTTGCAGACAAAGGGTTTTATTCTACATCCATTCAGGAAATCGCCGATAAAAGTGGTGTTTCAAAGGGTGCTTTCTATTTGCACTTTCATTCGAAAGATGAACTGATGCTGGAAATATTTAAGTACTACTATAATTTAATGCAGGAAAATATAGAAAATGTGATAGATGAAGCTTTGAGCCCAAAAGTGAATTTCACGAAACAGGTGGAAGTGCAGTTTCATGAAATTTTAAAACATAAAAGTTTTATCCTTACCCAGTTAAAAGAACAAGCTTTTACACTAAATAAAGAGTTGTACGATTTTATCCGGTTAAAGGAATTGGAAACACAGAAGTGGTATAAAAAAAATCTCGTTTCCATTTACGGAGGAGAAATTGAACCTTACATTATTGATCTGCAAATTTTGTTTGAAGGGATGAAAAACAACTATTTTCAGGTTTTAATTCATGGCGAGGTGGATATTCAAATTTCCAAACTGGCATCATTCATCGTAGACCGTCTGGATGATATTGTTGCAGGACTGTTAACAACGAAGAAAGAACCCATGCTGACACAAGAAATGGTATTTTCCCTTTTTTCAGACTTAACAGCACCTGAAGAGCTGGTAAAAAAAGAGGTAATGAACAATTTATTGGAAATGCAAAAAGTACTTAACGATGCTGACTTTTACGAAAAAACAATCAACGAATTACAAGGTGTAATTGACTTCCTGATTTCAGAAGTGAAAAAGCAGGACTCCAAAACATTTGTTATCCAGGGAATGCTTGCAAATTTTAAGGGGATGCATCAATTTGATCAATACCGTAAAGTAATCTCAGAGAAGCTTGGTATCCGGATATTATAAGAAGCCTTTATGTGAAATGAGAAAAGGAACTGCGCCAACTTGTGAACAGTTCTTTTTCTCATAAGTAGTTGTTGCTCAGGGGATCAATTTGCCTAAAAAATTGTTTGGAAAATTATAGCAACAACGCCTATCCCAATCCCCCACCATCCAAGCGCCGTGGATTTACCACATAATGCGATGATGCCTAGGATGATTGCAGCTATACCTACCCAGAATGAAGTCATAAAAAAAGCAGCGATACCAACAATAATACCAATCCAGCCAACCCATAATGACCAGCCTTGGGATTCTTCTCTATCAATAGCTTCAGCCATCTGTTTACACCTCCTTTTCTATAACTTCCCCATCTTTTTAGATAAAATTATTCGAATGGATTATGACAAATAACTGGGGATATACTACTCATACAAAACTGTGTGAAGAAGGTTGATTTTATGCGGATTTTCTTGATTGCTGGCAGTATAATATTACCTTTAGTAATGTTCTTTTTACAAAAGTATCGGATAAAGTTTCGATTGATTTTCAATTTAGGCGCGATTCTATCCACACTTGTTTTTGGAAATATTGCCTCCTTGTCTATTTATCAAATAATTAAGGACAACACCGTTCTAATGACGAATATTCATGCTGTTTTCCTAAACCCCTTTTTCTTAATTACTGGTTCTTATATTGGGATATACATACTTTATCTGCTGCTGTTGGTAACCGCGGGGGAGAAATAGAAAAACGCAAAATAAGAAAAGCCACTGCCATTTCGACAGTGGCTTTTCTTACCACAATTACACCCAACGCGTAGTAATGACTTTCTGGCGTGTGTAGAATGCTAATCCATCCTTACCATTGGCGTGCAGATCACCATAGAAGGAATCTTTCCACCCGGAGAATGGGAAGAATGCCATTGGAGCCGGTACACCAATATTCACTCCGAGCATACCTGCATCAATTGTTTCACGAAATTGCCTTACAGCCCCACCGTCATTTGTAAAAATACATGCACCGTTCGCAAAACGCGATTTATTGGTAACCGCAATTGCTGAATTAAGATCCTTCACCCTTACAATAGATAGAATAGGTGCAAAGATTTCATCCTGCCAAATTTTCATTTCCGTTGTTACCTGGTCAAAGATAGTTGGGCCGACAAAATACCCTTCCCGTTTCGCGGCTTCATCATTACGGCCATCACGGACTAATTTTGCCCCTTCGCCTTCACCAGTTTCAATATAGGAAAGTGTCCATTCTTTATGGTTGTCGCGGATAACCGGTCCTAAAAATACATCTTCATCGAGGCCGTTTCCTATTTTGAGTTCATTTGCCTTTTGCTTAAGTAAATCAATAAATTCATCTGCAATATCATCTTCAACAGCGACTACAGAGGCTGCCATACAACGTTCGCCGGCCGAGCCAAATGCAGCACTAACAATTTGTGTTGTTGCATTGTCCAAGTCGGCATCACGTAACACAATCGAATGATTTTTCGCACCCGAAAGTGCCTGCACACGTTTTAAATTGTCAGTACCTCGTTTGTACACATATTCTGCAACTGGTTGTGACCCTACAAATGAAATAGCTGCTACATCCCTGTGATCCAATAACCCATTTACTACATCATGGGCACCATGAACAATATTGAACACGCCTTTAGGCAGACCCGCTTCCTCCAACAATTCTGCTAGACGGTTTGCGAGCAATGGCGTACGTTCAGATGGTTTTAATACAAAGGTATTGCCAGTTACGATGGCCATCGGGAACATCCAGGCTGGAACCATCATTGGAAAATTAAAAGGTGTAATTCCCCCGATTACTCCGATTGGGTAACGGTACGTACCAGATTCAAGTCCCGTTGAAATTGATGGCAAATTATCACCCATCATCAGGGACGGCGCCCCAGCCGCAAATTCAACATTTTCAATGCCACGCTGTACCTCACCCTGTGCCTCTTTAAAGCTTTTACCATTCTCAATCGTGATAATTTCAGCAAGTTCATCCCATCTGTCAACGAGTATTTGCTGGAATTTAAACAGAATGCGTGCCCGTTTTGGAACAGGCACTTCCTTCCACTCCTGAAACGCTTCAGCTGCAACCTGCACTCCATTATTTACATCTTCTTCAGAGGAGATCGGTACATGGGCAATCACTTCTCCTGTTGCCGGGTTATACACTTCCTCCGTTTTATCAGATTTTGCTTCAATCCATTCTCCGCCAATATAGTTCTTCAGTGTTTTTACTTTTGTTTGTGTCATTATACATCCCCCAAACTTTTCTTATCTACTTCATAAAATACCATTTCCAAAGTGAAAATCCAATTATTACTAAAAATGTGATAAATCCATACAGCCATACGGAAAACATTGGATTAACAAAAATAGCAGCTCACCCTTTCCTAATTTGCTTTCAAACGCCTTTCTTCAATCTTTTTCACTTTATCAACTTGTGGTTCTTTCAAAACCCGGGCAGCTATAACAATCGTTGCGATACCAATAAAAGTTGCGACTGCCCCTGCCGACATTGTACTTGGAATGATTCCGCCAAAGTAGATAATAAGATAAGAAAGCAGACCAACAACCATTGACAGCTCTGCCGCTCTTGCCGGGGCTTTCTTCTTGGCATACACAGCATGCAAAATGGGGCCCATTGTTCCGGCAGCAATTCCGGAAATCCCTATCCACATGATTGCCCCCATATAAACAGGCGGCTTTAACACAATCAGGAATGCAGCCAAACCAATCAAAGGTACTGCCATACGACTGATTTGGAGCGCAATTTTCTCAGCTTTCTGGTCATTAACTTTAACGATACCCCGTTTAACAAGGACCTTGAGAAAAATATCATTGGCAAATACAGTAGAAATCGAAACGAATAAACCATCTGTCGTTGACATGGCAGCAGCGAGGATAACCACTCCCAGAATTGCCACGATAATCGCTGGGAAGGCCCAAACTGCATATTCCATTAATGCAAGGTCAGAGACCACAACACTATCACCTAGTGCCGCCCTGCTGTATAGTCCTCCAAACAGCACAACCAGTGACAATGCTGCTGCAATAACATAGGTCAGAATCATTTTTCCGAGATCCTTTTCATTTTTCAAGCCAAGCACTTTGTTGAATAGATGGGGTGCTGAGGCAAAGGCCCATTGAATAACAATTGCTCCCGTTACAACACCAATTGAATAAAAATGTGTGGAGTCCGGATTAAATACTTCCACCAGATTCATATCTTGTGAGGCCAGACTCTTCGTAATGCCCGTGAAAGTTGCGGTAATGCTTCCTTTCCAAAAAATGACGATTCCGGAAACAAACACGAATACCCCAGCAATTGCCATCATGACAGCTTGGACAGCATCTGTGTATATATCAGCAAATGCCCCGCCAGCAAAGACATAAAGAACGACAATTGCTGCAATAAATATCAACCCGCCTGTATAGGACATACCAAGCAAGTATTGAAAGATTCGTGCACCTGCAACGAACTGTGCGGCAATATAAAAAATATTAAAGAGCAAAATGATGCCTGTTCCTACCCGTAAGATGTCACTTTTATAAAAGTCCCCCAACCAGTCCGGTAATGACAGAGATTTCTGCCCTGTATTTAATTTCCTTACTTTTTTAGCTACCATTAACACGCCGATTGGTCCACCGCCAATGATCGCCAAGAATAGCCAAAGGTTTGACAGCCCCCATGAATGGGACCAACCCGGGTACCCGAGGAATGTGGCTGCACTTAAATAAGTTGCTGCAAAGGACAGACCTAGTACGTATGGCCCTAAACTTGCACCACCAGTAGCAAAATCACTTACACTTTTTGTTTTTCTGGCACTCAGGTAACCGAGCGCAAACATGACAATCAGAAATATCGCAAAACCTATCCATGTATATAATGTAACAGTACTCATTTCTGTCCCCTTTCATTTAGCCTTTCATGTGGTCGTAAAAATGGAATTGAATTTCTTCTGGTCAGCTTAAGCTTTAACAGTGCCAAGCTTTTTTGCTGGATGATTATCCGGCAAGTGCACATGGCCTTTTCCAAACATATTCTCTCTTAATGTTTTACCTTCATATTCCTGTCGGTAAATTCCGCGTCTCTGCAGTTCAGGAACAACGTGATCAACGAACTCCCGAAATGTACCAGGTGAGTAGGTCTGTGCAATATTAAACCCATCAGCATCGCCCTCTTCGGCCCATTCTTGAATCTTATCTGCAATTTGTTCCGGCGTGCCGATAAACTTCACGGTTCCATTGCCTAGACCATGATTTTTAACAGCCTCTCGCAATGTCCATTTTTTATTTGGATCTTTTCCGTACATGTCCAGATTCCCCTGAACCGCTTCTGTCTCCATATCCTCAATGTATTGATCCGGATCGTATTTAGAAAAGTCAATACCTGTATGACCAGATAACAGAGATGCCGTTCCCTCATAGCTGACATGATTGGTAAGATCCTCATAGTTAGCAAACGCTTCTTCCTCAGTCGATCCGATAATCGGCAGAATCATTGGGAAGATACGCACATCATTTGAATTCCTGCCCTGCTGCTCTGTCCGTTTGCGTATGTCCTGAGTATATTGTTTTAATGCATCAAGCGAATGGTTTTTAGTAAAAACAGCTTCAGCATGTTTGGCAGCGAAATCCCTTCCCTTTGGCGAGGCCCCAGCTTGGAAAAGAACTGGCGTACGCTGTGGCGATGGTTCAACCAAATGAGGACCAGGTACATTGAAAAATTCACCTTCATGGTTAATCAAATGCACCTTCTCTGGATCAGCAAAAGTATCACTTTCCTTGTCAAGAACGACGGCGTCATCCTCCCAGCTCTGCTCCCATAACTTATAGACTACTTCCAGAAACTCATCCGCACGGTCATACCTAAGTTCCTTTGGCAGTCGTTCAGAAAGCCCTAGATTGATGGCTTCACTTTCCAGATACGATGTTACGACATTCCAAGCGACTCTTCCTCCGGTTAAATGATCTAGCGTCGATAGTTGGCGTGCCAACGCGTAGGGCTGGGCATATGTAGCGGAGATAGTGGGTGCAAAGCCTAAGTTTTCAGTTACTGCAGCCATAGCTGAAATTGGGATCAGCGGATCATGTGCCGGAAGTTGCACCGCACCTCTTGCTGCAGCACGATGACTGTTTTCATAAGCGCTATAGGTTCCAAGTACATCTGCAATAAATAATGCATCGAATTTTCCCCTTTCCAGGATTTGTGCCGCCTCTACCCAATAAGACAAACTGTTATGATTTGTACCTTGGTCCTTTTCATGTTTCCATAATCCCGTTGAATGTGGTGAAGGTGAATTTTGGATAAATCCATTTAAATGAATCTGCTTTGCCATAAGATCAAATCTCCCTTTTTATTATTTTTGAACTTCTGATCCACTTGCTTGTTTCATCTTCTAAATTAAATTTGATTTTTCCTATTTATTTACTTGGTTTAACAGATATGTGATAGCGACAACTCATGCTTCTGTGAAATCAAAAAAGCCACTCCCGATGAGGAAGTGGCTATATTTACACGATCATCTCATCTGTCAAGCAAATGCTTGCTGGAATTAGCACCTTGTTATAAATAACGGTTGCTGCGGGATCATTGGACCAGACTCCTTCCCCGACTCTTGATAAGGAAATATTCAATTTTTTAAAAGATTGTACATATCATATCGAACACAGAAAAGACTGTCAAGTGGAAATTTTACTTTTATAGAAATGTTTTGTAAATTACGCAGAGGATTAAAATTATATAAAACCAATCAACCAGTCGGGGTAAAAATTACTCCGACTGGTCACTTCTCTTCTTTCCTATATATTGGGAATCAGAAATGCTTCTTATAGTCGCAATAAAGCCTCTTTCTATCCATAAAAATAGTGTTACGGAGATCAGGGTATACTGCCATTTCCATTTTTTCCATACGATTAATTTCGTATGTTTTTCCAAAAAGAACTCGAGAGCTGTTACTGGGGCACTGAATAAAAAGGCTTTTGATAATGCACTAAATACTTTTGGACGATAGGAAACCTGATTGTACACCACACCAATAGTAGGAAGTACAAGGTAATCAAAAAGCAAGCTAATATTCATCCTCTTGCCAAAAAGTCGAGTTGGGTAACTAATTAATTTTTTAGCAGTTACGAATAGATCCAACATGCCTGATAGGAAACCTGCTAACAAAAATACAATCGTCCAATCCTTGATAGGGGGCTTTTTTACCCAAAACGGTACTAGGCCTATACCGATTAGTGTCGTCACTATCAAAATTGTTCTTTCGATTTGTTTTCCCATAACTTCCTCTCCTAGTACAGATTGCCGTTTAAAAAAGTTTTGTTCATTTATTTTGCCTCTTAAAAAGGTTAACTATTCAAAGTATGTTTTTAATCTTGGGGCAGAATTAGCCAGATTATCATGTAGCATAGAATTGATATGTGGGAATGCATATAAGGAGTCTGCCGGGGAACAATATATTTGCGGATCTGTTTTCCCGCTTAAAAAAGGTTGGCCATTTCTTGAAAAACATGCTCTCATAAAAAGAATACAGGAGGTGTTTACATGGCTAAAGATGTGCTCTGCGAAGTCAACAACTGCACATATTGGGGCGAAGGTAATGTTTGTAATGCTGATCAGATTTACGTGGTAACACACAAACAGTCAAAAGCCAAAACCACAGAGGAAACGGATTGCAAGACATTCGAAGTGAAAAGTTAATTCGAATGTTCCAATCCCATAATTTTTGTATATAATAAACCTAGGATACCCTGCATAAACTAAAAAGGAGACCGTTGGTGCTGGTACACCAACGATCAGTTCCAAGTTGCCCTTCAAGGGACTGAAAAATAACCACCTCATTGCTTGTTCAGAGCTGGGTGGTTATTTTTTATGATCTGACAATACTGCAACCATTAGTGTTCCAAATGAAATCATCAAAACAAGGGTTTCAAATACTGTCATGTAAGATCACCCCCTTCATTGTTTGCCCTTTTAAACCTGTTCATAATGTTTTTGATACATTATGATTAAGTTTATTATATTTAATGATATGGGAGAGAACGCTTGTCCTATTACACTTATTTGAAAATAATGTTAGAAAAAGAAGATCAAATTTAATCTTTTTCTTCTTCTAAGTAAATACATTTATGTAATGGCGGGCAGCCAAGCACCATCCAGATTTTAATAAACAATTCCAATCGCGGTTGAGAAGCATTGTTAAATATTTTGCTGATATTAGGCGACTTCATATTTAATTGATCAGCAACATCTTTTATATAAATATTCTTTTCCTTAGCAATTTCTTTGAATCGATTCTTAACAACAGGTTGCGCATCGTTTTCTCCAAATGGGTTAACAAATTCAAAATGCTTTATTTGCTCTATTTTATCTATAATACACCCAACGACAAACTCCTCAATTTTATAATTGTCGTTTCTATTTTTATCCCTGTGCCGATTAATCAAATTTTCCAGGTCTGTTATCTCTTTTATTTGATCATATGTCTCCTCGTTTAGTTCAATTGTTATCTTTTTCATGTATAAATTACCTCACTTTTGGAAAATGTATAATTGAAAGGATGATGAAATTGATTAATCATAATGACAAAGATGAAGATGTGATCGACATCATTCATGACACATTTGACAAAGGTAGAAACGGGTAAATAAAATAGGACAAGCTTTTCACCCGTGAGGGGCTACTCTTATTACATATTCAATTTTCCTGTTAAAAATGCCTTTGTTTATATTTTAAATTGACAATTGTACAAGCACTTTGTTTTAAAAGGGAAAGGCCTTCGCCAAGTTAATCAGTTGGTGAAGGCCTTTTTATATTCATATCCATCACCACCGGCAGAATCTATAAAATTACAACAAATAGTTTAAGAGAGTTCATTCTACCTGTATTTGCGGGTTTAATATTTTCATATTTGGTTAAAGATGGAGATAAATAGAGTACCCTTCAGATTACATATTATTGTAACTTCATTATAGTGCGTAGAAGGTTATTCAATGTGGTGGAAATCACAGGAAAGGAGGAAATCAATGAGCTATGAAAAAAGTAAGCAACCCGTGTTTCAGAATTACACCAAGAACATTGAATATCTGAAGAAGAAGTTAGGCATTGGGGAAAGTTTTGACGCTATTCACCTTGACCTGAATTATGCGGATCGCGACATGGGCCTATTTTTAATCGATGGCTTCGCTAAAGATAAAATACTGCATTTTTTAATGAAACTACTTGCCGATCTTGAGCCGGAACAGCTTGAACCTGATCCATTACTTAAATTAATGCAAACCTATCTTCCCTATATTGAATTGAGTAAGGAAGATGATTTAGACAAAACTGTTTTTTGGGTGCTAAGCGGTGCAACTGCACTCGTAGTGGACGGTATTGATAAAATTATTATTATTGATGCACGAACGTATCCTGTGCGTCCCCCAAGTGAACCGCAATTGGAACGCGTTACACGCGGAGCTCGTGACGGGTTTGTCGAAACGATCGTCTTCAATACCGCATTAACAAGACGGCGGGTCAGAGATCCTTCCCTGCGGATGGAATATATGTCTATTGGACGACGCTCACAAACTGATATATGTGTAGCGTATATCAAGGATATTGCCGACCCTGGGATTGTGAAACAAATCAAAGGTTCTCTAGGTGAAATTGATACAGACGGGTTGCCTATGGGTGACAAAACGGTAGAGGAATATTTTAGCGGTCGCACATGGAACCCATATCCAACTGTTCGCTATACGGAGAGACCTGATACGGCAGCTGTCCATTTGTATGAGGGACACGTGCTTGTAATGGTTGATGGTTCACCGAGTGTAATCATCGCACCGGCAACATTTTGGAATCATTTACAACATGCCGAGGAATACCGGCAACGTCCAATTGTAGGGGCTTACTTTCGAATTGTACGATTTTTTGCAGTTTTTATTTCGCTGTTTCTATTACCGCTCTGGTATTTATTTGCCGAGGATCCAACATTACTACCGGATGCATTTTCATTTATTGGACTGAAAGAAACACTGGCCGTTTCATTATTATTACAGCTCCTTCTCGTTGAAATCGGGATGGACATTTTAAGGATGGCCACCATTCATACATCGACCGCAATGGCAACATCGCTCGGCCTTATTTCCGCCGTGGTCATTGGTCAAGTGGCAGTGGAAGTCGGCGTTTTTTCAAATGAGGTCATTTTCTATATTGCAGTGGTGGCCATCTGTACCTATGCAACGCCTTCATATGAACTCGGACTGGCAAACCGAATTTCAAGAATTGCATTTCTGTTGGTAACAGCCGCATTCGGGGTTCTAGGATATATCGGCGGGATCACCTTGTGGGTTATCTTTCTTGCAAGGATTAAATCACTTAGCGTCCCATATTTATGGCCATTAATTCCGTTTTCCTATAAAGAAATGAAGAATGTGTTCCTGCGAGCGCCTATCCCAATGAGAAACATGCGTCCTGAAGCGTTGCATGTGGAGGATCCGGATCGTTAGAAACCGATTTTGTGGTCCGCCATTTTAAGTTAATTAAAAGATATTATGAGCCATCATGGTTAAATAGCTTATGAAGGCTCTGTCAATGAATATAAACATTAGATAATCATTAAAAAACCAGGTCCGAAGTTCAGCGGGACCTGGTTTTTTAATGATTATAAGTTGACAGTGACATCTGCATCTTTACGCAGATTTTTAACAAGCTTTTGAGATACTTTTGCTTTCTTTTGACCTTTAATTTGTTCCTTGAGAGCAGGTTTTACCTCATCAAAAGCTGGAGCTTTTTTTCCACCCATTTTCTTTTGCTGAGCCTTCATCTGCTCGTAGGCTTTTTCCAGCTCTTCCTTCGTTGGCTCAATATCACCAGACTCACTAGCAATGAGCTTGTCTACTTTCACTTGTGTTTCCACCTGGGACATTACTTTCTTTTCATCCAATCCTTGTTTTTTTAAAGCAGCCAGGAACTCGTCTGTCGATTTCATTTGACTTTGCTTTGCTAAATCTTTCAGTGTTTGATCAATCTCTTCTTGTGAAGCTTTATAATTACGTTTATTTGCTTCTTGGATAAGCAGTTTCTGGCCAATTAAGCCTTCTGCAATTTGTTTTTTCAGTTTATCCTGGTCAACCTCTTGTCCGCTCATCTGGGATTGCATTGCCGCCCGCTGAAACTGTCCTTTGTAGACTGATTCAAATTCATCTTTCTTTATCTTTTCTCCATTTACTTCCGCAACAACGTCTGGTGTTCCTTTTAAGTCAGGCTTAGGCATTTCAGCTTGTCCGCCTTTGCCACCCTTATCCTGCGCACCTTCTTCTTGCGATTCTGATTTATTATCATTATTTTTATCTCCAGCTGTTTCATCCTGATTGCCGCATGCAGCTAATAAAGATACGAACACAACTAAAAGTAAACTTAATATCCATTTTTTATTCAATGTCATTCTCCTTTCTTAATAGGAGTTAGTGTAACATATTCCGATGGTGGTTATACACATGGCCTATATGCAATAGTGTATGATTCTTAAACTCAATAAATCCTCCATTGCCGTCATGGCGGGGGTTTGTAAAAGGTGAATTCGATAATTTGAGTGAATGTGTAAATACCGTGTAATTTCTGTTACAATCATATTCGTAAGTAATAAAATTGTATTTTTTATCTATTTGAGTGTAGTTTAATGCCTGTTAATACGCATGTTGCAGATGATATGAAAGAAAAAATCCTCGCAAAAGTTCACTGAACCTTTGCAAGGATTTTAATAATATAGTGTTCTCTTCCCTGATATGTCAATCAAGCAGTGAACGAAGATGAAACCCTTAATATTTCAAGAGTTCAGGCGGTTATTACATCATGCCGCCCATTCCACCCATACCGCCCATGTCAGGCATTCCACCGCCGCCACCAGCGTTTTCTTCTGGTAAGTCAGCGACAACAGCTTCTGTTGTTAGGAACATAGCTGCAACGGATGCTGCGTTTTGTAGTGCAGAGCGTGTAACTTTTGTTGGATCAACGATTCCTGAATCAACCATGTTTACCCATTCGCCAGATGCAGCGTTGAAGCCTACACCAACTTTTTCACCTTTTAGACGTTCTACGATAATAGAGCCTTCAAGGCCAGCGTTGTGGGCAATTTGACGAACTGGCTCTTCAAGTGCACGACGTACAATGTTAGCACCTGTAGCTTCGTCGCCAACAAGTTGTAATTCGCTTACTTGTTTGTATACATTTACTAGTGCAGTACCACCACCAGCTACGATACCTTCTTCGACAGCTGCGCGAGTTGAGTTCAATGCATCTTCAATGCGTAGTTTACGTTCTTTTAATTCAGTTTCAGTTGCAGCACCAACTTTGATAACTGCTACACCGCCAGCTAATTTAGCAAGACGTTCTTGTAACTTTTCTTTGTCAAACTCAGAACTAGATTCTTCAGCTTGCGCACGGATTTGTGCTACGCGGGAAGTAATAGCTTCTGGGTTACCGGATCCTTCTACTACTGTTGTTGTATCTTTTGTTACAACAATTTTAGAAGCGCGGCCTAGTTGTTCCATTGTAGTGCTCTTAAGGTCTAATCCTAGGTCTTCTGTGATTACTTCAGCACCTGTTAATACGGCAAGGTCTTCAAGCATTGCTTTACGACGGTCGCCAAATCCAGGAGCTTTTACAGCAACTGCATTAAATGTTCCGCGAAGCTTGTTCACAACTAATGTTGCAAGTGCTTCCCCTTCAACATCTTCAGCAACTAAAAGAAGTGGTTTACCTTGTTGTACAACCTGTTCAAGTACTGGTAATACTTCTTGGATGTTACCAATCTTCTTATCGGTAATTAAAATATATGGATCTTCTAATACTGCTTCCATTTTATCCTGGTCAGTAACCATGTATGGAGAAGAGTAGCCACGGTCAAATTGCATACCTTCAACAACCTCAAGCTCTGTGTTAAAGCCTTTTGATTCTTCAATAGTAATTACACCATCATTACCAACGCGTTCCATTGCTTCTGCGATAAGGTTACCTACTTCATCATCACCTGATGAGATGGCAGCTACTTGGGCAATAGATTCTTTGCTTTCTACTGGTTTAGAAATAGTTTGCAATTCTTTTACTGCTAGTTCTACAGCCTTTTCAATTCCACGACGTACGCCCACTGGGTTTGCACCGGATGCAACGTTTTTAAGTCCTTCAGTAATCATTGCTTGTGCTAGTACGGTTGCAGTTGTTGTACCATCACCAGCAACATCATTTGTCTTAGATGCAACTTCAGATACAAGCTGTGCACCCATATTTTCAAAGTGGTCTTCAAGTTCGATTTCTTTTGCGATGGTTACACCGTCATTTGTAATTAATGGTGAACCGAATTTTTTATCTAAAACAACATTACGACCTTTTGGTCCGAGTGTTACTTTTACTGCATCTGCTAATGTATCTACACCGCGAAGCATTGCACGGCGAGCGTCTTCACTAAATTTAATTTCTTTAGCCATGTTTAAAAGCCCTCCTTAAATTCATTTCCTAAGTAATATAAATGTTGCTGCTTTTAATTAGCAACAACAGCTAAGATGTCATTTTCACGAAGAATTAAGTATTCTGTACCGTCATATTTCACTTCTGTACCAGCAAATTTTGAGAAAATAATGCGATCTCCTTCAGAAACCTCAAGTGCAATCTTTTCACCATTTTCCACTACACGTCCAGAACCTACTGCAACAACCTTGCCCTCTTGTGGCTTTTCCTGTGCAGAGTCTGGTAGTACAATACCGCTTGCAGTTTTCTCTTCCTGTTCAACAAGCTCGATTACAACACGATCTCCTAGTGGTTTAATCATGCAGACAACCTCCTTAATTCATTTGCTTTATTTATGATTGTTAGCACTCTAAACATCTGAGTGCTAATTCCAATTATTATCATAAATAATACAGCCCAAAATTGCAAGTGATGAAAGTTATATTTTTAAAAAAATTTAATTCTTGCATACCTAAACCATTCTATTATAAGCATACAAGCAAATATGATAAAATAAATAATTAATAGCACAACATTGTGCTGCATACACTAGTTATCAATATATTTGATTGCTAAAGGAGTCGTTAAATTTTGACCAAGCGTTATTGGTATGTCATTTTAACCTATATCATTATGCAATTTTCGGGGGTCATCTTTTCCCCAATTTTATATGCAACTTTACCGATCAGTAAATTTCAGGCCATCATTTATTGGACAATCTTTAGTTTTGTTGCTGGGCTTATTGCAATTCTTATCATTATGAAGCCATATATGAAAGCGCCGAGCATGCGTAATGCCGCTAGTCCCGGAGCAATGGTTTTATGGGCAATCGCCGGGGTGTTTATGGCTTATATCGGACAATATATTGCAGCAATCATTGAGGTTGAGCTGTTAGGCATCGAGCAGGGATCGGCAAACACGCAAATGATTATGGATATAACACGTGCAGCACCGATATTTATGATCATTCCCGCATTAGTAGCACCAATTGTCGAGGAAATTATTTTCAGGAAGATTATTTTCGGTACGTTTTATAAGAAAATGAATTTCTTTTTGGCTGCCTTGCTTTCCGCGTTAGTATTTGGAATTATTCACGGTGAACCGGAACACATTCTGATCTACAGCTCAATGGGATTTGTATTTGCATATGTGTATGTGAAAACGAAGCGGATTATTGTTCCAATCATTGTTCATATGACACTAAATTCCATCTCCGTGATCGTTCAATACTCGCTGTCACCGGAAGATATTGAGAAGATGCAACAGCAATACGAACAAATGCAAATGATTTTAATTGGGGGCTAATCATTTTATGAGGACTTCACCAAAGGCAATGGCCAATATATACTTTATTATGGGTGTATTATTCGTATATATGGCAACGCAAAGTGCCGGGGAGACGGTGTGGAATCCCACCACCATGTTACTGGCCATCATTGCAACACTGGACTTCGGAGTAGCATTGCGTCTGATGCGAAACCATGCACGACATAAAAATAAGCAGTAGCGTATTTTTGCGCTGCTGCTTATTTTTATTGACAGATGCAGTCTCCTATTTTACAATATGAACATATACTAATATATACATATAATGATGCTGAATTGAACTGGAAAGCGAGGGTAAAATAATGGACGAAAATGAACCAATTAAAACCTTGGATGAAGAAACGCTGTTCGTAGTGTCACAAACCTTTAAAGCACTAGGCGACCCCACTCGAATTAGGATACTGCATTTGCTTTTTCAAAATGAGTACTCCGTAAATGATATTGCCGAGAATTTACACCTTCGCCAGTCAACTGTATCCCATCAATTACGGTTCTTAAAAAATTTGCGTTTAGTAAAATACCGCCGGGAAGGCACCACGTTGTTTTATTCACATGATGACGAACATGTTATGAATGTATTAAACCAAACAATAAAGCATGCATGTCATAGTTAGGAGGGAATCGGAATGGGTCATGATCATGGACACGATCATACACACGGAGCAAACAAGAAAGCATTGCTAGTCAGTTTTATCATAACAACTGCATACATGATTATTGAAGCAATTGGCGGATTTGTCACAAATAGTTTAGCATTGCTGTCTGATGCCGGGCATATGCTGAGTGATTCCGTATCATTAGGCGTTGGCGTTTTAGCATTTGTTATGGGTGAAAAAGTTGCCAGTTACAGTAAAACCTATGGCTACAAACGATTTGAAATACTGGCTGCGCTTTTTAACGGTGTCACCTTAACCATCATCGCTATTTATATTTTTTATGAGGCATTCCAGCGTTTTGCAAACCCACCAGAAGTAGCATCAACTGGAATGCTTACCATTGCCATTATTGGACTAATTGTAAACCTTACCGTCGCATGGATATTAATGCGTGGCGATACAAAAGAAAATTTAAATCTGCGGGCAGCCTTCCTCCATGTATTGGGTGACCTGCTTGGCTCAGTTGGTGCAATTATCGCTGCATTACTTATTATGTTCTTCAACTGGGGATGGGCAGACCCGCTAGCCAGTCTAATTGTTGCCATTCTCGTATTGATCAGTGGATGGCGGGTTAGCAAAGACGCAATTCATGTATTAATGGAAGGAACCCCGAAGAATGTTGATCTCGATGATATCATTCAAACGATGGAAAAGGTTCAAGGTATCCTAGGCATTCATGATTTACATGTCTGGAGTATCACGAGTGGGCAAAATGCACTTTCTTGCCATGCCGTTGTTGACGGAAAACTCTCCATCCACGATAGTCAGAGGCTTTTGCAGTCAATTGAAAAAACATTGGAAGAGAAAGGGATCGGTCATGTAACAATCCAAATGGAAAACGAGGAGCATCAGCACGATGACTCGCTAATGTGTCAGCATGAAACTGGGTCAAAGGAGCATGACCATCAGCATTAGAACACCGGAATAATTTCAAGTTGACTGTTGACACTATAGCTAAATGCAAAAAGAAAGGGCTGATCCCATCAACAGCAGCGAAAATCAAAAATATAAAGGCAAGAGAGATAATAAAGTGGTTGAAGAAAAAGGGTTCAAAAAAAACCAAAAGAAAGAATCAGTTCCGGACCCTCTTCCCCAACCGAAAGATTATAAGGAAATTGATTACTAAGTGTAAACCCCCTTCGTAAAAAAGAAGGGGGTTTATCTTATTCATAATTAGTTTTCATTAAGCGCAGTGAATTCAGCACAACAATAAGGGTAGCTCCCATATCTGCTATTATTGCTAACCAAAGTGTTAGCCATCCGGGAATAATTAGAAGAAGCGCTATCACCTTTAATGCAAGTGCAAAAGTAACATTTTGTTTAATAACTTTTAACGTTTTTCGACTGAGCGAAATGGTGTAAGGCAACTTTTCCAGTTCATCCGCCATTAATGAAATATCAGCTGTTTCGATTGCAGCATCTGTTCCCGCACCACCCATAGCAATACCAACAGTTGCAGTCGCAAGCGCTGGTGCATCATTGACGCCATCTCCGACCATTGCTACATTCCCATGTTTTTCGCGAAGCATTTTTATGGAATTCAATTTATCCTGTGGTAAAAGTTCTGCCTTTGTTTCCGTTAATCCCAACTGGTTCCCGATTGCTTTCCCAGTGGCTTCATTATCACCGGTTAGCATTACTGTTTTTTCAATACCTAGCCTATGAAGTTTTTGAATGATAGATGGACTGCCTGCCCGAACTTGATCTGCTACAGCAATAATCCCTTTTAGCTCATCTTGCGTACCTACCAACATAACCGTCTTACCTTGTTTCTGCAATTCTTTGATTTGTTTTTCTCGATTGTTTGAAATGGGTGTCAATTCATCGAATAGTGTTGGGCTTCCAATAAAATAGACTATACGATTTATGATTGCTTTTGCTCCCTTACCAGTGATTGATTGGAAACTTTCAGCGGTATACGTTTCTATATGTTCCTGCTCAGCCTTACGTATAATGGCCGATGCCAAGGGATGCTGTGAAAATGCTTCAATTGCAGCTGAGTGACCCAGAATTTCTTTCCCATTCATGTTAGAAAATGCCAAGACATCTGTTACTTCTGGTTTCCCTTCAGTAAGCGTTCCTGTTTTATCAAAAGCGACTACTTTTAACCGACCAGTTTCTTCTAAGTGGACACCACCCTTGATTAGAACACCTTTACGGGCTGCATTCCCTATGGCTGTCACAATTGCTACGGGTGTTGATATGACAAGGGCACATGGACAACCAACAACAAGTACCGCGAGTCCATTATACACCCATTCAGACCATATTCCACCAAAGAAAAGAGGTGGGATTACTGCTACCAATAAAGCGATAAACATAATGGCTGGTGTGTAGTATTTTGCAAACCTTTCAATGAATTGTTGAGAATGAGCACGTTCTTCCTGTGCTTCTTCTACTAAATGAATGATCTTTGCAATGGTGGTATCCTCAACATTTTTGGTGACACGAACCTCTAATACACCTTCCTCATTAAGGGTTCCAGCAAATACTTCATCGCCATTTTCTTTGTAGACTGGAATGGATTCACCTGTGATTGCTGCTTGATTAATGGAGGATTGTCCCTTAACAACCTCGCCATCCATTGCAATTTTTTGACCAGGCTTGATTAGCATAATATCGTTAATGTGAACGTCTTCCACATCTATTTCCATCGTTTCATTACCACGTTTGATGGTAGCTCTATTTGGGGCAATATCCATAAGAGAACGAATCGATTGTCGTGCTTTGTCCATTGAGTAGCCTTCCAAAGCTTCACTCAATGCAAACAGGAAGACAACGACAGCCCCTTCGCCCCACTCCCCAATTACAACTGCACCAATAATTGCAATGGTCATTAAGGTTTTCATGTCAAATTGATGTTGGGTAAGATTTTTTAAACCAGTTTTGAACAAATCAAATCCACCAATTAGAATGGAAAGCAGGAAAACCCCAATTGTAAATGGATTTTCTTCACCCAATTGAAAGGAGAGAATGTACCCAACAATGATAAGCAACAGGGAAATGATTGCGGTTACATTACCACGTTTCTTCCAAAATGATTCTTTGTTCTCCACAAGACGTTGTCGTTCCGGATATACTTTTATTCCATCAAACGAACCGGCCTGTTCCAGCTGATCAATCGTTGCCTCTCCATGAACAGTTATTTTTGATGCCCCAAAGTTAAGTTGAACATCTTCAACAGTTTGTATATCTCGTATATTTTTTTCAAATTTAGCTGCGCAATTTGTACATGATAACCCCTGTAAACGATAAACGTTTCTGTTATCTTCCATTTGGATCTCCCTTTTTTGCATGAATCATCGCGATATATACAAGCTGACGAACATGATCATCAGACAAGGAGTAAAAAACCAATTTACCCTCTTTTCGATAATTAGCTAACCCACTTTTCCGCAGTAGACGCAGATGATGAGAAGAGGTTGCGGTCGTTGATCCAATTATATTTGCAACGTCACAGACGCATAATTCTTTTTCCAATGTCAGTGCGTATGCGACTTTTAAACGAGTTGCATCAGATAATGCCTTGAAAATGGATTCAACACCACTTACTTGTTCCATTTGTGGTTGAATGCGGTTTACTATCTCTTCATCAAAACAAAATATATCACACGTATCCTTGGAGTTCTCCTTTAGTTTTTCTTCATGCATTATCTTCACCTTCATTCAAATATTTGTTTGATTGTTAATTATAGTTTATGCCGATATTAATTGATTGTCAATTCGATATTCAAACAAAAGTCAGAGTATAGTTGCAGAGAACAAGTTTATTGGAAATGGCATAATTTAGAAGAAGAACTCACTAATAAAGGAGTGGAAAACATTGCCCGTCGCCCCCACCGACCAATGGCTTGGCCTGTACCTAAAAAACAAAATCGGATTAGCAGAATATGATTTCACAATACAGAGGGATATTTTTGGCAAAAAGCTTTCGTCCTTTTTTTCACATACCTGGGATGAAATTCACCAGTTCCTCCTGCAAAATGGACTATTTATACCTAGTTCATCCGACGAAAAAATCATTCAGCAGATGACAGATAAAAATGTTTGGGGAACTGCCAAGGAAGAACTGAATCAATTAAGATGTGACTGGAATGGTCCTGATATCCCTTTATTTATTTTCCCTTCAAATCAGGCAAACGACGAGCTCCGCCTTGACCTCCGTGGGAAGTCCGGCGTTGCTAAACATGATAAAGTTGTTCTATTTATCGGAAGTGATACATCAAAGCAGGATTTACAGGCACTGATTACCCATGAGTACAATCATGTGTGCCGCCTGAATTATTTAAATCAACCAGAGGAGGATATTACTTTATTAGATGGAATGATTCTGGAGGGGCTTGCGGAAGTCGCTGTATTAAATCGGCTTGGAGAAGGACCAATAGCAAAGTGGACATCAATATATCCACTTGAATATGCATTAGAGCAATGGGAAAAGAACGCCAAATTAAATCTGCACGTGCACAAGAAGGATTCCTTTTTCCACGATTTTATGTATGGGAACAATTCCATTCCAAAGTGGATGGGGTACAATATTGGCTTTCATCTTGTTTCTTCATTTGCTGTAAATACAAGAGAGGACATGAATAAACTGTTACACCTACCCGCAGAATCCATTCTAGAAAAAAGTGCCTTTTCGGGATGACGCCAGGAAATACAAAACAGAGCCTGTATGTGTGATGACAGGCTCTGTCTATATTACCAGAAAAATAATAAAGAAAGAGCGGTGATATATGCTAATGGTACAGCATAATTTCTACCATATCCTCCACCATAGCCACCGAAGCCGCCAAGTCCATACCCAAAGCCACCAGGGTTTCGATTACCTAATGGTCGGAGAAAAACATGTGAATTATTAACGTCGGCAATAACTCCTCTGTGGAATCTGCCGTCTCTTGTTCTTATCCCTACTGGACGTCCAACGTTTTTTCTGCATTGATCAAAATAAGGGCCACATGACATCCTATCCTTTGCTCCTTTCATTTCTGCCTATTCATTAGAAAACAATGCATGGGCATCAACTGAATCGCCACACATCATATGAGTAATTTATGTACGATCCGCTTATATTGATTGGACAATAATCACATATTTCAACTAAACATTACAGGGCAATTCGCTGCACCTATTCACAGCCATTAAATAAAATGATGAAGTAAAACATCATTTAAACGAAGGATGATCCTATGGATAAGTATAATTATCATGATTTTTTAGCAATCTGTGGTATTGGTGGTGCACACCCAGGCGGACTGGCACTAACAAAAGAACTTTTAAAAGAGCTGAAATTTGATCAGAACAGCAGAATACTTGATGCTGGATGTGGAACGGGACAAACATCTGCCTATTTGGCAAAAAAATACGGATGCGAAATTACTGCACTCGATCGCCATCCAATTATGTTACAAAAGGCAAAGAAGAGATTTAGCAATGAAAATGCAACCATTCATGTAGTATGTGGTGATGTGGAAGATATACCTTTGGCAGATGAATCATTTGATTTAATCCTGGTTGAGTCTGTTACTGTTTTCACTAATATCCGTAAAACAATTGCTGAATTTGCACGATTATTACGGATTGGAGGGGCTCTATTTGATCTTGAGATGACCGCAGCTACCCCCTTTTCTGAAAAAATGATGCGGGCTTTTCAGGAGGTATATGGAATAGCCCATGTTCCTACAGAGAATGAGTGGAGAAAGCTGTTTAAACAGGCAGGGTTTCCATCAATTGAGGTCGTTCACGAAAATACGGTTGCTAACATACTTGATGAACAACCAGTGCAAACAGACACGAATGAGTTGCCAGACTTTGACCTATCTGATTCGATTGACCCTTCCATCTACCGGATTTGGGATGATCACCAACAACTAACGGAAAAATATGCAGATATGATGGAGTATAAGGTATATCGGGCTATGAAATAAGGTAGGACACAAGTTTGCCTACCTTTTATAGTTCCTCATCTATTCCTTTATGGTCCAACGGATAATGCTTCAGAAAATAGACCAAGGCCTGCAGCTCCACTGCCAAGTCAATATGATGCACACGAATATGATCGGGTACAGTTAATCGTGCCGGGGTAAAGTTTAAAATACCGGAAACGCCTGTTTTAACCAATAATTCTGTAATCCCGTCGGCTTCAGTAGATGGAACTGTCAATATTGCAACATGGACACCCTTCATTTTTTCAGCCAGCTGGTCAATATGATAAACTGGCACGCCGCCTATTTCCGTCCCTACTTTACTTGGTTCCGCGTCAAAGGCCATCATAATTTTCGTATTATTGTTTTTCATAAAATTATAGTGCAGAAAGGCAGTACCCAGATTTCCAACACCAATTAAGGCGACTTCGGTAAGCTCGTCCTGATCTAATGTTTTGCGAAAAAAGCCTAATAAATATTCAACATTATAGCCATAGCCCTTTTTGCCTAATGCCCCAAAATAGGAAAAATCTCTGCGAATGGTAGCAGAATCAACTTTAACCGCTTCACTTAACTCTTTTGAGGAAACGCGCATTTTACCCTGATGATGTAGATTATTGATAAACCGATAATATAATGGCAGACGCTTGGCTGTAGCCTGCGGAATCTTATATTGTACCATCTTACTCCCCCTTACCCGCGCGGAAATAATCTCCTGATTTGCCGCCCTTTTTCTCTATTAAATAGGTTCTGCCTATAACCATGCCTTTGTCTAATGCTTTACACATATCATATACGGTTAACGCGGTAGCGGATGCAGCTGTCAACGCTTCCATCTCCACCCCAGTACTTCCCTTGGTTTTTACAAAGGCTTCTATGATTAGTTCGTGTTTATTGTCTCTGATACTCCAATCAAATGAAATATCAATCCCTTTTAATTGTAGCGGATGACACATTGGAATCCAGTCAGAGGTTCGTTTTGCTGCCATAATCCCAGCGACCTGGGCCACCGCAAGCACATCCCCTTTTTTTATTTCCTGGTTCGTAATTTTTATGTAAATTTCTTTCGTTACGAAGATACTTGATCTAGCAATCGCAGTCCGCTCCGTTTCTTTCTTCTCACTAATATCCACCATCTTCGCTCTTCCTTGCCCGTTAAAGTGAGTGAAATCGGTCATATTCTCATCTCCATTAAATTTATCCAATAAATCTCTTTCTACATTCTAGCAGAAAAAATATAATAAGTCGTGATTAATTTCACAATTAACATTGCCTGGCCATTAAGTTTTGCGATACACTGATGTTACTGAGGTGAACGTAATGATTATTATGCAATTAAATGATATAAGTAAGTCATTTGGCGCTGAAAAGATATTATCGAATATAAAACTTGAGATTAAGGACCAGGACCGAATCGCGATTGTCGGAAGAAATGGTGCTGGAAAATCAACATTGCTTAAAATAATGGCTGGTGAATTTTCCTATGATGAAGGGGTCATGCATAAACCAAAGGGTCTCACGATTGGTTACCTGTCACAGCATACCGGACTTGAATCAACGAAAACCATTTGGAATGAAATGTTGAATGTTTTTAAGCCACTTCTTCGAAAGGAACAAGAGCTTCGCAAGCTTGAAAAAGACATGGAAAACGCTTCTAGTTTATCGGAGGACAGTTATAACCAGTTGCTCCGGGAATATGACTCGAAACAACAGGCTTTTATCACGGAGGGTGGATACAACTATGAATCCTTTATCAAGTCTGTTTTGAATGGTCTTCATTTTTATGAAGGAGATTACCAGACTTCGATTAGCACGCTTAGCGGCGGCCAAAAGACAAGGCTTGCTTTAGGCAAGCTGCTGCTGCAAAAGCCTGCATTACTCATCCTTGACGAACCAACAAACCATTTAGACATTGAAACACTCGGCTGGCTTGAAAACTATTTAGCAGGTTATCCTGGTGCCGTTACAATTGTTTCCCATGATCGCTACTTTTTGGATAAGACAGTGTCGATTGTCTATGAAATCTCTTATCATAAAGCTAGAAAGTACCATGGTTCGTACAGCAAATATCTAGAACAGCGGGCACTCGACTATGAACAGGAAATGAAAGAATTTGAAAAGCAACAGTCCGAGATTAAAGAGCTTGAGGACTTTGTGCAAAAAAATATTGTTCGTGCCTCCACGACTAAGCGTGCGCAAAGCAGAAGAAAGAAGCTTGAGAAAATGGAAAAGCTGGACAGGCCAAAGGGTGACGAATCTTCCGCCAGCTTCTCTTTTAATGCATCAAGAAGAAGTGGCAATGACGTATTAAAAATACACGATCTTGCATTTCGCTATGAGGACGATGAAAGGTATTTGTTTGAAGGGATGAATCTCCATATAAACCGCGGTGACAGCATTGCGCTGGTTGGTCCAAATGGGATTGGCAAAACAACTTTATTAAAAATAATTACTAGGAAGTTTCAGCCAAGCAAAGGCTCTATACAGCTTGGTACAAACGTGGAAATAGGCTATTATGATCAGGAGCAAACCAATCTAAGTCCGAATAAAACGGTACTCCAGGAATTATGGGACACATACCCAAATGAAAAGGAAAAAGACATTCGCACCGTTTTGGGGAATTTCCTTTTCTCCGGTGATGATGTATTAAAACCTGTTTCAGCCCTTAGTGGTGGAGAAAAAGCCAGATTGTCACTTGCTAAACTAATGATGCTTCAAGCCAATTTTCTTATCCTTGATGAGCCAACCAACCATTTGGACATTGATAGTAAAGAAGTGTTGGAATCAGCTCTGCTCGACTACAACGGTACCATTATATTTGTTTCGCATGACCGTTACTTTATTAATAAGATTGCTGAACAGGTTGTAGAGATAGAGCGTGACCATGTAACTGGATATTTAGGTGACTATGATTATTATATCGAAAAAAAGGAAGAACAGGCTGAAAGAGAAAGACTACAGCAAGAGCAAACGAGTTATTCACATGTGGATAAAAAGAATCTAAGCTTCAGGGAAGAAAAGGACAGACAACGAGAAGAACGTAAAGTCAGACGACGTATTGATGAATTGGAAAACTTGATTGAAGAGAAAGAAAACGAACTGGCTGAACTTGAGTTAACCATGACGAAACCAGAAGTCTTCCAGGATCATGAGAAATCATTGGCGCTAACAAAGGAATCAAGCGGGATTAAACAAACGCTTGAACAACTAATGGAAGAATGGGCTGCACTCTCGGAGTAAAGAAAACTGTGATGATTGAAAGGGGCTGGGACAACTAAAATGTTTGACTCAAAGACGAACAATCACAGGATAGACAGTTTAAAACGTTAATTTTTCAATAGTAGGATCTAACTCGCAGTTGATAAAAATAGCGACATAACTAAAAATCATGTTTGATGGTCCAGCGACCGCTGCGGAAAAACACTGCGCTTTGATATGCTCCCATTAGAGTAGACATCTTAAGAATAAAAAAGACTACTCTAAAGGAGGAAATTTTCTTGGCACATCCGTATTATACAGCTGATCTTAAATGGAAGATTGTACAGGAATATAAAAAAGAGGGACGCGTATTAGCGAAGCTAACCCGTAAATATGGTGTTCACCATTCCAGTGTAAAGGAGTGGGAACAAATCGTAAATAAGGAAGGTAAGAAGGGCTTAGAGCATCGTCCCCATGAGAAAGTTTATTCAAAAAAGGTAAGACAGGCAGCCATTGCTGATTATCAATCGGGGAATTATTCTTTACGGGAAGTATCACAGAAATATGAAATATCAAGCCCATCAGTTTTAAGAAATTGGCTGAAGAATTACAATCGTCATAGGGACATACTTGAACGTGCAAAGGAAAGGGGTATTTCTATGACGGCGAAAAGACAAAAAACAACCAAGGGTGAGCGTATACAAATTGTACGGGTGGCACTCCAAAACGACAAAGATTACCAGGTCACTGCTGAGCTTTGTGGTGTATCCTATCAACAAGTTTATCAATGGGTTCGCAAATATGAAGAAGGTGGATGGGATGCCTTGGATGATCGCCGTGGGAAACCGAAACCGGGGGCCGCATTAACAATCGAAGAGAAGTTGAAACGTCAAATACGAGAGAAAGAAAAAGAGAATGAACGCCTAAAGGCAGAGGTAGATTTTTTAAAAAAGTTGGAACAGCTGGAAAAGGGGGAGATAAAACGGTAAGCCGTGTGAGACAGGAGAACCAATATCGTATTGTTGATCAATTAAGTGGGAAAAAGGGCTATTCCATTGGGTTATTGTGTGAAGTAGCTGGTGTAAATCGGGGAGCCTATTATAAGTGGAAGGGTCGGGAAGACTCAGAAGAAGACCAGTTTAATCAGAAGGTAATGAAGGATATTCAAGCCCAACGCAAAAGAGATCAAACGCTTGGTTATCGCCGTATGACTATATTTTTGAACCGACACTACGAAAAGAATCATGAATTTTTGGTGAATAAAAAACGAGTGTATCGTTTAATGCAGATTATGGGAATGAAGTCTGTCATTCGTCGGAAAAAATATACCTATAAGCCTTCTTCAGAGACACATACCGCAAAAAATGTCTTGAATCGTAATTTCAAAGCTTCACTGCCAAATGAAAAATGGTTAACAGATGTAACGGAATTGAAGTATGGCCGGGATCAGAAAGCATATTTAAGCGCTATTTTGGACATGTATGATAATCGTATTGTCTGTTATAAATTGACTCGAGCCAACAACAATGAATTAGTGTTTGACACTGTAAATGAAGCACTTGCCAGTCTTTCAAATGAGCATCCCTTATTACACACGGATCGTGGTGTTCAATACACTTCTTATGGTTTTAAACGTATCGTGGAGAGTGCTGGGTTACAGCACAGCATGTCACGCCCCGGAAAGTGTATTGACAATGGGCCGATGGAAGGTTTTTGGGGAACATTAAAATGCGAGAAGTATTATCTAAACACATGGACAGATTGTTCATTTGAGCAGTTAGCTATAGCCATCGGTGATTATATTAATTACTATAATAATGAACGTTATCAACCAGTTTTAGGCGGATTAGCGCCAATGGAATGCTTAGCGTTATCCGCCTAAATTTTTCAAGCTTTTTATTTACACTGTCTACTTGACAGGGGTCAGTTCACTTTCCGTGGGCAGCTGATGAGTCTCCTCGAGCTTACGCTCTCCGGGGTCTCATCGAGGCTTCTGCTCCCACAGGAGTCTCCGCGTTTTTCCTCCGCTAATATGTACTTGGCAACAGTATTACATGGTTTATCCCCTATCACGATAGTGTCTTACGCTCCAGACAGTTAATTCCTGCGTGAATAGCCCCAGCCGGAAGACCTGCTTCGTAAAGTGATAGGCACTGAAAAAGTGGTGGATTTTAAAAATATAGCTTTTGACCTTCACCTAGCATCTTGAATATACGGAGACTCCTCGAAAAAGAAAAGCACTTTTTCTTCGTGCGATGCCTATTCAGGGAAGTTTTCCTTGTCCTGCGGGAAGTGAGAGATCGGCGAGACCCCGGAGGACGGCAGTTAATGAAGCCCGACTAAAACCGCCCTTTGCGGGCAATGTCGGCTACCCCTTGCCGGGGCAAGGAGACTCGACACTCGCCCGCGGAAAGCGCAGTATATTCAAGATGCGATGATAGATCCACCTATTTTGTACTACATTTTACCTTTTCAGTGGCCTCATCTTTGCTACCCTAGCAGGCTCAGCGCGAGCCCACGGAAAGCCCGTAGCGGTGGACTTACACTCTTATAGTTACGTCGCAGTTTATGAAAATTCTTTGTAAGGTTTACAAAAACAGCCAAGAAAAATATCCGAACTAATCCAAATTCTAATTAAAGAATTTGGAATCATAGTTCGGATTTCTCCATGACTGAATCACTTTTGTCTCAGCCCCTTCTGCTTATTAGGATAATCCACAGACATATACACAACTTGTGTGTGGAATTTCTTGAACCTCTATGACTTATGCACATTATCCACAAACATCCATATAGTTACCCACAAAAACTATCCACATCCACCAGTTTGCTTTAATAAGGTTCTCCCTATGATATCCACAGACATGTTGATAACTATTATTTTAATACAAGAGACGGATTGGCGTTCATATCCCAGCCTGATCTTTTTCCTTGTTCAAAGGCAATCGTTCCCGCTGCAGCGATCATTGCGGCGTTATCTGTGCATAACTGTATCGGAGGAATTAATAAAGGGATATCAGATTTAGTAAAACGGCTGGTAAGTGCCTGACGCAATCCTTTATTAGCCGCAACACCCCCAGCTATGATAACCTGCTTAACGTCGTGCTTCGTTGCGGCCTGATACGTCTTTTCAGTAAGAACTTCTACTACACTAGCTTGAAAACTGGCGGCAATATCTTCCGGGTTTAAACTTTCACCACGTTGTTCAGCATTGTGGATTGTGTTGATAACTGCGGACTTTAATCCACTAAAGCTAAAATTCAGGCTTCCTTCATCGAGCCATGCCCGCGGAAATGGTATCGATTCCTCTCCGGCACAAGCCAATTTATCTATTTCAGGTCCTCCTGGGTAAGGCAATTTGAGCATACGTGCAACCTTGTCATATGCCTCGCCGGCTGCATCATCAAGTGTTTCCCCGATTACTTCAAAGTTGCCATGCTCACGCATGAGTACTAGCTCTGTATGTCCCCCTGATACAACCAAAGCCAACAACGGAAATTCAAATTCTTTTTCCAGTCGGTTTGCATAAATATGACCAGCAATATGATGGACTCCCACAAGAGGTATTTGTTTAGCAAAAGCTAAAGCCTTTGCGGTATTCACCCCCACAAGCAGAGCGCCTACTAATCCTGGTCCTTCCGTAACTGTAATGGCATCAAGTTGATCCCATGTGACATCTGCCCGGTCAAATGCTTCCTCCAATACAATTGTCATCTGTTCCACATGATGTCGTGAGGCAATTTCAGGAACCACTCCTCCGAATCGTTTATGACTTTCAATTTGGGAGGCTACGACATTCGACAGGACCTCTGTGCCATTTCTTAAAATAGCTACTGCTGTTTCATCACAGCTTGTTTCAATTCCCATAATATATGTATCTTTTTTCATCATAAATTCACCCACATAACGATTGCATCTTCCTTATTATCCGTGTAGTAATTCTTGCGCAGACCACCTGGAACCAGCCCGAATTTCCGGTACATGCGTTGTGCAATAACATTGGTAACCCGTACTTCAAGCGATAAGCGGCTGCTTCCTAAACGGATTGCCTGCTTCATAGTAAATTCAAAAAGCTTCTCACCTAGCCTATGACCCCGGTAGCTTGGCATGATAGCTATATTTGTTATTTGTGCATCATCGATGACAACCCATAAACCCGCATATCCAATAATAATCCCATCTACTTGTATAACAAAGTAGTGAGCAAATTGATTTTTTGTAACCTCCTGGTAAAAAATATCCTCTGACCAGGGTGTTGCAAATGATGCTTTTTCTACATCCACAACGGAGTCAATATCCGTAAGTTCCATTTGACGAATAACTAAATCAGCCATTTTGATTTACTTCCTTCTGCGCCTTAAGCCAGTTAGCTTCAGCTTCAACCAGCCGTAAATAGTTTGGTGTTAGTGAATGTGTCTTATCAGCCTGCTTATATTTGCCCGCAAGTGCTAAATGAGAAGGCTTTGCTGAATGAAAAATGGAATCTGGGATTATCGCATTATTACCCAGCTTTTCCTTAATCAAAGGTTGATGTAATGCAATATCCTGACTCAGGAATAAAATTTGTTTTCTCTCATTTGCTAAACGCTCCAGCCATTCATTCATTTGCATGTTAACCTCTTCACCAACTAATTCCATTTTGTTCCGATTCCACTGGTATAATCCTGTATAAATCATCCCGCGTCGCGCGTCAAAGAATGGACAAACATACGAATTGAAAAAACTTCCCTGATAGGCAAGTGTCTCCAGGCTTGATACTCCTTTAACAGGAATGCCAAGCGACCACGCCATTGCTTTTGCTGTTGCTAACCCAATACGTACACCAGTAAACGAACCCGGACCCTTTGCAACAATAATTTCATCCAGTTGTTCAGGACTCATTGATGTGTCTTTCATTAATTGACTAATTGCCGGCATCAGCCTGACCGAATGATTCTTCGTAAGGTTTGTGACAATTTCACCTAGTAATACGTTATTTTTTACAACAGCTACACCCATAATTTGATTCGAGGTATCGATTGCAAGTACATTCATATCTTGAAACTCCTTATATTTCTAAAATTGTATCACTATCCAATTAAAGAAGAAACTACCCACGTAAAATGATTTCCTTTGGGAAATAATTCTATCAGACGAGCCTGTTCATTGAGATAGCTAATTTTTATATCCAAACGTTCTTCAGGCAGGTATTCCTCAATAAATTGTGCCCATTCCACAATAGAAATACCCTTCCCATCAAAGTATTCCGAAAAGCCAATATCCTCATCCGAATCTTCCAGTCGGTATACATCCATATGATAAAGAGGCAATTCCCCCTCATACTCCTTAATTATTGTGTATGTCGGGCTGTTAACAACACGTTTCACCCCTAATCCAGTGGCAATGCCTTTTGTAAAAGTAGTTTTACCTGCCCCAAGGTCACCTTCTAGTGTGATTACATCCCCTGGTCTTAATAAGTTTGCTAACCGAATAGCAATTTTTCTTGTTTCTTCTTCAGTATGTGTTTCAATCCGATGTTCACTCATTCTTTCACCTGCTTAAAATGGTTGTAACCATCCTTCTTTAATGGGAATAGGCGATTATCCTTATGCAGATAAACATGATTATGCCTGTATGGCCTTACATATCCTATTTCCGTTACATCAATTCCTGCCTTATTCGCAGCTTCCTGCACAAAAGTCCAGTTATTCTTTGATACTGTACCAACTAGTTCGAAATCTTCCCCTCCAAACAGTTTCCATTTAAATTGGAGATCGGCTGGAAACTGGGAAAAAGATTCTGTTGTTGGAATTTTATGTTCATTTAATTGAATGGTAACTCCTGATGACGCCGCTATTTCGGCAGCCTCATTACCGATACCATCACTAATATCGTTCAATGCAACACGGTCTATTTCATTAATATAATGAGCAAATTCCACTCTGGGTACCGGAAGCCGATGTTTATTAACATAATAGGTTTCATCCTGGTATGCACCCGTATTAGTAAGGATATGAAATCCTGCCTGCGAATCACCTAATGTACCTGTAACGAAAACAAGATCACCTTCTACTGCAGCGCTCCGGTACCTTGCTTTCGTTTTTGTGACATAACCCAGGACTGTAACTGATACGGACATTTCTTCACCAGCCACAGTATCACCGCCAATTAAATCCATCCTGTATTTAGTGGCAAGCGATTGCATCCCCTTAAAGATATTTTTGCACTCCATGGATGTATAATGTTTAGGCACTACAATGGAAACAAGATAAAAGGCTGGGGTTGCCCCCATGGCCGCAATATCACTAATATTGGCCGCCAATATCCGATGTCCTACATGAAAGAGATCCATGGTTTCTTTTGAAAAATGTACATTTTCAACGAAAGTATCAACTGCAACAACAATATCCTCAGATGATTGACGAAATACGGCGGCATCATCTCCTACACCCTTTATTAACGATGATTGCCTATAAGAGTCCTGTTTAATTGAATCAATAAAAGAAAACTCGTCCACTCATTTTCACCGACCTTTTTAAAACTAATCCTATAGAGTAATGATAGCAAAAACAATAGCAAAAGGGAAAAGTTACCGTGAAGAATTAGCGGGAATGATACAGCGGATATTCATACAGCGGAGCTACTAAACTGAGATAAACAAACAAAAACACATGTTTTCAATTAATGAAAACATGTGTGCAAATTTAATTAACAAATTAGTGGCGGTCCGGACGGGACTCGAACCCGCGACCTCCTGCGTGACAGGCAGGCATTCTAACCAACTGAACTACCGGACCAACTGTAAAAATAATTGGTTGCGGGGGCAGGATTTGAACCTGCGACCTTTGGGTTATGAGCCCAACGAGCTACCAGACTGCTCCACCCCGCGATATGAAAAAGTGTTTAATTGTACGGCCTGGCGGCGTCCTACTCTTGCAGGGACAAAGTCCCAACTACCATCGGCGCTGGAGAGCTTAACTGCTGTGTTCGGCATGGGAACAGGTGTGACTTCTCCGCTATAACTACCAGACCATATTAAATTTAAGGACAAAATATATTATAGTCATATTTCTTTCGAAATGCAAGACCTTTTTTCATTTTATACCCTAAAAACTAAATAAGAGCTTAAATAGATGACAATCAATGGTTAGTTAAGTCCTCGATCGATTAGTATTCGTCAGCTCCACGTGTCGCCACGCTTCCACCTCGAACCTATCTACCTCATCGTCTCTGAGGGATCTTACTCACTTAGAGTGATGGGAAGTCTCATCTTGAGGGGGGCTTCATGCTTAGATGCTTTCAGCACTTATCCTTGCCACACGTAGCTACCCAGCTATGCTCCTGGCGGAACAACTGGTACACCAGCGGTGTGTCCATCCCGGTCCTCTCGTACTAAGGACAGCTCCTCTCAAACTTCCAGCGCCCACGACGGATAGGGACCGAACTGTCTCACGACGTTCTGAACCCAGCTCGCGTACCGCTTTAATGGGCGAACAGCCCAACCCTTGGGACCGACTACAGCCCCAGGATGCGATGAGCCGACATCGAGGTGCCAAACCTCCCCGTCGATGTGAACTCTTGGGGGAGATAAGCCTGTTATCCCCGGGGTAGCTTTTATCCGTTGAGCGATGGCCCTTCCATGCGGAACCACCGGATCACTAAGCCCGACTTTCGTCCCTGCTCGACTTGTAGGTCTCGCAGTCAAGCTCCCTTCTGCCTTTACACTCTTCGAATGATTTCCAACCATTCTGAGGGAACCTTTGGGCGCCTCCGTTACTCTTTGGGAGGCGACCGCCCCAGTCAAACTGCCCGCCTGACACTGTCTCCGAACCGGATTACGGTCCTGGGTTAGAATGTCCGTACAGCCAGGGTGGTATCCCACGGATGCCTCCACCGAAGCTAGCGCTCCGGTTTCGATGGCTCCCACCTATCCTGTACAAGCTGTACCAACATTCAATATCAGGCTACAGTAAAGCTCCACGGGGTCTTTCCGTCCTGTCGCGGGTAATGTGCATCTTCACACATAGTATAATTTCACCGGGTCTCTCGTTGAGACAGTGCCCAAGTCGTTGCACCTTTCGTGCGGGTCGGAACTTACCCGACAAGGAATTTCGCTACCTTAGGACCGTTATAGTTACGGCCGCCGTTTACTGGGGCTTCGGTTCTAAGCTTCGCGCCCGAAGGCGCTAACTCTTCCCCTTAACCTTCCAGCACCGGGCAGGTGTCAGCCCCTATACTTCGCCTTTCGGCTTCGCAGAGACCTGTGTTTTTGCTAAACAGTCGCTTGGGCCTATTCACTGCGGCTCCTCCTTAAAGGAGCACCCCTTCTCCCGAGGTTACGGGGTCATTTTGCCGAGTTCCTTAACGAGAGTTCTCCCGATCACCTTAGGATTCTCTCCTCGCCTACCTGTGTCGGTTTGCGGTACGGGCACCTATGAACTCACTAGAGGCTTTTCTTGGCAGTGTGAAATCCAGAACTTCGGTACTATAGTTCCCTCCCCATCACAGCTCAGAATTGTTGGACGGATTTGCCAATCCAACTCCCTTGTTGCTTGGGCGCACATTTCCAGAAGTGCGCATTCCTTATCCTACTGCGTCCCCCCATCGCTCAAACATTCATGAGGTGGTACAGGAATATCTACCTGTTGTCCATCGCCTACGCCTTTCGGCCTCGGCTTAGGTCCCGACTAACCCTGAGCGGACGAGCCTTCCTCAGGAAACCTTAGGCTTTCGGTGAAAGAGATTCTCACTCTTTTTTCGCTACTCATACCGGCATTCTCACTTCCAAGCGCTCCACCAGTCCTCACGGTCTGACTTCACAGCACTTGGAACGCTCTCCTACCATTGTTCCGAAGAACAATCCGCAGCTTCGGTGATACGTTTAGCCCCGGTACATTTTCGGCGCAGAGTCACTCGACCAGTGAGCTATTACGCACTCTTTAAATGATGGCTGCTTCTAAGCCAACATCCTGGTTGTCTGGGCAACTCCACATCCTTTTCCACTTAACGTATACTTTGGGACCTTAGCTGGCGGTCTGGGCTGTTTCCCTTTCGACTATGAACCTTATCACCCATAGTCTGACTCCCAACGTAACGTAGCTGGCATTCGGAGTTTGACTGAATTCGGTAACCCGGTGAGGGCCCCTAGTTCAATCAGTGCTCTACCTCCAGTACGCATCTATTGAGGCTAGCCCTAAAGCTATTTCGGAGAGAACCAGCTATCTCCGTGTTCGATTGGCATTTCACCCCTACCCACACCTCATCCCCGCATTTTTCAACATACGTGGGTTCGGGCCTCCAGTCAGTGTTACCTGACCTTCACCCTGGACATGGGTAGATCACACGGTTTCGGGTCTACGACCGTATACTATTTCGCCCTATTCAGACTCGCTTTCGCTGCGGCTCCGTGTCTTCCACTTAACCTTGCATACGATCGTAACTCGCCGGTCCATTCTACAAAAGGTACGCCGTCACCCATAAACGGGCTTCGACTACTTGTAAGCGCACGGTTTCAGGATCTCTTTCACTCCCCTTCCGGGGTGCTTTTCACCTTTCCCTCACGGTACTGGTTCACTATCGGTCACTAGGTCGTATTTAGCCTTGGGAGATGGTCCTCCCGGATTCCGACGGAATTCCTCGTGTTCCGCCGTACTCAGGATCCACTCCGGAGGAAACGCTTTTTCGATTACAGGGCTCTTACCCGCTTTGGCTGATCGTTCCAGATCGATTCATCTAAAGCATTTCTTTGTAACTCCAATGGAGTGTCCTACAACCCCAGAAAGCAAGCTTTCTGGTTTGGGCTGATTCCGTTTCGCTCGCCGCTACTTGGGAAATCGCATTTGCTTTCTCTTCCTCCGGGTACTAAGATGTTTCAGTTCCCCGGGTCTGCCTCACGTATCCTATGTATTCAGATACGCGTACTGCTCCATTACGAACAGCGGGTTTCCCCATTCGGAAATCCTCGGATCGAAGTCTACTTACGACTCCCCGAGGCATATCGGTGTTAGTCCCGTCCTTCATCGGCTCCTAGTGCCAAGGCATCCACCGTGCGCTCTTCTTCACTTAACTATCTTTATGATTAAGAACTTACGTTTTTGATGTCGTTGTCTATCTTGCTCTTATTTAGTTTTCAAGGTACAAAAAGAGAGATTCGCATCCCTCAAAACTGAACAAACAACCTGATATGTCAAGGCCTACATGATAGTAGGGCTTACGCCCCCGGATAACCAGCAGGTTATCACAGGGATTCCGTTAAACAGGTCAGCTTCCACTACATGTAGCTTCTCGCTTCCTGTTTTTCCTTAGAAAGGAGGTGATCCAGCCGCACCTTCCGATACGGCTACCTTGTTACGACTTCACCCCAATCATTGGCCCCACCTTCGGCGGCTGGCTCCATAAAGGTTACCTCACCGACTTCGGGTGTTGCCAACTCTCGTGGTGTGACGGGCGGTGTGTACAAGGCCCGGGAACGTATTCACCGCGGCATGCTGATCCGCGATTACTAGCGATTCCGGCTTCATGCAGGCGAGTTGCAGCCTGCAATCCGAACTGAGAATGGTTTTATGGGATTTGCTACACCTCGCGGCTTCGCTTCCCTTTGTTCCATCCATTGTAGCACGTGTGTAGCCCAGGTCATAAGGGGCATGATGATTTGACGTCATCCCCACCTTCCTCCGGTTTGTCACCGGCAGTCACCTTAGAGTGCCCAACTAAATGCTGGCAACTAAGATCAAGGGTTGCGCTCGTTGCGGGACTTAACCCAACATCTCACGACACGAGCTGACGACAACCATGCACCACCTGTCACTCTGTCCCCGAAGGGAACACGATATCTCTATCGCTGGCAGAGGATGTCAAGACCTGGTAAGGTTCTTCGCGTTGCTTCGAATTAAACCACATGCTCCACCGCTTGTGCGGGCCCCCGTCAATTCTTTTGAGTTTCAGCCTTGCGGCCGTACTCCCCAGGCGGAGTGCTTAATGCGTTAACTTCAGCACTAAGGGGCGGAAACCCCCTAACACCTAGCACTCATCGTTTACGGCGTGGACTACCAGGGTATCTAATCCTGTTCGCTCCCCACGCTTTCGCTCCTCAGCGTCAGTTACAGACCAGAGAGTCGCCTTCGCCACTGGTGTTCCTCCACATCTCTACGCATTTCACCGCTACACGTGGAATTCCACTCTCCTCTTCTGTACTCAAGTCCTCCAGTTTCCAATGACCCTCCACGGTTAAGCCGTGGGCTTTCACATCAGACTTAAAAGACCGCCTGCGAGCGCTTTACGCCCAATAATTCCGGACAACGCTTGCCCCCTACGTATTACCGCGGCTGCTGGCACGTAGTTAGCCGGGGCTTTCTGGTTAGGTACCGTCAAAGCACCGTCCTATTCGAACGATACGTGTTCTTCCCTAACAACAGAGTTTTACGATCCGAAAACCTTCATCACTCACGCGGCGTTGCTCCGTCAGACTTTCGTCCATTGCGGAAGATTCCCTACTGCTGCCTCCCGTAGGAGTCTGGGCCGTGTCTCAGTCCCAGTGTGGCCGATCACCCTCTCAGGTCGGCTACGCATCGTCGCCTTGGTAGGCCATTACCCCACCAACTAGCTAATGCGCCGCGGGCCCATCTGTAAGTGACAGCAAAAGCCGCCTTTCAACTTTCTACCATGTGATAAAAAGTATTATTCGGTATTAGCTCCGGTTTCCCGGGGTTATCCCAATCTTACAGGCAGGTTGCCCACGTGTTACTCACCCGTCCGCCGCTCGTTCCACAAGCTCACGCCCCGAAGGGCGATTGCTTGCTTCCCGCGCTCGACTTGCATGTATTAGGCACGCCGCCAGCGTTCGTCCTGAGCCAAGATCAAACTCTCCAAAAAAGTTTGAATAGAATCGACACCAATCAATTCTATCGTTGGTCTTAGCTTTGTTTCGTTGCTTGACATACTTGATTGTTTGTTCAGTTTTCAAGGAGCAAAATGGGCCTGAGTGGACTCGAACCACCGACCTCACGCTTATCAGGCGTGCGCTCTAACCAGCTGAGCTACAGGCCCAACATAAAAATTTTATTAAATGGAGCGGGTGAAGGGAATCGAACCCTCATCATCAGCTTGGAAGGCTGAGGTTTTACCACTAAACTACACCCGCATATTAAAATGTTAAATATTCCGATGGTCGGGAAGACAGGATTCGAACCTGCGACCCCATGGTCCCAAACCATGTGCTCTACCAAGCTGAGCTACTTCCCGAAATGGCGCGCCCGAGAGGAGTCGAACCCCTAACCTCTTGATCCGTAGTCAAACGCTCTATCCAATTGAGCTACGGGCGCTTTAAAGCGACATTTACTAATGTACCATGTTTCAAAGTTAAATGCAATAGTTTTTTTAATCTTAGTGCGGCCGAGAGGACTTGAACCTCCATGGTGTTGCCACCACTAGGCCCTCAACCTAGCGCGTCTGCCATTCCGCCACGACCGCATAACAAAAACAAAATGCCATGTAATACACAGCAGAAAGCATGTGAATGCGGGTGAAGGGAGTCGAACCCCCACGTCATAAGACACTAGATCCTAAATCTAGCGCGTCTGCCAGTTCCGCCACACCCGCAAAAAAGTAAATTCAGGATGAGCCATGAAGGATTCGAACCTTCGACCCTCTGATTAAAAGTCAGATGCTCTACCAACTGAGCTAATGGCTCGTCATAATATAATAAGCACATAAATGGCTGGGCTACCAGGATTCGAACCTGGGAATGACAGGATCAAAACCTGCTGCCTTACCGCTTGGCTATAGCCCAATAAATGGCGGTCCGGACGGGACTCGAACCCGCGACCTCCTGCGTGACAGGCAGGCATTCTAACCAACTGAACTACCGGACCAGTCCACAATCATATGTAATTATTGATGACCCGTACGGGATTCGAACCCGTGTTACCGCCGTGAAAGGGCGGTGTCTTAACCACTTGACCAACGGGCCATTAAATGGCGGAGAAGGAGGGATTTGAACCCTCGCGCCGCTCACACGACCTACACCCTTAGCAGGGGCGCCTCTTCAGCCACTTGAGTACTTCTCCATATGGCTCCACAGGTAGGATTCGAACCTACGACCGATCGGTTAACAGCCGATAGCTCTACCACTGAGCTACTGTGGAATAATCAAACAAATGAATCATAGCTTGTCCAGCATATGAAAATAATTGCGACGAAAAATATAATACAATAACTTCATAAAAATGTCAATTACTTATGTAAGATTTCACCCCCGTTTTTTTAGGGCTTATTAAATTTAACATGGAAGCTACTTTTCGTCAATGCATTTTCGCCAGATTTTTGTCGATCGTTCATTTTCTACCTATAACAAATTTTCACATAAAGCAGCTTTCCCTAATAACTATTGATCCTTTAACACCCCGCCGCATCGACCGCAACGATATTTATTAATATTAACCCTTCGTTGCCGTTTATAAACATGTGAGCAGCTTTTACAGATATAATGATGTTTATTTTCCCGCTTAGATGAAGGAAGCGGGGTGCAGTGTCTCGGTGATCCTGTTTCTTTTAATAGCATCTTAAAGGCCGAATCCCCATGTTTGTATCCCTTTCCTTCTATATGAAGATGGTAGTGACATAACTCATGTTTAATGATTCCTATAAACTCAGCCTCGTTCGTTTCCAGCACATATTTTGGATTCAGTTCTATAATCCTTTTAGACGGAATATATCTCCCACCTGTGGTTCGCAATCTAGAATTAAATCGAACTTGATCTTTAAACGATTTCCCAAAGTAATTTAGTGAAATCTTTTGTACAAGTGCATATAATTCTTTTTCGTTTAATAGATTCATACAAGGCATCCTCTTTTGCTTTTCCAGTTCCTTTATTTTAACATACTTTACGGCAAACCTGTATTCCCAAAAGTCTAAATACTCATTTGGCAGTCACAAATGATAGCCAGGCAAAGAATTGGGAATTTAAATTAACTTCCAGTAAACTAGTAAATATAGCCATTCACTCCCTTTTATTTAGCCTTAGTTTAAAATTATTATAAATAAATATTGATTTTTAATAGATTTATATTATAATTAATATAGATTGTTTAAATCAAAAAGGAGAGGTGTTTCACGAATGAGTAATGAAAAAAACAGATTAACAACCGCATCAGGAGCTCCAGTTGGCGATAATCAAAATTCAATTACAGCCGGTTCTAGGGGTCCAGTGTTAATTCAAGATGTACACCTTTTAGAAAAACTTGCACACTTTAACCGGGAACGGGTTCCAGAACGAGTTGTTCACGCGAAAGGTGCAGGAGCACACGGGTATTTTGAAGTAACTAATGATTTATCCAAATACACAAAGGCTGCCTTCTTAAGCGAAGTTGGTAAGCGCACCCCAATGTTTGCCCGTTTTTCAACGGTTGCAGGAGAACTGGGATCGGCTGACACTGTTCGGGATCCACGCGGGTTTGCATTGAAATTTTATACAGAAGAAGGAAACTATGATCTGGTTGGAAATAACACACCTATTTTCTTCATCCAGGATGCAATTAAGTTCCCTGATTTTATTCATACACAAAAACGTAATCCTAAAACAAACTTAAAGGATCCTAATATGGTATGGGATTTCTGGTCGCTATCACCGGAGTCACTGCACCAGGTTACTTATTTACATGGTGACCGCGGTATCCCTGCAACACTTCGTCATATGAATGGATATGGAAGCCATACATTCAAATGGGTAAATGATCAGGGTGAGCCATCGTGGGTTAAATATCATTTTATTGCTGAACAAGGTGTTAAAGCATTAGATGAAAGTGTAGCAACAGAAATAGCGGGAGAAAATCCAGATTATCATACAGAGGATTTATATAATGCAATTGATAGCGGAGACTTCCCTGCCTGGAAAGTATATGTTCAAATTATGCCTTATGAGGATGCGAAATCTTATAAATGGGATCCATTTGATGTTACTAAAACATGGTCTAAAAAAGATTATCCACGTATTGAGTTAGGTCGGATGGTTTTAGATCGTAACCCAGAAAATTACTTTGCCGAGGTAGAACAGGCAGCATTTTCACCTGGAAACTTTGTACCTGGCATTGAAGCATCACCTGATAAAATGCTGCAAGGACGCCTGTTTGGTTATTCTGATGCACATCGTTATCGTATTGGGGCGAATCATCAGCAATTACCGATTAACCGTCCATTAAATGGTACTAAGAATTATCAGCGCGATGGACAAATGCGCTTAGATGGTAACAGTGGTGGTTCTGTAAACTATGAACCAAACAGTCTGGAAGGTCCAAAAGAGGATGCTCCATCAAAGGTTAATCCATTTGAGGTTTATGGTGAGGCTGATAGCGTCGTTTATGAAAATGATGATCATTTCACACAAGCCGGTGACCTCTACCGACTAATGGGCCCTGACGAAAAGGACCGTCTTATTCAAGCAGTAGTTAACCATATGAAACCTGTTGAACGAGATGAAATTAAATTACGCCAAATTGAACATTTCTATAAAGCTGATCCGGAATACGGCGAACGCGTCGCACAGGGATTAGGCCTATCCGTACCCGAAAGTGTACGATAAAGAGTTTAATAAAAAGGATCGCAAATTTGCGATCCTTTTTTTATTTACAGATAAGAGGTTTGTTCGGCCTATTATGCTTATTTAACAAGCGGCCATGTTTATTTCAAGCTCCCTGACTTCGATTTCACCATTGCTAGCAATAAGCCAATTTTATCTAAACTCATCGCGGATTAAAACTGCCGCAAAGCAAGGCGCTCTGAAAGCTTTTATTTAACCATGGACAAGGCTATTCTTCCTTTATTGGCGTCAAAGTTTTCAACCCAAACTGTAACGACATCGCCAACTGAAGCTATATCCATTGGATGTTTAACAAATTTATTCGACATTTTTGATATGTGAACTAAACCGTCCTGCTTAACCCCAATATCTACAAAGACACCGAAGTCAACCACATTTCTGACTGTCCCCTGCATCTCCATGCCGGGTTGAAGATCCTCCATCTTTAACACATTCTGTTTTAATAATGGTCTTGGCAAATCATCACGCGGATCCCGTTCTGGACGAATCAGCGCTTGGATGATGTCCTGTAATGTTAATTCCCCGATTTCGAGCCTTTCCGCAACTTCACGTTTGTTTATACCAGAAAGCTTTTCCTGCAATTCCTTCGATCCGATGTCTGTTATACCGCTTCCTAACATATCCAGCAGTTTTTCTGTATGCGGATAGCTCTCAGGATGAATAGGCGTTCTGTCCAGTGGATGTTCTCCATCAAAAATACGTAAAAACCCGATACTTTGTTCATATGTTTTAGCACCCAGTCGTGGTATCTTCTTTAATTGCTTACGATTTAAAAATTTACCAACCTCATTACGTTGTTTCACAATATTATTCGCGACTGTTTTACTAAGTCCAGACACGTATTGCAGCAGACTTGGCGATGCAGTATTCACGTTAACACCAACCTGGTTCACCGCTGTTTCTACAACAAATGATAACGATTCATTTAATTCTTTTTGGCTGACATCGTGCTGATACTGGCCAACACCTATTGATTTCGGATCAATTTTTACAAGTTCCGCAAGCGGGTCCTGTACACGTCTGGCAATGGAGGCTGCACTTCTTTCTTCAACCTGCAAATCAGGAAATTCTTCCCGGGCTAATGCGGATGCAGAATAAACACTTGCCCCTGCTTCATTTACAATAATGTATGGAACATCCAGTTTATTGTTTTGAATCACATCGGCTATAAACTGTTCCGTTTCACGTGAAGCCGTTCCGTTACCAATTGCGATTAATTCCAC